>DATGXY010000245.1:0-24753 GCA_035298525.1 Holophaga sp.
CACTCCACCTTCAGGGTCTGGATCAGCCGCTCGGCCACAGCGTTGCCCGTTGGCCTGCCAACGGGGGCGAAGGTGTGGTCCAGGTACCACTCCTGGCAGAAGTCGCGGCAGTCGGATGCCGTGTACTGGGTGCCGTGATCGGTGCGGAGCTCCAAGTCATGCGGGACGTGCCCAGGCCGGCCGAAGGCCTTGAGGCATGCCTCCCGGACCGGGGCCAGCATGGCCCTGGCCTCCTGGCTGAGGGAGACGTGCAGGGCCAGGCAGACACGGTCCCCGCAGTCCACCACCGGCGCGACAGCGACGACCCCATCCTGCTTGGTCCAGACGGTGGTCAGGTCGGTGGCCCACCGACGATTGCTGTCCGGGACCACCACATGCCCGCGGGGGCCTGGAAGGCGTTCCCCGCCGCTTCCCGGGAGCAACAGGCCCAGGCCGCGCATGAGGGCGTAGATCCGCTTCTGGGAGGCCTGGAGGCCCTCCGAGCGCAGCAGCGCCCAAACCTTGCGCACGCCCCAGGCGGGATGCTCCTGGACGGCCTTCTGGATGGCGGGTTTGAGAACCTCCACCGCCAGCCAAGGCCCCGTCCGGGGAGGCCGCGGCTGCCGTTCGGGGCGTGGCTTGCTGGCCGCATGGAGGGCCTGGCGGGAGAGGCCGAAGGTCCGGCAAAGGTGCGAGGTGCTCGCTTGGCCCAGGGAAGTCTGCCGGTCCATCGCTATGACTTCCTGGGCTTTCGGGGGTGGGATTCGATGTACCTCGTCGCCAGCTCGTGGCGGATGGCCAGGTCCGTGAACGCCTTCTGGAGGGCGCCATACTGCCGGGCCAGGGCACGCTCTTCAGGGCTTGGCCCTTTGCGGAAGGCCGTGTCGATGGCCGCCATCGCCTCCTCCCGCCAGCCCTCGATGGTCTCCGCCTTGACACCGAAGCGCAGGGCCAGCTGGTCCACAGTTGCCTTGCCGGCCAGCAGTTCGCGGATGGCCGAAACCTTGTCATCCACCGAACGCCGACCCGGTGCGCCGCGGCGCCCGGAGGGTGCCACCTCCACTTTGCTACGCTCCGTTCCGGCGGCACCCTCCGGAAGGGGCTGGGGCTTGTTTTTGCTCATGGGGAAATCCTCTCCTGGTGGGGGATTTCCTTCACCTCAAACTGTCAACTTGTCTGGCGGGAACGGGGCACGGGGCCCCCCCCATCGCCATTTCGTCCCAGCCTGCCCCCCGTTCGTCCCGGGAGGCTGGGGCCTGGACGGTGGGGGGGGTAGGGTGGAGGCCAAAGGAGCTTCCCTTGAACCTAGGCATGGTGTTCGTTTCGATGATGCTGGCCCCGGGCGTTCTCGCCCAGGAAGCGGCCATGTACCGGGTCGGTCCCGATCATCTCGGCCGGGTGGAAGGCCCCGGGCGCCTGCCCAAGGGCCTGGCCTGGTCCTTCGCTACGAAGGGGAAGGTGCGCTCCACTCCCGCCGCGGCGGGGGGGATGGCCTTCTTCGGCAGCGACGACGGGCGTTTTCGGGCCGTGGACCTGGAGAAGGGACGGGAGGCGTGGGGGCTGGACGTCGGGGGCCCCATCCCGTGCTCCCCGGCCATCGCCCAGGGCCTCGTGGTCTTCCAGGGCCGGGACAATGTGGCGAGGGCGCTGGATCTCCGCACGGGCCGGACGGTCTGGACCTTCGCCGGGGGGGCGGATCTGCCGCCCCGGCCGGGTGACGATGTGGGATGGGATTTCTGGGTCTCGTCGCCCTGCGTGGAGGGAGGCTCGGTCTATTTCGGGAGCGGGAGCGGCCAGGTCTTCGCCCTGGACCTGAAGTCCGGGAAGCGGCGCTGGGCCTTCCCCACGGCCCAGCGGGTGCGCTCGAGCCCCGCGGTGAAGGACGGGACGGTGTACGTGGGCGGTTTCGATGGCCAGGTCTACGCCCTGGATGCGGCGACGGGGGAGAAGCGATGGGCCTTCGACACGGGCGGGGGCATCCAGTCGTCGCCCGCCGTGTGGGAGGGGACGGTGTTCGTGGGTTCCCGTTCGGCCTCCGTCTTCGCCCTGGACGCCCGGACCGGGGCCTTGAGGTGGCGCCGGCCCCACCCCAACGGATCCTGGGTGCTCACGTCGCCCGCGGTGGCGGGGGGCAAGGTGATCGTGGGGAGCTCCGACGAGCAGTTCCTCCAGGCCCTGGACGCCGGGACCGGCGAGGAGGTGTGGCGGGTCTCCCTCCGGTACCGGGTGCTGGGATCCCCGGTGGTGGCGGGCGGCTTCGTGTACGTGGGGACGGAGGGGGCCTACACCTATGTGCTGGATCTGGAGACGGGGCTGGTGGCCGGAGGGCTCTTCGGCGCGGAGGGGCCCGTCAACGGTTCCCTGGCGCTGGCCGGGGGCCGGATCCTGGTGCCTTCGGACGACAACACGCTGTACGCCTTCGCCTCGGAGCCCGCCGCGGCCGAGGCTCCCGCCGATCCCGGGCTTCTCCAGCCCTTCGTGGGCCGGTACCAGCTCGGCCGGAGCGCGGTGACCCTCAGCCTCAGGAACGGGCGCCTCGCCTTCGAAAGGGGCGGCTTCCCCGCGGAGCTCTGCCGGGTGGGCCCGGCCGGGGAGCTCCGGGTTCCCGCCAGCGGCCTCACCGGAACCCTGGGACGGAACGCCCAGGGCGAGCCGCGGATCGCCTTCCGGGTCGGGGAAAGGGAGATCGTGGCGGCGCGGATTCCCTGAACCCCCCCGGCTCCCGCGCATGGCCGGGGCCCGGCCGGAGATGGCAGAATGGGGGTCTCCCTGGAGGGCAGGATGGCGATGGCGGGATGGAGGAAGGCGCGTGCCGCCGTCGTCCTTCGCTACGCCCTGCTCGCCCTCATGGCGCTGCTCATCCTGGCGCTGCTGTCGGGAACCGCGCGCTACCTCAGCTTCAGGCCCCAGGAGGGCGCCACGGGCGCCATGCGGGTGCACTGGCCCATCTGGCGGAGCTTCCTCATGTCCCTGGGGGCCTGGGCCGCCCTGGTCCCGGCGCTCTTCCTCCTGGCGGGCCTGGTCCGGAGGACGCCCCTGCGGCGGGGCCATTGGAAAGCCGTCCTGATCAGGCACGGCGCCGGCATCCTCCTGTACGTGCCCGCGCAGTTCGCGCTGTCCTGGGCCGTCTACGCCGGTCTCTGCGCCTTGACGGGATCCTGGGGGGAGGCCCGGGAGATCCTGGCCCAGATGCCGCCGGGCGCCTACTGGGCGAGTCTCATCGGCAACGCCTTCCAGTACTTCGGATCCGTCTCGCTCCTGTACGCCGGAACCTATGTGCTGCGGGAATGGGACAAGGAGCGTCAGCTGGCCCACGCCCAGCTCCGGATGCTGAGGATGCAGCTCAATCCCCACTTCCTGTTCAACGCCCTCAATTCCGTGACGGCGCTCCTGCGGCGCGACCCGGACGGGGCGGAAAGGATGATCCTCTCCCTGACCGATTTCCTCCGCAGCACACTGGAGGAGGGCGGCGGCCTGGAGACGCCCTTTCGAAGGGAACTGGAGATCGCCCGGCGCTACTTCGAGATCGAGTCCGTCCGCTTTCCTGGACGTCTTGCCCTGGAGGTCCAGGCGGAACCGCCGCTGATGGAGGCCCTCGTGCCTGCCTTTCTGCTCCAGCCCCTGGTTGAGAACGCGATCCGCCATGGCCTGGCGCCCCGCGCCACGGGGGGGAAGGTGACCGTCAGGGCCTGGGCGGAGGGGAAGGTCTTCTGCCTCGCCGTGGAGGACGACGGGCTCGGGGCCAAGGCGCCCCGGAAGGGGGGGCTGGGGGTCGGTCTCGCCAATACCCGGGAGCGCCTGCTCCACCTGTACGGCCCGGAGGCCACCCTGAGCGCGGGCCCCGGTCCGGAGGGGGGTTTCCAGGTGGCCATGCGCCTCCCCCTCCATTTCGCCGAGGGGCCGGAGACCGGGAAATGACCATCCGCACCCTTCTCGTGGATGACGAGCCCCTGGCGCTGGAGCGGCTCCGGGATCTCCTCCGGGCGGATCCGGAGGTGGAGGTCGTGGGGGCGTGCCTGGACGGGGCCCGGGCCCTGGAGGCGATCCGGCTCCTCCAGCCCGATCTCCTGTTCCTGGACATCCAGATGCCCGAGCTCGACGGGTTCGAGGTGCTCGAGGCCCTGGCCCCGGGGGAGCGGCCCCTCACGGTCTTCGCGACGGCCTACGACCGGTTCGCCCTCCAGGCCTTCCAGGCCCGGGCCCTGGATTACCTGCTGAAGCCCTTCGGCATGGAGCGCCTCCGGGAGACGCTTTCGCGGGTCAAGGCCGTCCTGCGGGGGGCCAGGGCCGTCGAGCACCAGGGGGAACTGGAGGCCCTGCTGGCCTCCGTGGAGCGCCGGCCCCGGCCGGAGCGCTTCGTGATCCAGGTGGACAGGAGGGTCGTCGTGCTGTCCGCCGACGAGGTGGACGCCGTCGAGGCGGAGGGCAACTATGCGTGGGTGTACCGGGGGAAGGACGCCTATCCGGTGAGGGGGACCATGGCCTCGCTGGAAGCCCGGCTGGGCCCCGTGGGATTCGTCCGGGTCCACCGCTCCTGGCTCCTCAACCTGGACCGGCTGCGGGAACTCCAGCTGGGCGCCAAGGGGGGGATCGCGGTGACGGCGGGGGAACTGCGGGTGCCCGTGAGCGCCCCCCAGCGGCGGAAGCTGCAGGAGGCCCTCGAGGCGGGGCGCTGAATCGCCGGCGAAGGCGCCTTCCAGGCTTCCGGCGCCTCGGCTTCTCCCGGGGAGACGGGTTCCATCGGGAGGGGCTGGACCGCGGTTGGATGGGCTTTGCGGCATGCCCGGCAAGGCCTCCATGCCTGTCGAAGCGCCCGCGGCCGGGCCATGGGGGTGTCTGGCACGGTGATATGCTCCTGGTAAGCAATCGCACAGCCGCACCCCCCGTTTCCGGCCCTTGGGGCATGGGAAAGTGGAGCAAGCCATGACCGTGTCGCAAGAACCCAAGTCCCACCGTTCTGGCCCCGGATTCCTGCATTTCACCCTGCTCGCATGCACGTTCGCGGCCATGGGGATCTGGATGGCGAGGGACCTGCATGTCAGCCGTCGCTCCATCCTGGCGGAGCGATCCGGCCTGGCCATCCAGACCGCCAAGTTCATGACCCAATGGTACGGCACGACGATCACCAGCACGGATTACGTGCTGCGGGATATCACCACCAAGGTGACCCCCGCCGAGCTGGACGCGGCCGGTTCGGATCCGCGCGTCCGAAGGCGGTTGTGTGCCTTTGTCCGGGAAAAGCTGAAGACCCTGCCCGGCGTGTGGGGGCTGGGGTTCGTGGACAGGCGGTGCGTCTTCACGGCGGTCGCGGATGAACGGGTGCTGGGGATCCGCAGCAATTCCAAGCTGCGACCGGAACGGACGCCCGTGCTGGAAGACACCGTATACATCGAGTACGTGCCCGCCAGCCGCTCCGCCAATAGGCAGCCGGCCATCCTCGTTTCGCGCCCCATGCTCTCCCCCGACGGGAGGTTCCTGGGCGGGGCCGTGGCCGCGATCATGCTCACCCGGGCCCAGGCCTGGCTCGCGTCCATCCACCTTGGCCAACACGACACCATGGCCATGATGGATGAGGACGGAATCCTGCTGGCCGCCAATCCGCCGAATCCATCGGGCATCGGCAACCTCCAGCGGGTCATCGGGGCCCTGCCTCGCCTGGGAGGGCAGGGGGGCAGTCTTTCGTTCCTGGATGTCTCCCCCATGGACGGGCGCGAACGGATCTGGGCGATCAGCAAGGTCGACGGGATTCCGCTGGATATCGTCGTGGGCTTCGACAAGGCCCAGACCCTGCGGGAATGGCGGCAGCGGGCCTGGCAGTTCCTCGTCGGGTTCATGGCCCTGGCCGTGCTTTCCGCCATCCTGGTGTTCAGGCATCTCCACGCCCTGGCCCAGCGCGACGCGCTGGCGCAGGCCCTGTCCGAGGTCCGGATCCTCAGCGGGCTCCTGCCCATCTGCGCCTGGTGCAAATGCGTGCGCGACGACACGGGGTACTGGCAGGCCATTGAATCCTATGTCTCGGAGCACTCCAGCGCGAGTTTCACGCATGGGATCTGTCCCAAGTGCTCCGCCGGGTTGAAGGCGGAATCGGCTTCCGGCGGGACCGCGGCGACATAGCTCTCCTTTCCGGCGGGCGATCCTCCCCTACAGGAGCGGCCAGCCGCCGGATGGCACGGAGGAAGCCACCGCCGATGGAATCGTTGAACCTGCCGGATCCGGTCGGTGGGCGCCAGGGTCCTGGCCATCACTGGAGGATCCGGGTGGTTTCCTGGACTCCGGGTCATCCCGTGGCGGGGCCTTTCCCCCAAGCTGGTGTTCCCGGCTCAAGGCGCGGGGGACGAGGAGGATCCATGGCCACGATCGGGACGACTTCCCAGGGGGAATCCCCTGCCTCCACCTGGAAGGCCTCGCGGCACGGCTTCGAGGCGACCCTCGAGCGCCTCAGGCTCGCCATCGGGGCGGAGGGTCTGTGGCTCATCCACGAGATCGATACCCAGGGCCTGGTGGCCCGGGAGGGCCACGCCATTCCGCCCCTGCGGCAGTTGCTCTTCTTCCATCCCCGGTTCCTGATCCGCCTCCTGGAGGAATGCCCCGGGGCCCTGACCGATGCGCCGCTGCGGGTGATAGTCCGCGAGACCCCCGGCGGCGGGGTGGAGGTGGGCCATCCCGGGCTGTCCCCGGCCCTCGGAGAAGGGCAGGGGTGCGCGACGATGGGCGGGACGCTCCGGGGGATCTATGGCCGGGTGGTGGAAACGGCCTGCTGCTGAAGCTTGAGCCAGGCCCTGGGCGAAACGCCCGTCAGGCCCCGGAAGGCCCGGGACAGGGCCGTGGCGCTTCCGTATCCGACCTCGAAGGCGGCGATCTTCAGGGGCATGCCGCGGCTGAGCAGTTCCTGGGCGACGGAGATGCGGAACCGCGCCAGGTGTTCGCCGGGGGTGATGCCCACGATCTGCTTGAACAGGGCGGCGAAACCGCTGCGGGACATGCCGGAGGCCCCGGCCATATCGTCCATGGTCCAGGGCCGGGAGGGCTCGGCGTGGATCCGGCTGAGGGCGCCGCGGAGCTGGGGATGGACGAGGCCCGCCAGGAGTCCCGCCTGGGCCTGGCCATGCTCCAGGGCATGGCGGACGAAGTGGACGAGGACCACCTCGCAGAGGCGGTTCACGATGGCCTGGCTGCCTTCGGCCTTCCCGAAGGCCTCCTGGAAGATGACGTCGGCCAGGGGCCCCACCTGGTCCACCCCCAGGACCGTCACTTCGGGCAGGGCCTGGGCCAGGGGGCAGCCCACGCCCGTGCCGAAGGTGACGGTGGCGCACACCAGGTCCAGGCCTTCGGGCTGGGCGGGAACGAGGTGGTGGGGGAGCCCCCGGGGGTAGAAGACGAGGCAGGGGGCTTCCAGCTTCAGGGGCCTGCGGCCGGAGGTGTAGCGGATCTCTCCGCGTCCTCCCCGCGCCAGGTGCAGGTGGCCTTCGCCCGAGGCCGTGTCGAAGCTGGCGATGGAACACAGGTTGCCCGTGAAGAATGTGCGCGCGCGGATCCGGAAGTGCTCGAAGAGGGGCTGGATCGCGTCGTCTCGCATGCTGGACTCCTGGTCTGCTTTCTCGGACCCTGCGTCACCTTCGGGCCTGACCAGGGTGCCACATTCGGGGGGTGCCTTCCGCACGCATCCCAAGGAGCCCACCATGGCCAACATCCTCCCCGTCGATCCCAGCCAGGCCTCTCCCGAGGCCGCCCCGGTCCTGCAGGCCGTGAAGGCCAAGCTGGGGCGCGTACCCAATCTGTTCCTCACCCTGGCCCAGTCCCCGGCGGCCCTCAAGGCCTACCTGGGGGCCTCCGAGGCCCTCGGCGCGGGCCGCCTCGATGCCAGGACCCGCGAGATGCTGGCCCTGGCGGTGGCCGAGGCCAACGGCTGCGAGTACTGCCTGAGCGCGCACAGCGCGATCGGCAAGATGGTGGGCCTGGATGCGGACGCCATCCTGCAGGCCCGGGGCGGCGTTCCCGCCGGCCGGCGCGAGGCGGCCTTCGTGGCCTTCGCCCGTACCGTGGTCCGGGAGCGCGGGAAGGTCTCTCCCCTCGATCTCGAAGCCGCCCGGGAGGCTGGCCTGGACGACGAGGATCTGGTGGAGGCCGTCGCCCATGTGGCCGTGAACATCTTCACCAACTACCTCAACCATGTGGCCGATACGACCGTGGATTTCCCGAAGGCCGCCCCGCTCACCACCGCCTGAAGCGGGATCCCGCTTCCCCTTCTGGAGTCGACCATGGCTTCATCCAGCACCGGGGAGGCCCCAAGGGCTTCCTGAAGGTGCTGGATGACGCGACCCTCGCCTTTGCGGATTTTCCGGGGAACCGTCAGCTGCTTTCCGCGGGAAACCTCATGGGGAACGACCGGGTCTGCCTCTTCCTCATGAGCTACCCCCTCCAGGCACGCCTGAAGATCCTGGGGAGGGCGGACGTGCTCCTCCCCGGGGAGGCGCCGGAGCTGGCCCAGGCGGTCAGGCCCCAGGGGGCCGGGGCCGTGGAGCGCCTCCTGCGCATCCGGGTCGAGGGGTACGACTGGAACTGTCCGCAGCACATCACGCCGCGCTACACGGAGGAGGAATTCCGGGAGGCGCTGGGGATGGGAGGGGTCCCGGCGCCATGACCCGGGAGGTCATTGCGGCCCGACCCGGCCTCGCCCAGTCTGGCGGGGGCTCCCCGGGGGCCCCATGGAAAGGAATCCGCATGGCGCGCCGCCTCCCATCCTGGGTGCAACGCTTGGAGGGCCTCGGTCCCTTCGGCCTGGTCCTCCTGAGGCTGGTGTTCGGGTTCCACCTGATCCACGCCAGCTTCCCGCACGCCTTCATGCCCGCGGCCCAACGGGAGTTCGCGGTCTACCTGGCCTCCATCGGGATCCCGTTCCCCCTGGCGGCGGCCTACCTCGTCCACGGGGTGGAGTTCTTCGGTGGGGCGGCCCTCATGGCGGGTCTCTGGGTCAGGGCGGTGGCGGTGCCCCTCATCCTGAACTTCCTCGTGGCGCTGCTGGTGGCGCTCCCGGGAAGGCCGTACAAGGAGCGGTTCCAGGCGATCCAGATGCTGGCGGTCACCGCCTTCTTCCTGGTGTCGGGGGCGGGGCCGCTTTCCTTGGACGGTCGCCTGGAGTCCCGGGGGGATAAGGAAGCACAACCGAACGAGCAGACATCCGCGCATGGACCTGGAAGGGCTTGAGGTTTTCCGAGCGCACCGCCGGGCCATCGGCGCCTTGCCTCGGAGGTGGGGCCCGGGGAGACTGGAGCGGTGATGCCCGATATACCCACGGAAGCGGAAACGCTCGCCCGAGCCCAGGCCGGGGACCCGGAGGCCTTCGGGGCCCTGGTGGAGCCGCACCTGTCCCTCTTCTACAACGCCATCGTCCGGATCCTGGGGAACGCCCAGGACGCCCAGGACGCGCTCCAGGAGGCCCTGATCGGGATCCACCGGGACCTGCCGCGCTTCGAGGGGCGGAGCCGGTTCACCACCTGGGCCTACCCGGTGTGCGTCAACGCCGCCCTGATGGTGCGGCGGTCCCGGGTCCGGCGCCGGGAGGAGGGGATGGAGGTCCGGGTGTCACACGGGGACGGCGAGGGGCGCCCCATGGAGGTGGAGGGTTCCCTGGACTGGAGCGTGGAGGCCGAGGCCCTGGACCACATGGAGCAGGCTGAAATGCGCGCGTTGATCCTCAAGGCCCTGGACGAGATCCCCGAGACCCACCGGATCGTGTTCGTGCTCAAGGACCTGGAGGAGTGGGAGACCGAGGCCATCGCCTCCAATCTGGGCATCAGCCTCGCCCTGGTCCGGCAGCGCCTGCACCGGGCGCGCATGGCCCTGCAGGGGCGCCTGAAGTCCCACCTGAGCGGGAGGCGCCCATGAAGAAGGCGTTCTGGTTCATCCCCTCCTGCCCGGAGGTGGAGGAGGAACTGACGGAGTACCTGGAGGGCGCGCCCCCCTTCCGCCGGCGCCTGGGGATCCGGGTCCACCTGCTGATCTGCCGCGCCTGCGATGCCCTGCGCAGGGTCCTGGAGGCCCTGCCGGCCCTGGGCCGGAAGGCGCTGGAGGCCCCGGAGGCGCCCGCCCCGGAGGCCCGGGAGGCCCTGGCCGGGGCCCTGGCCCGCATCCGGGAAGGGGGCCCCGGCGGCCGGGACTGCGGCTGTTGAAGTCCTGAAAAAGGGTGTCACACCCGTTCCCCGGGCCGCACCCTAAGACCAGGAACCCGAGAACGCGTCTCAGGAACAATCCGGGACGCCCCACCCAACCGGGCCCGTCGGGGCCCCTGGAGCGGCATTGCCGCAAGGAGAACACCATGGTCAACCGGCTCGTCAGCGCCGCCACCCTCTTCACCGCCGGAGCGATCTTCGCGGGCGGCTCCGCGCCCCTGGGCGCGGCCCCCCTCGCCACCTCCGGGGCCGGCTCCGCCCTCGTGCTTTCCGGAAGCTGCGGCGCCCAGGACGGGAAGAAGGACGATACCGCCAAGCCCCCCGCCAGCGACAAGGAGAAGAAGGGCAAGGCCAAGGACGGCTCCTGCGGCGCCGGTTCCTGCGGCAGCAAGGACAAGAAGGGCAAGAAGGAGGGGAGCTGCGGCAAGGACAAGAAGGAAGGCAGCTGCGGCAAGGAAAAGAAGTAGGCGCGCGGGTCCCGGCCGGGAGGATGCCATGGGTCGAGGGGGATTCTCGGGCGTGGGCGTCGGGCTCCGGCGTTCCCACCTGGAGCGGGTGGCGGCCCTGCCCGGGCATGGGGTCCCGTTCTGGGAGACCTGCCCGGAGAACGTCATCGGGGAGGGGGGGCGGAACCACCGCCTGGCCCGGGCCGTCCTCGAACGGGACGCCGTCCTGACCCATGGGCTCTCCCTTTCCGTGGGGGGCTTCGATGCCTGGGACGAGGACTACCTGGGGGGGCTCCGGGCCTTCCTCCTGGAGACGGGGACCCCCTGGCATTCCGAGCACCTGTGCTTCACCTCGGTGGACGGAAGCAGCCTCCACGAACTTCTGCCCCTCCCCTTCACCCGGGAGGCGGTGGCCCACACCGTCGCGCGGGTGAAGGAGCTCCAGGCCCGGCTGCCGGTGCCCCTCATCCTGGAGAACATCACGTACTACGCCGAACTGGGGCAGGGGGAAATGGACGAGGCCGCCTTCATCACGGAGGTGCTGGAGGGGGCGGATTCGGGCTGGCTGCTGGACATCAACAACGTGTACGTCAACGCCCTGAACTTCGGCTTCGATCCGCGGGAATGGCTGGCGCGCATGCCCCTCGACCGGGTCGTGCAGATGCACATCGCCGGGCACCGGACCTTCGGGGACCTCACCCTCGACACCCACGGGGCGGAGGTGGCCGATCCCGTCATCGAGCTGATGCAGTGGGCCCTGGCCCGCCTGGGGCGGCCCGTCCCGGTGCTCCTGGAGCGGGACAACCACATCCCGGACCTGGAGGTGCTCCTGGCGGAGCGCGGGCGGATCCAGGAGGCCTACGACGCCGTGCTGGCGGTTCCGGGGAGGGCCCGTGCCTGAGCCCATGCTCCTGCCCCTCCAGCGCACCTTGGCCGCCCTCGTGCTGGAACCCGAGGGGGAAGCGACGGCCTTCGAGGGCCTGGCCCCCGGCCACCGGCGGGCCCTGGACCGGTGGCGGGAACGCCTGGGCACGTACCGGGAACTGGCCCGCCTCAGCCTGGTGGAGCCCCTGGAGGACATGTTCCCCGTCCTGAGGGCCCTCCTGGAGACGGAGGGCGCCTGGGAGGGAGCGGTGGACGCCTTCCTCGGGGCCCGGTGCCTTTCCAGCCCCCACTACCGGGACATCGCCCCCACCTTCCTGGGCTGGCTCGTGGAGAGCCGCTGGGGGCAGGACCGGTGGCCCTTCCTGGCGGAACTGGCCCACTTCGAGTTGCTGGAAGCGGTGGTGGCGCGCCTTCCCGACCAGGAACCCCCGCCGGTGGATGGGCGGGAGCCCTTACGGGCCGCCCGCATCGTCCTGGATCCCACGGCCCAGGTCATCGCCTACGCCCACGCCGTCCATCGCGCCCAGGTGGACGCCCCGGCGCCCCCCCGGGAGACCACCTGCCTTCTGGCCTTCCGGGACGCGGAGGGCGAAGCCCGGATCCTGGAGCTGACGGAAGCGACGGCGGCCCTGCTGGTCCAGGCCCAGGCCGGGACCCTGGGCGAGGTGGTGGACCGCCTCGGCATCCCGGACTTCCCTGCGGTGGAGACCCTGCTCCGGGACCTGGTGGACCGGGGGGCCATCGCCGGTTTCGCCCTCCCGGCCTGAGCAGGCCCCGGGAGCCCTTCCGCAACCCTTTCCAAGCCGCGCGGGAGACGGGGAGAGCCCGCCTCCCGGCCCCCTTCCGTCCGGAGATCCCATGCGCATGCTGCGTGCCCTCGTTCCCGTCCTGCTGGCGACCCTGCCCGTCCTGGGGCAGGTGAAGCACTTCCGCGTCGACACGAACCACACCGTCCTGGGGTTCAAGGCCGTCACGCCCCTCTTCGACGTGCCGGGGCGCTTCACCCGGTACAAGGCGGACATCAAGGGCGATCCCGCCACCCTGGAAGGGGTCTCCATCCGCCTGGACATCGAGGCCCGGTCCATCGACACGGGGAACCGGCTCCGGGACGACCATCTCCGGACGCCGGACTTCTTCGACGCGGCCCGCTACCCCCGGATCACCTTCCAGGGGGACCGGGCCCGGCGGGAGGGGGACCGGATCCTCGTCCAGGGGACCCTGTCCATGCACGGGGTCTCCCGGGAGCTGGAGATCCCGTTCACCGCCGCGGAGGGGCGCAACGGCGCCGATGTGGCCACCTGGTCGTACCGCGCCACCCTCCCCCTGGACCGCCTCGCCTACGGCCTGGGGGCCGAAAGCGTCGCCGCCCGCATCAGCCTGAAGCGGGAGGTGGAATTGAGCGTGCTGCTGGTGGGGTTCTTCGAGTAGCCCCTCGTCTTTTCCGCCGCCATGACCGAAGATGATTCCCTCCCAAGGGGGCTCCATGAATGCCTGGCTCATGCGACTCTTCCGCCACCTTGCCTGGGCCGACGGCAGGGCCTTCGAGGCGCTGGAAGCCCTTTCTGAGCCCCCGGCCGCGGCCGTCACCCTGATGGCCCACGTGGTCGCGGCCGAGGCGATCTGGCTGGCCCGCATCGAGGGGCGCGACCCGGCCCCCCTCGTCCCCTGGACGCCCCTGGACCTGGAGGCCTGCCGGACCCTGTCCGGGGCCACGCTCCCCGCCTTCGAGGCCCTGGCCGCCTCGATCACCCCCCACCGCCTGGCGGAGGCGATCACCTACCGCACCACCCGGGGAGAGCCCTTCGAGACGCCCCTGGGGGATATCCTGCTTCACGTGGCCCTCCACGGCGCCCACCACCGGGGGCAGATCGCCTCGCACCTGAGGGCCCAGGACCTGGAAGCCCCTGTCATGGATCTGATCCTCTACAGCCGGGCCTTCCCGGTGGGGACGGAGGACGCCGATCTTTGACGCGGGGGCGGGTGTGGGGTCCCGCCCCGTTTTTTTCCATTGCATCCGCAGCCGATTTCCGTGAAATAGGGGCAGCCATCTCCACGCTTCCTTCCATCCGAGGGCCGGTGCGCATGAACCTCGCCATGCTCCGTTCGATCCTGCTCACCACCCTTTGCCTGCTGGGCCTGGCCGGGGCGCTGCCGGCCCAGCAGCCGGGCTCGGGACCCCGGTTCCTCCACCCCATGATCCCCATCCCCATGCCGCGCAAGGCGCCGCGGTATGCCAGCCATTTCCAGTGGCTGCCCCTGAACCGGGGCAACTATCCCGATCTGATGCTGCTGGAAGGCAGCCTGGAAGCCGGCGCCTTCGCCAAGGTGCGCTTCGGCAGGATGCTCTTCGAAGGCACCGTGGAGCACTACCGGGACCTGGTGGAGGGCTACCCGGTGAGGACGGACGGGGTCATCCCCTGCAAGGGGCGGCTCACCTTCGAGAACGGCGATGTGTACACGGGGCAGCTGACGCGCTTCAGGCGGTACCCTTACGTCTTCGTGGAGGGGGACTACGCCGTGAAGGCGGAGGCCACCCGGATCCACTTCTATCCCGTGGACTTCCCCATGGACGGGCGGACCTACACCTTCGACAACGGGGACACGCTGGATGTGGGACGGCGCTACGAGGAGCAAGGCCTCTTCTTCGAGGCGGCCACCTACCGCTATGCCAGCGGCGCCACGCTGCGCATGAACCACATGAACGGCGACACCTATGATGGGATTTTCGACTACGTGGGGCCCGATGGCCTGACGATCCGGGGGCGGGTGCAGCCCCATTCCCTGACGCCGGCCCTGCTCTGGGACTTCAAGGACCCCAAGCTGGGGGCCTACCGGCTGCTGTTCATCGTCTTCCCCATGGGGGACCGCATCGATGTCTTCGGGGTGGCTCCGGACCGGGCCGGGCCGGGAGCGCCCCGCTGGCTCCTGCACGACGGGGGGAAGGCGCCCGTCCCGGTGCGGCGCCTCACGGAAAACGTCTATGGCCTGAGCGGGAACTGCCAGGACGAGGTCTCGGAGTTCCTCGTCATCGGGGATCCCTGGATCTACAGGGCCAAGGCCCCGTTCCTGGAGGGGAAGCCCGCGGGCCAGATCCGGGCCACGGCCTTCCACGCGTTCCAGACCAGCTCGAAGTTCACCGTGACGGGGTTCATGGAAGGATTCGCCTTCGACGGAGCCTGCGAGCGGTCCCGGGATGGTTCCAAGGAACCGCCCATCACGCTCCTGGCGGAGAAGGGGGTTTTCAGGAAGGGCTACCTGAAGGGCAGCGACGGGGGCGTGATCGAGCTGAACCAGCCCGATCATCTGGCCATCTATTCGAGCTGGAACCAGAAGGACGTGAAGCGGACCTATGCGTCGGGCATCGTCTACATCGGAACGACGGACGACGTGTTCCGCCCCTCCGGGGAGGGCACCGTCTACTTCCCGGATCAGTCCTACCTCGTCAGCGACCAGTGGAAGGCCGGCGAGGTCGCCGGCAAGGGCCGGTTCTACGCCAATGCCTCCGCCAAGGAATTCGTGTGGATGGACTTCAGCTTCTTCTGGCCGGTGCCCAAGGTCCGCAAGCCCGTGGTGGTGTTCAGCCCGCCCCCGCAGGCGGCGGCCGCGCCCAGGCGGGTCGTGCGGGGGCCCCATCCCTGCACCCGCTGCGAGGGCACGGGGAGCGTGTTCATCAATTGCACCTCCTGCTACGGCAAGGGCTACAAGCGCGACATCACCAGCTACAACCGGCTCACGGGCCGGGTGGAAGGGACAGGCATGGTCACCTGCGCCACCTGCAAGGGCGGCGGACGCATCCGCATCATGGGCTGCGTCACCTGTGACGGGACGGGGAAGGCGGCCCAATAGATTCCGGAAATCTTGGGAACCCAATAATCATTAATTTGCCTAGAATGGCCCCCATGGATTCCCCCCAGCTCGGCTCCGCCTCGCGCCGCCATCGGATCCTGGTGGCCGGAGGGGTAGTGGTGGCCGGGCTGGGCGGGGCCGCGGCCCTCCTGGACCGGGGCGGGGCGGGCCTCGTCCGGGCCCTGGTGGTGGCTTGCTTTATGGCCCTCCTGGGCATCGTCCTGCGGCTGGCGGCGCGGCACCGGGAGGCGGAGCGCCGGCTGGAATCGGCCCTGGACTTCCAGCGGCAGATGATCGATCAGATCCCCATCCCGGTCTTCTACAAGGATGCGAATCGCATCTACCTGGGCTGCAACCGGGCCTACGAAAAACTCATGGGGGTGGATCGCAGCCAGGTGATCGGCAAGACGGTCTTCGATGTGGCGCCGCCGGAGCTGGCGCGCACCTACGACGAGCAGGACCGGCAGCTGCTGGAGGCCCGGGGGGTGCAGGTGTACCGGTCCCTGCTGGCCCGGGGGGACGTGAGGCGGGATGTGGTCTTCCACAAGGCCACCTTCGATCTGCCGGGGGGCCTGCCGGGGGGGATCATCGGGGCCATCCAGGACCTGACGGAGCAGGGGGAGGCCCAGGACCGGGCCGAGGCCCTGGCCCACGAGCTCCAGGTGCTCTTCCACACGGTGCCCATGGGACTGCTGCGGGTGGTGGGACGGACCATCATCTGGGCGAACCGGGCCATGGAGGAGCTTTCCGGGTATCCGGCGGGGGACCTAGCGGGCAGGTCCACCCGGGTCCTTTACGCCAGCGATGAACGCTTCGAGGCGGTGGGCCGGGAGATCTACGAGACCCTCAAGGCGGGGCGGCGCTTCCGGGCGGTGGAGGACCTGGTCCGGGAGGACGGGAGCCGGCGCTGGATCGAGTTCACGGGGATGGCCCTTTCACCGGCGGAGCCCATCGAATCCTTCTGGGCCCTGGACGACGTGACGGACCGGCGCCTTGCGGAGCAGCGCCTGGCCCAGAACGTGGAGCAGCTGCGGGAGGCCCTGCAGAAGGTGAAGACCCTCACGGGGCTCCTGCCCGTGTGCTCCAGCTGCAAGAAGATCCGGGACGAGGCGGGGCAGTGGAACTCCATGGAGGCCTACATCTCCAACCGCACCGAGGCGGGCTTCACCCACGGCATCTGCCCCGAGTGCGCCGAGCGCTTCCGGTCGGGGCAGTAGGGCTCAGCCCCGGGCGGGGGCCAGGGACCGGGTGGCCCGCGCGAAGAGGCTGGGGTTGACGGCGATGGAGATGATGGAGCCCGCGATGATGAGCTGGTAGCCGTCCTGGGTCAGGAGGCCCACGGAGGTGGCGAGGCTGGCGAGGATGAAGGAGAATTCGCCGATCTGGGCCAGGCCCGCGGAAACGACGAGGGCCGCCTCCCGGCCGAACTTCATGAGGCGCATGAGGAGGAAGGCCGCCAGGGTCTTGCCGACCAGGATGATGCCCAGCACCGCCAGCACCTGCACGGGGTGCCGCACCAGCACGCCGGGGTCGAAGAGCATGCCCACGGATACGAAGAAGAGCACGGAGAAGGTGTCCTGCAGGGGCTGGATGTTGTTGAGGATGCGGTGGCTGATGGGCTGGCCGTTGACCAGGGCCCCGGCGAGGAAGGCCCCCAGGGCGAAGCTGACGTTGAAGAGGACGGAGACGAGGTAGGCCAGGCCCACCGAGATGGCCACGATGGCGACGTTGAAGAGCTCGGTGGAATTGTGGCGCAGCACCTCGTGGAGGAGCCAGCGCACGCCCCGGGTGCCGGCGAAGAGCATGAGGGCCGCCAGGACGCCGATCTTGAGGAGGGTGAAGAGGGCGATCTTCCCCAGGGCCACGAGGGAGGACGCGGCGCCGCCCTGCATGTGCTGGAGGGTGGTGAGGGTGGGCAGCAGCAGGAGCACCACGACGCACACGATGTCCTCCACCAGGAGCCACCCGATGGCGATGTGGCCATCGGGGTGCTTGCCCAGGTCCCGGGACTCCAGGGCCTTCAGGAGGACGACGGTGCTCGCGCAGGAGAGGCTGAGGCCGAAGACGAGGCCGGACACGACGGGCCAGCCCCAGGCCCGGGCCAGCCACGTGCCCAGCAGGGTGGCCACGATGATCTGGAGCACGGCCCCGGGCACGGCGATCTTCCAGACCCGGCGCAGGTCCTGGATGGAGAAGTGGAGGCCCACGCCGAACATGAGGAGGATGACGCCCACCTCGGCCAGTTCCCCGGCCACCGAGCTGTTTCCGATGAAGCCGGGGGTGTGGGGACCCACGAGGATGCCCCCCAGGAGGTAGCCGACGATGGTGGGGATCTTGAGGCGGGCCAGGAGGAGGGCGAGGACGAAGGCCGCCAGGAGCCCCAGGGCGATGGTCGGCAGGATCTCGTGGGTCATGGGCGGGTTCCGTTGGGGGACGGGGGGGGTGGGTGGCTTGGCATCACGCTACTCCGAGGCGGCCTGCCCGGGAAGGTTTCCCTTCCCGGGCCGGCCGGAACCTACTGCCGGGCGAGCACTTCCCTGGACGCGAAGGTCCGTTGCCACCACTCCACCACGGGGCTGGCGATGTAAATGGAGCTGTACGTGCCGGTCACGACGCCGATCACCAGGGGGAAGGCCAGGTCGCGCAGGGCGGGCCCCCCCCAGAGCCAGAGGCAGATGCTCACGAAGAGCACCGACAGGGATGTGAGGATGGTGCGGCTCAGGGTCTGGTTGATGGAGTCGTTGATGATCACGTCCATGGGTTTCCGGCGGTATTCGGTCTTGTGGGTGTTCTCCCGGATGCGGTCGAACACGACGATGGTGTCGGACATGGAGTAGCCCATGAGGGTGAGGAAGCTTGCCACGACCGGCACGTTGAACTCGTAGCCCATCCACGCGAAGAGGGCCAGGGCCATGGCCATGTCGTGCACGAGGGCCACGATGCCGCCCACGGCGAAGGCGGTGGTGAAGCGGAAGACGACGTACACGAGGATGGCGCCCATGGCCCAGCCCACGGCCGCGAGGGTCTTGCGGGTCCACTCCCCCGAGATGGAGGGGGAGAAGCTCTCGTTCTTGAGGACGCCGATGGCGCCGGGGCGGTACTCCCGCTCCAGGCAGGCCTTCACGGAGGATTCGAGGCCGCCGGGCAGTTCCTTCCAGTCCCGGTACAGGCCCGAGGGGAGGTGCTCGCGGGTGGTGGTGATCCGGGCGGCGATGGCCTCGTAGGCCAGCTTGCGTTCGGCCTCGGGGAGGCCCAGGGGGTCCAGGGTGGCGAGCCTTTCGGCCAGGCCGGGCGCGCTTTCCAGGTTCAGGGCGGGGCGGCCCTGGGGGTCCGGATCCAGGGCCACGAGGGCGCCCTTGATGAGGGCGGCCTGCTTGATGGGATCCCCGATCTTCTTGTCCGCGGGGGCCTTGATGGAGAATTCGCGGATATGGGGATCGGCGGTGCGGTACGAAACGACGGAGGCCTCCCCGAACCCGGCCCGGGTCAGGGCTTCGCGCACCTCCCCGTCCTCCACGGGGCGGAGGAAGCGCACGGTCATGTCCGAGCCCCCCACGAACTGCATGCCCAGCTTGATGCGGGGGTTGTTCTGGGGCTTCCAGGGCTGGACGACGAGGGCGCTCACCAGCAGCAGGCCCCAGGACGCGATCAGGGCGGGCTTCTTGAAGCGCATGAAGTCGATCCGGGTGTCCTGGAACAGGGTGAGGCGCCCGATGCTCAGGGAGGCGATGGCGGGGTTCCGCTCCAGGATCCAGTCGTAGATGAAGCGGCTGATGTAGATGCTGGTGAAGAGGGAGGCGACGACGCCCACGGTCAGGGAGACCGCGAAGCCCTTCACGGGGCCCGTGCCGAAGATGAACAGCAGGAGCGCCGCGAAGAGCTGGGTCACGTGGCTGTCCACGATGGTCAGGAAGACCCGGTCGAAGCCCGCGGCGATGGCTTTGGGGATGGACTTCCCGAGGCCGAGCTCCTCCCGGATGCGCTCGAAGATGAGGATGTTGGCGTCCACCGCCATGCCCACGGTGAGGGCGAAGCCGGCGATGCCTGGCAGGGTGAGGGTGGCGTGGAAGCTGCCCAGGAGGCCCATCATGACGATCACGTTCACCACCAGGGCGATGACCGCGTTCACGCCGGACCAGCGGTACCAGAACACCATGAAGCCCACGATGACGCCGAACCCCACCAGGGAGGCCCCCACGCCCTTGCGGATGGAATCCTGGCCGAGGCTGGGGCCCACGACCCGCTCCTCCAGCACCTTCATGCCGGCCCGGAGGGCCCCGGACCGGAGCTTGAGGGCGAAGTCCTCGGCGTCCTCCTGGGTGAACTGGCCCGTGACCCTCACCGCGTTGCCGATGATCTTCTCCTGGGCTGAGAGGACGCTGACGATCTTCCGGTCCAGGACGAAGGCGAAGGTGCGGCCTTCCTTGGCGGCCAGGCCCGTGACCCGCGCGTTGGCCTCGGCCCCGGCGGCGTTCAGGGTGAAGTGGACCTCGTGGGTGCCCAGGTCGGAGGCGTTGCCCCGGGCGTCGGTGATGGCGGTGCCGTCGAACTGCACCTTGCGCTCCAGCAGCACCCAGCGCCGGATCCGGGGGGCCTGGCCGGCCTCGGGGGCCTTGGCCTCGCGCACGGGTTCGGGCACCAGTTCCCAGGCTTCGGGGACGGTGCCCCCGAAGGCCGCCAGGGCCTCCTGCTCGGAGGCGAAGATGGTCCGCTCCGCCGGGGCCACCAGGCGCAGTTCCAGGCGCCCCGGGGTGGACAGGAGGCCCTTGATGCGGTCCTTGTCGGCCTCCGTGACCCCCGGCAGTTCCACCACGATGCGGCTCCCGTCCGCCCCGGCGGAGGTGATCTCGGGCTCCACGACGCCGAACTGGTTGATGCGGTTCTCGATGATCTTGAGGGCCCGCTGACTGGCCTGGACCTTCAGGTTCTGCACGTGGTCGGCCCGGGGCCGGAGGGTGGTGTCCTGGCCGGTGACGGTGGCGGTGTAGCCCGTGAGGCGGGCGATGGATTTCTGGAGGGCGGCCGCGCCGGCCCCCCGGATGCGGATCGCCCCGCCCTCGAGGGTGACGGAGGCGTCGGTGCGCTTCTGCTCCTCCAGGGCTTCGGCGAGGAGCTCCCGGGTCTCCTCCAGGTCCCGCTGGACGGCTTCGGCGGTCTGGACTTCGAGTTCGTAGTGGACGCCGCCCTTCAGATCCAGGCCGAGGCGGATCTTGTGGAGCGGGATGAAGAAGTGGGCGCAGGCCAGGCAGATGGCCAGGACCCACGCGAGGCGGGTGAAGGTCGTTTTCGACACAGGTTCTCCAGGGCTGGGGTTTTCCAGGCCGCCCAAGGGCGGCCGACGCGGGGTCCTTCCGGCATCAGCCGGCGGGGGGGCCCCTGCGTCCTCCCAGCTCCGGTTCGAGTCCGCCCGAGGGCGGAGGGTGGCCGCCCGGGTCCGGCGGCGCCTGGCGGGGCTCCGGGCCCGGACGGAGGCGGAACTCGGCGGTCCAGAGGGCCGGGGCCTGGGGGGTTCCGCCCGGGGACGGGCCATCCCCGCCCGGGGGCGGGGCCTTCTGGAGGACCCGGCCGAAGGCGCCGGCCTTGGCGCGGTCCGCACCCTCCCGTTCCAGCCCCGAGGCCGGGTGGCGGGAGGCGGGGCCCGCGCACCCCGGCGCCGCCGCCTGCGGCCCTCCGGCCACGGCCATCCCGGCCCAGGTCAGGCGGGGCGATAGCAGCCCGCTGACCAGGAACGCGAGGAGGAGGCCGAGGCCGGACAGGAGGCGCATGCGCGGCTACCCCTTCGCCTGGGCGAATCCCTGGCGGATGCCCGATTCGATCACGTGATGGAGTTCCACCCGCTCCTCCGGGCTGCCCTCCTCCCCCAGGTCCCGGAGGAAGAGATCCGCGCAGAGGGTCGCGACCTGGTCCAGGACGGCCTGGCGCCGCAGGGCCACCCACTCGGCGGGGAAGGCGGTCTCGAACCCCTGCATGGACTTGAAGTACGCCCGCTCCGCGGTGCGCTTTGCCCCCCGGGGGCCCGCGACCATGGCATGGAAGGAGCAGAAGCCGATCTGGGCCTCCAGCAGCCTTTCCCAGGCCTGGGCCTCGGCTTCGGTCTCATCGGGGAGGTCCCGGGGGGCCGGGTCCTGGGGCAGGGGGAGGCCCAGCCTGCGGGCCCGCTCCTCCGAGGGGCCCATGACCTCCAGGGCCTTGGCTGCCTGTTTGTCGTCCTGGAGACGGCGGTAGAGGTGGACCAGGAACCGTCCCGAGGAGAGGGTCTGCTGGGTCCACCGTTCGATCTGAACGGACAATTGCCCGGTTGGTCGCTTCATGGGGCTGCGCTTCATCCAAAGCGGCTGGCCGGAGGGGCCGGCCTTCCGCGCGATGGATCGGATCCCGGCGAGGGCGCCCGAGGCGACCTCCCGGGGGGGAGCTTCCGCGATATCTGCCTTGATGGGTCCTGCGGGGGGACCGCCCGCTCCCTTTGGTCGCTGTGCGTCCCCCCCCACACCCCCCTTCATGCCCGGGCGAAGCCCGGACCTGCAGGCTAGGCGGTGGGAGGTCCGCGCTTCCCGCCCTCTTCCGGGGCGAGGCCCCGGGGGATCCGTTCTCCCCCGTCCGGGCCTTCGCCGGGGCTGGCCGGGGCCTGGGCGAACCAGACCTGGGCCTGGGCCGTCAGCGCGGGCTGGAGGGCATCGGGGCCGTCGCCGTCCTGGCCCGGAAGCTTGGGCCCGGCCAGGGAAAGGGAGGCGCCTGCCGGCCGTTTCACCATGCCCCGCCCATGGGAGGCCAGGGTCGTGCGGGCGAAGAGATCGGAAATCTGGACGAGGGCCCCGCGGGGTTGGCTCGTCCCCCCCTCCAGGACCCAGCGGGGCGAGGCGGGAGACAGGCCGGACAACCCACAACTGGCGAGGACCGCCAGGGTTATCCAGATCTGATGAAAGAGGTTGCCCACACCCCAGCGTACCATCTCCGGCCCGCGCCCACCCGCCCGCGAAGGGGGAGGGGGCCTCCCGCGAAGGGGACGGGAGGCATCAACATCCCTGAATCCAGCAGGTGGTTCTTATTTCAAAAATTTTCGAAATATCTGGTTGAAAGCTATTTCGAAAAAATTAGAATTTACGAAAGAGCCCGGGCGGGGGGATTCCCGATGCCCTCCCATCCGAGGCGGACCTGGATCCCTTCCCAAGGAGCGCCCATGCGCCTCAGCCGACGTCTGTCCCTGAACGCCTCCGCCTGCTGCACCGCCGAAGCCCTGCCCGCCTGCGGGTGCGGCGCCCAGGACCCCGCCCCGGGCCGGGTGCCCCTGGCGGCCTGGGCCCGGTGGGGCCTGCCCCTGCTGGTGGCGGGGGGCGCCCTCTACCTGGCCCTGGAGCCCCTGGCCCGGTTCCTCACCCGGGATGTGCTGGGCCTCTCCCTGCACGGGCGGCTGGGCGGGGCCGTGGCCTTCTTCCTGTACGACGCGCCCAAGGTGCTGCTCCTGCTGGGGGGCGTCACCTTCCTCGTGGCCTTCGTGCAGAGCTTCCTGGACCCGCACCGGACCCGGGAGATCCTCAGCCGGCGCCGGGGGGCGGCGGGGAACGTCCTGGCCAGCCTCTTCGGGATCATCACGCCCTTCTGCTCCTGCTCCGCGGTGCCCCTCTTCATCGGGCTGGTGCGGGCGGGGGTCCCCCTGGGCGTGACCTTCAGCTACCTGGTGTCGGCCCCCATGATCAACGAGGTGGCCCTGGTGCTGCTGCTGGCCATGTTCGGGTGGAGGATCGCGCTCCTGTACGCCGGCATGGGGGTGGTCCTGGCCACGCTCTCGGGCTGGGTCCTGGCGCGGATGGGCCTGGAGGGGGACATCGAGCCCTGGGTCGCCGCGGAGCGGGCCGCCCTGGATGGGCGGCGGGGCCGGGTCCTCACCCTGGAGGACCGGCTCAACCTGGCCCTGGAGGGGGCCCGGGAGACGGTGGGAAAGGTGTGGCCCTACGCCCTGGCCGGCATCGGAGTGGGGGCCTTCCTGCACGGCTACATTCCCGAAGGGTTCCTGGCCGGGTTCATGGGCAAGCAGGCCTGGTGGACGGTGCCCCTGGCGGTGGTGATCGGGGTGCCCCTGTACGCGGGCACGGCCGTGGTCCTGCCCATCGTGCAGACCCTCCTGGCCAAGGGCGCGGCGCTGGGGACGGTCCTGGCCTTCATGATGGCCGTGACCGCCCTCTCCCTGCCCGAGACGATCCTCCTGCGGAGGGTGCTGAAGCTGCGCCTGATCCTCGTCTTCCTCGGAGTGGTGACGGCGGGGATCCTGGCGCTGGGCTTCCTGTTCAACGCCGTCGTCTAGGGCGTGTTCGTAATGTAGGAGATCCCGGCCCTGCGGGAAGGACATGGCCTCCGGCTGCGCTGCGAAGGACCCCTGCTCCTGGAGGGACGGAAGTTCCCGGCCTCAGCCCCGGCCGCGCTCGGTCCAGACGGCGAGCACCTGCAGGGCGACGCCCACGGACTCGGCCATCCACTCGAGGCTGACCCATTCGTGGGTGCTGTGGTAGCTCTGGGCGCCGGCGAAGAGATTGGGGGTGAGCAGGCCCATGTAGGAGAGGCGGGCGCCGTCCGTGCCGCCCCGGATGGGGCGGCGCACGGGCTCCAGGCCCTGGCGGCGGATGGCCTCCACGGCGTAGTCCAGGACCTTGGGGTCCTCGGCGATGCGGTAGGCCATGTTGCGGTACGAGGGCAGGATCCTCAGTTCCGGGCGGATGCCGGGGAAGCGCTCCTGGACCCGGGCCAGGGCCTGGCGGAGGGTCTCCTCACGTTCCTCCAGTTCCTCCTCGGAGAAGGCGCGCACCAGGAGGCGAACTTCGGTCCTGCCCACGTCGCCGGTGACGGCCATGGGGTGGAGGTAGGGTTCCCGGCCTTCGGTGGTCTCCGGCAGGCGGTCCTGGGGCAGGGCCTCCACCAGGGCGGCGGCGGCGCGAACCGCGTTGACCATGATCCCCTTGGCGTAGCCCGGGTGCACGTCGTGGCCGGTGAGGGTGACGATGGCGGTGTCGGCGCAGAAGGTCTCGTCCTCGATCTCGCCCAGGTCGGAGCCGTCCAGGGTGTAGGCGTAGTCGGCGCCGAAGGCCGCCACGTCGAAGTGCTCGGTGCCCCGGCCCACCTCCTCGTCGGGGGTGAAGGCGATGCGGATGCGGCCGTGGGGCACCTCCGGGTGGGCCCGGAGCCAGTCCACGAGGGTGAGGATGACGGCGATGCCGGCCTTGTCGTCGGCGCCCAGGAGGGTGGTGCCGTCGGAGGTGACGAGGGTGTGGCCCAGGCAGCGCTCCAGGCGGGGATTCAGGGCCGTGGGGATGGCCTCCCCGGAGCCGGGAAGGGGCACGTCGCCGCCCTTGTAGCCGCGGATGACCTGGGGCTTCACGCCGCCCCCGGGGGTGCCGGCGTAGGTGTCCAGGTGGGCGATGAGGCCCAGGGTGGGCACG
>DATGXY010000246.1:0-4813 GCA_035298525.1 Holophaga sp.
GATATCCACGGGCAGGGTGGAGAACATGGCCGCCAGTTGCGCGGGGGAGAGGCTCCCGCTGGGGAAGGCCACGGTCTGCGAGCCCGGGAGGGTGACGGCCGTGGTGTCGGGCACGGCCGCGGGGGGAAGGTATCCGTTCCCGGGCTCCACCAGGCACCAGCCGTACTCGGGGCTCTGGCTCCAGATCTCGCCCCATTCCTCCTCGGTGAAGAGCCCCAGGCACATGGGCAGGAGGATGTTCTCCTCCTTGTAGACCATGCCCTCCAGGGCGGCCAGGGCCGGCTCCAGGCAGGTGGCGGCGAGGATCTTCAGTTCCTCGCCGCAGAGGGTCTCCTCCCGCAGGGCCAGCTGGGTGGCCTTGAGGAGCTCCCGCACCTCGTCGTCCTTGCCCCACATCACCTTGCTGGGGCCGGTGTTGCCGTGGCGCTCCAGCACGCTGAATACCAGATGCTCCTTGCGCCGGTAGTGCTTCTCCACGTCCATGACGGGCTGCAGGGCCTCCAGGAGGGCCAGCCGCGCCTCCCCGGGGGTGGAGCGGTCCTCCAGGGCCCCCAGGCCCGCCGCGGCCTCCCGCACCCGGGCGGCGGCCTCCAGCAGGGCGGCGTTCTCGGCCCGGAACTGGCTGACGGGGTGGCCCGGGGGCAGGGGCATGGAGGGACAGGGTCTGGCGGAGACCTCCTTCAGCACCTCGGCGTGCATGTCGCACATGGCCCGCACCTCGTCGGCGCTCATGCCGTCGGCCATCAGCTGCTGTTCCATGGCGGCGATCTCGGCGGGGTCCACCTCGGCCACCAGGCCCTTCAGGCGCTCCTTCACGGCCTCCGGGGCCTCGCCCCGGTGCAGGTGCAGGATCACTTCCTTCAGGGTCTGGATGCGCATGGATTGGTTGTTGATCAGTTCACTCACGGGTTTCCCCCCTTCGCTGGCACCAGCATCCGCCCCCCCGGGACGCGGCGCCTTGACGGGGGTCAAGCGCGCCCGGAATCCCCCTCCGGGCCCGATGTCTGTTATAACAAACAACGGAACCGACGGAGGTCCCCATGCGAAGCCTCATCCTGCGCGCCCTCCTGGGCCTGGCCGCGCTGGGCCTGGGCGCCCAGGCCCCGCGCAAGCCCCTGGCCGTGGTGGCCGCCGCCGACCTGCGGGGCGTCTTCGACGAACTGAAGGCGGCCTTCGAGGCCCGGAACCAAGGGGTGGAACTGAAGGCCTCCTTCGGGGCCTCGGGGAGCCTCACGGCCCAGATCCTCCAGGGGGCCCCCTTCGATGTGTTCCTGGCAGCGGACACGGGCTTCCCCGAGCAGGTGGCCCAGGCCGGCCTGGCCACGCCGGAGGGCCCCTTCCCCTACGCCCTGGGCAGCCTCACCCTCTGGGTGCGCAAGGACCTGGGCCTGGATCCGGCCCGGGAGGGCCTCGGGGTGCTCAAGGCCCCCGCCATCAAGAAGATCGCCACCGCCAACCCCCGCACGGCCCCCTATGGGCGCGCCGGGGAGGCCGCCCTGCGCCACGCGGGGCTCCTGGAGGCCCTGCGGCCCCGCCTCGTCTTCGGGGACAACATCGCCCAGGCCGCCCAGTTCCTGCAGGCGGGCACCGCGGAGGCGGGCCTCGTCTCCGCCTCCCAGGCGGGCCACCCCGCCCTGCGCCAGACGGGCATCGCCTGGACCGTGCCAGCGGAAGCCTATCCCCCCCTGCGCCAGGCCGGCGTCATCCTCCGGCGCACCGCCCTGCCGGACGAGGCCCGGGCCTTCCGGGCCTTCCTCACCGGGCCCGAGGGACAGGCCATCCTGGCCCGCCACGGCTTCGGGAGGCCTTGAATGGACTGGGAGGCCATCCGCCTCAGCCTGAAGCTGGCCCTGTGCTCCACGGCCCTGCTGCTGCCCCTGGGCACGGCCCTGGCCTGGCCCCTGGCCTTCGGGCGCTCCCGGGCGCGGCTCCTGTTGGAGGCGGCCACCTCCCTGCCCCTCGTCCTGCCCCCCACCGTGCTGGGCTTCTACCTGATCGTGGCCCTGGGCCCCCGCAGCCCCCTGGGCCACGCCTGGGAATCCCTGACGGGCTCGCCCCTCGTCTTCACCTTCCAGGGGCTCCTGCTGGCCCAGACGGTGACGAACCTGCCCTTCTTCCTGCAGCCCCTGGTGGCCTCCCTGGGCGGGGTGGACCGCCGCCTCCTGGAGGCGGCCCGCACCCTGGGATCGGGGGGCGCGGGCACGTACCTGCGGGTGGCCCTGCCCCTGGCCTGGCGGGGTCTCCTCTCCGGGGCCATCCTCGCCTTCGCCCACGCCATCGGCGAATTCGGCGTCGTGCTCATGGTGGGGGGCAACATCCCCGGCGCCACCCGCACGGCCTCCATCGCCCTCTTCGACCAGGTGCAGGCCTTCGAGATGGCCGGGGCCAACCGCACCGCCCTGCTCCTGCTCGCCCTGGCCCTGACGGTGCTCTCGGCCACGGCCTGGCTCCGTTCCCGGGAGCGCGCATGGAACTGACGGCGGGGTTCCGCAAGACCTTCCCCGGGGGCCCCACCATCGAGGCGGAGCTCGCCCTGGACCTGGGCGCCAGCGGCCTCACGGTGCTCTTCGGGCCCTCCGGGTGCGGCAAGACGACGGTGCTGCGCTGCCTGGCCGGGCTGGAGACCCCCGACGCGGGGCGCATCGCCGCCGGGGACGCCGTGTGGTTCGAGGACGGCCACGGCAACGCCGTGCCCGCCCAGGCCCGGGGCGTGGGCTTCGTCTTCCAGGAGCCGCTGCTCTTCCCCCACCTCACCGTGGCGGGGAACATCGCCTACGGCCTGCGGGACTGGTCCCGGTCCGAGCGCGGCGCGCGGGTGGCGGCCATGGCGCGCCTGGCGGGGCTGGAGGGCCTGGAGCACCGGCGCCCCCGGGAGCTCTCCGGGGGCCAGAAGCAGCGGGTGGCCCTGGCCCGGGCCCTGGCGCCCCGGCCCCGCCTGGTGCTCCTGGACGAGCCCTTCGCCTCCCTGGACCGGGCCGCCACCGAGGAGCTGCGCCGCAACCTGCGCCACATCCTGCACCGCCTGGAGGTGCCCGCCGTCCTCGTCACCCACAACCCCGTGGACGCCCTGGCCCTGGGGGACCACATGGTGCTCATGGACGGGGGCCGGGTCCTGCGCCAGGGCACCCCCGCCGCCATCCTGGCCGAGGCCGGGGGGCTGCCGGCGGAATCCTTCGGCTCCGTGGCCCGGGCCCGGGTGGCGGGGCGGGTGGAGGGCCTGCTGCGCCTGGAGACGGGCCGGGCCGAGCTCTACGCCCCCGATCCCGGGGGGGACCTGGACGAGGTCTACGCCTGCGTGCGGGGCGAAGGGGTCAGCCTGGAGCGGGGCCCCCACGGCCGCATGACCCAGCGCAACCGCCTCCCGGCCACCATCCTGCGCCTGGAGGAGGCCGGGGCCCTCGTGCGGGTGCACCTGGACGCGGGCTTCCCCCTCCACGCCCTCATCACCGCCTGGGCCGCGAGGGACATGGATCTGCGGGAGGGCGAGGCGGTGCAGGCCCTCATCAAGGCCAGCGCCATCCAGGTCATTCCCATCGAGGGCTAGGTAGAAGGCCCCTAGGGTCAGTCCTTGAGCAGTTCCCGCAGTTCGTCGAAGGAACCCAGGGCGGCGGCCTCGGCGGCGGCTTCCATGCGCCGGAAGAGGGCCACGGCCCGGTGGCCCGTATCCGTGAGGACCGTGCCACCCTTTTGGCTGCCGCCCCGCACGGATTCGATGACCGGCGCCTTGAAGCAGGCGTTCATCTCGTCCACCAGGCGGCGGGTCTTCCAGTAGCTGAGGCCCAGCTTCTCCCCCGCCCCGGCGATGGAGCGGCAGGCGCCGATGGCCTCCAGCAGGTCCGCCTTGCCCGGGCCGAAGGCGAAGGAGGCCCCGCAGCGGACGCGGAGCTTCACCGTGAGTTCGTGGTCGGGGCGCGGGGATCGGGAAGGGGCCATGGGGAACCTGATCCAGGATGGCACGATCCGCCGCGCCCCGGGCAGGGGTGGTAGGCTGGCGCCCATGCATCCCCTCCTGCCCCTGGCCGCGGCCGGCCTCGCCGCCGGCGCCCTGAACGCCTTCGCCGGGGGCGGGTCCTTCGTGACCCTTCCGGCCCTCATGGCCTCGGGCATGCCGGGGGTGGCCGCCAACGCCACCAGCACCGTGGCCCTGTTCCCCGGGGGCCTGGCCAGCGCCTGGGCCTGGCGCGAAGGCCTGGGCCCCGTGGGCCGGGTGGGACCGCGGCCCCTGCTGGCCGTCACCCTGGCCGGGGGGGCCGCGGGGGCCCTCCTGCTCCTGGCCACCCCCAGCCGGGTGTTCGACCACGTGCTTCCCTGGCTCCTCCTGGCCGCCACCCTGGCCATGGCCTTCGGGGCCCGGGTGGGGGAGGCCCTGCGGCGCCATGGGGCCATCCGCCCCGGGGCCCTCCTGGCCGTCCAGTTCCTCCTGGGCCTGTACGGCGGCTACTTCGGGGGGGCCGTGGGCCTCATGATGCTGGCCGTCTGGGGCCTCCTGGACGGGCGGGGCCCCCGGGAACTCATGGGCATGCGCATGGTCCTGGTGAGCGGGGCCAACGCGGTGGCCGTGGCCCTCTTCGCCGCCCTGGGCGCCGTGCGCTGGCCCCAGGCCCTGGCCCTCATGGCGGGGGCCACCGTGGGCGGGTGGTTGGGCGCCGTCCTGGGCAGGCGCCTTCCCGCCGCATGGGTCCGGGGGCTCACGGTCGCCTTCACCGCGGCCATCACGGCGGCCTTCTTCCTGAAGACCGGACATTGACGCGGACGGGGGTTCCCCCGTATCACGGAGGGGGGACCCTCAGGCCCCCGCCCCCCGGACCCCCCT
>DATGXY010000247.1:0-10417 GCA_035298525.1 Holophaga sp.
GGGGTCCGCTCCGCGGGGGCCGAGGCGCCCTTGAGAAGCTCCTGGGGAGGCCGGGTGAGCCGGGCGGTGCCCTTGGGGACGGCCTCCGGGGCGGCGGCGGGCGCGCCCGGGGCGGGGATGGGGACGGGAATGGGCGCGACCGGCGGGGCCTTGGGCCGGCCCGGCACCATGAAGGCCTCGGTCTCGTCGGGGCGGGCCCCCTTGGGACCCCCGGGGTGGGAGCTGGCGGCGTCCACGCCCAGGCCCCGGGTCACCAGCTTGTCCTTGGCGCCCATGGCCTCGCTGAGCGCGGTGAGGAAGGCGAGGATGGAGTCGTAGCGCCGGGCCGGGTCCTTGTGGAGGGCCTTGAAGAAGACCCGGGCCAGGGGCGCGGGGGTGCCCTCGGGGATGGCCGGGGGCTCGTGGGCGATGTGGTTCAGGACGGAGGAAAGGGTCTCCCCCGGATGGGGCAGACGGCCCAGGACCATCTGGAACGCGAGGACGGCGAAGGCCCAGCGGTCGGTGACGGGCGTGGCCCGGTCACCGCCCAGCAGCTCGGGGGCGGTGTGGGTCGGGGTCCCCATCATGGTGCCGGTGTTGGTGAGGCTGCTGGCGTCGTCCCGGGCGAGGCCGAAGTCGGTGAGCTTGAGCTGGCCGTCGTGGCTGACCAGCACGTTCTCGGGCTTGATGTCCCGGTGGACGACCCCGGCGCGCTCGGCGGCGACGAGGGCCTGGCCCAGCTGGGAGAGGAGGTCCAGGATGGTCTCCACGTCCATGCCCCCGTCCGAGATCCGCTTGGAGAGGGCGCAGCCGTCGATGAACTCCATGGTGAGGAAGGGGCCCACGACGGGGTCCTCGCCCACGTCGAAGATGGTGATGATGTTGGGGTGGTTCAGCTGGGCGCTGATCTCGGATTCCCGCTGGAACCGCGCGATCATGATCGCGCTGTCGCTCCTCGCCTTGAGGACGATCTTGACGGCGACCTTCCGCTTGAGGAGGGGGTCCTGGCAGAGGTAGACGACGCCCATGGCCCCGGCGCCGAGCCTCGAGAGGACCGTGTACCTGCCTACCGCTACGGGATCTTCGAATTCCATCGGGACTCCTTCAGCGGCGCCTGACCATCACGATCGTGCGGTCGTCGGTGGAGGGGGCCCCCCGTGTATGGGCGTGGAGGGCGGCTTGGAGGCCCCTGCAGACCTCCGGGAGGGGAAGGGGCCCCAGGGCCCTCAGCGCGCGGCACACCATGGCGAGGTCGAACTCGTTCCCGTCGGGGTCCGCCGCCTCGGTGATGCCGTCGGTGTAGAGGAAGAGCAGGTCGCCCGGGGCGAGGCGCACCGTCTCCTGGCCGTAGTCGCTGCCGGGGAACATGGCCAGGGGGAAGCCCTGGGAGGCCAGCTGGTCCACGGCCCCTCCCGCCCGGATCACCGGCACGGGGTTGTGGCCGGCGTTGGTGTAGGTGATCGTCCCCTTTTCGGGGTCCACCAGGGCGATGAAGGCGGTGATGAAGCGGTTCCGGGTGGTGCGCTTGCTGAGCGCCAGGGAGATCTTGCGGGCCAGGGGGGCCGGTTCGCCGGCGCCTTCGCACCAGGCCTGCATGAGGGCCTGGAAGGTGGCCATGAGGAGGCCGGGCCCGATCCCCTTGCCGGAGACGTCCGCGATGGCGATCCAGGTGGTGCCGCCAGGGCCGGGCCAGAACCCGTAGAGGTCGCCTGACACGTTGCGGCAGGCCTCGTTGATGCCGAAGAGCTCGTAGTCGGGCAGGTCGGGGCAGCGGTCGGGGAGGAGCCGCTCCTGGATGCGCCGGGCCACCTCGAATTCCTTCTCCATGGCCTGCTTGACGACCAGTTCCTCCTGGAGGCGCATGGTGCGGATCTTGGCGGCGGCCATGTGCCCGAGGACGGCCAGGAGCCGGAGGTCGTCCTCCGTGAAGGGCTCCCGGGCGGGGCCCGCGTCCATGTAGATGATCCCCACCACCTCGCCGCCGTGCTCAAGGGGGACGGTCATGATGGAGGTGGTGCCGCTGGCCATCAGGGACTGGGCCTGGGCCAGGCGCTCGTCCAGGAGCGGATTGTTGATGAGCTGGGCCTCCCTGCGCTCCACGGCCGCCTCGATGGTGGTGCGGGAGAGCTGGACCTTGAAGTCGCTGCCGCGGTTGCGGCTGCGGGACGCGACCTGGGTCATCTCCCCGGCGGCGTCCCGGAGGAGGACGGCGGCCCGGGAGGGCCTCAGGAAGGTGAAGAGCCGCTCCAGGAGGTCCAGGAGCATGGCCTCCGCCGTGGCCTCCCCCAGCATGTCGAGGCTGAGGGCGTGGACGATGTCCAGGGCCTCCTGCCAGCGGCGCGCCGATCCGGGGAGGGCGGCGCCGGAGGCGGAGGACCGGAGCCGGTCCACGTCCATGAGGAAGGAGACGTTGGGATCAAGCTCCTGGGCGGGGGCCTCCCGCTTCTCCAGCTTCGCGGTCACGCGCCCGAACACGATGTCGTCGCCGGCCTCCACGGGCCGGGCCTCCAGCAGGCGCTCCCCGTTGACGAGGGTGCCGTTCCGGGAGTTCAGGTCCTCCAGCCAGGGCCGGCCCTGCCGCAGGTCGAACCGGGCATGGGCCCTTGATAGGCTGGCATCCTCCAGCACGAGGTCATTGCCGGGATCCCGCCCCACCGTGAGGCAGGGCTTCCCTATTCCTAGCTTGACCGGAGCTCGATCCGGGAGGCGTATCCAGTACTCTTCCATGGGTGGGCCCTTGGTAGGGCTATCCTCGAAATCTTTCCTGGTTCTGTCAACTATTTATTGTAATTTTTCTGCTTCATCGGGTTAGTGTTCCGGCGTCCTTCCACCCCGCGTGAAGCTTCCGCCGCCGGCCTCGCGGATCCCGCCGCCGTCAGGCCTCCAGCGTCGAGGCCGGATCACCCACCTCTCCCCGGATGAGGCGCTTCACGGCCTCCATCTCCTCCCGGGGGATGGGCCGCGCGGGCACGCCGCCCCAGGTCTCCCCGGCGCCCACGCGGCTTCCGGGGAGGAGGACGCTTTCGGGCAGGATCACCGCGTCGTCCCCGATGACCACGTCCCCCATCACGCAGCAGGCCAGGCCCAGGGTGGCCCGGTGGCCCACGGAGACCGGGGCGATCACCAGGTTGCCTCCGCCCCCGTAGTGGGCGAAGATCCGCACGCTGCCGCCGATGACCGCGTCGTCCCCGATGGTGATGAGGCAGGGGTCGCTGATGTACTCCGTGTTGACGAAGGCGTGGCGGCCGATGCGCATGCCCATGGCCTTGAGGAACCACACCCCGTAGGGGGTCAGGGTCACGAAGGGCAGGAAGGTGAAGCGCACCAGGTAGAAGAGGCCGTTGTGCAGGAACCAGGGCAGGGCCTCCAGGCTGTAGTAGCCGCCCCGGTAGGGCACCACCCGGGTGGGGAGCGCCTTGTTGTAGGCGGCCACCACCACCAGGAGGGAGAGGCCGAAGACGAACCAGCCCGCCGCGACGGCGAAGCCGCGCAGGAGCCAGGCCGGCACCGCCGGGAGCCCCGCGGCCCAGCCCAGGGCCCCGTTGACGAGGGCCAGGGCCGGGGCCAGGGCCACCCCCAGGGCCGTGGCGGCCAGCAGGTAGAGGAGGAGCACGGCCACGGCGTACGAGGTGCGGGCGAAGCGGCGCAGCAGCTTCTCGACGGCGTTCCGGGACGGCGCTGACTTGGCGTGGCCGAAGATGGTCATGGGGGTCCTGGCTGGCGTGGCGCCATTATCAGGCGGTGCCCACCGTCACGTCCAGGTCGCGGATGAGGCCGTCGCGGAGATCGTAGATCCAGCCGTGGACGGCCACCTTGGCGCCCCGGGACCAGGCCTGGTGGAGCACGTGGGTGGAGGCCAGGTTGCGCACCTGGGCCACCACGTTCAGCTCGCACAGGCGGTCCCACCGGGCCTGGGGGTCGGGCAGGGCGGCCAGCTCGGACTGGCTGGCCTCGGCCACGGACCGCACGTGCTGCAGCCAGAGCCCGGGCGCCCCCCGCAGGCCCCCCGCCAGGGCGGCGCGGACGCCCTCGCAGCGGTAGTGGCCGCAGACGATGATGTGGCGGACGCCGATGGATTCCACCGCGAACTCCACCACGGACATGGTGTTCACGTCGGACATGGGGACGATGTTGGCCAGGTTCCGGTGAACGAACAGCTCGCCGGGGGCCATGCCCACGATCTCGTTGGCCGGCACGCGGCTGTCGGAGCAGCCGAGCCACAGGTGCTCGGGCCGGTGGATGGCGCAAAGGCGGTCGAAGAACTGGGGATCGGCGGCGAGCTTGTCAGCCGACCAAGCGCGGTTCCTCTCGAAGAGGTCGGGGAGGAACTTCATTCTTTCCTGCGGATCCCGGAGTGGGCCTGGATCTCCTCCTCCACCCGCTCCACATCGTCCGTGTTGAAGAGCACAAGATTCCGGAGATGGATGTAGCTTTCGAGCCCATCGATGGTGGTGAACTCCATGCCGAACCCTTCGGGGTGTTCGGCGGCGACGCGGCCGGAGGTGCGGATTTCCACCTCCCCCGATACCAGGGTGATGAGGGCTTCGCAGGGGGTGCCGACGGGCCAGCGTCCGGGAGTCACCACCAGCATGCCCTTCATGCTCAGGTCACGCACGTGGCATCCGCCCAGGTCCTGCCCGTCCACATTCACGGCCACCTCGAAGGAGATGGGCACCCGTGTGAACTCGCGCTTCTCCCGGTCCTCGCCCATGGGCCCACTCCTCCTTCCCCAAGGATACATTCGGTCGGATGGTTTTTCCCGCCGATGGGCTATAATGTGCATTGCCCCTGGAGCAATTCCCTCTCCAGGGTTTTTTCGTGAGGGGTAAGGGTTGACCCAGGACAAGCATCTGGTCAGGTTCTTCCGGGAGGAGGCCCCCCGCCGCGGCGAGACCCCCGCCCTCGTGCCCCATGGTGGCGGTGAAACCGTGACCTGGGGGGAGCTGGGGCGGCGCATGGACCTGGCCGCCCGGGGGCTCATCGCCCTGGGGCACCGGGCCGGCGACAAGGTGGGCCTCTGCGGGCGGAACATGCCCGAGTGGACCCTGGCGGATCTGGGCATCCTGGCCGCCCGGGGGGTCACCGTCCCCCTGTACCCCACCAGCCTCGTGCAGCAGGCCGTCTTCATCCTCCGGGACGCGGGCATCCGCATCCTTTTCGCCGGCGAGCGGCCCCAGGTGGACCTGGGCCTGGAACTGCTGGCCCTGGGCGAGATCGACCACCTCGTCACCCTGGATCCCTCCCTGGAGCCCTCCGGGGATCCCCGGGTCCTCCCCTTTTCCGCCCTCCTGGCCCTGGGGGCCGACCCCGCCCTGGCCGCCGAGCACGAAGCCCGCCTGGCCGGGATGGCCATGGACGACCTCTTCACCCTGGTCTACACCTCGGGCACCACCGGGGAGCCCAAGGGCGTGATGCTGGACTTCGCCAATCTGGGCGCCGCCATGCGCCTCCACGACCTGCGCCTGGTGGTGGGGCCAGCCGACGTCTCCCTCTGCATGCTGCCCCTGTGCCACATCTTCGAGCGGGCCTGGACCTTCTACGTCCTGTACCGGGGGGCCGTCAACGTCTACCTGCGGGATCCCCAGACCGTGGTCAAGGCCATCGGGGAGGTTCGCCCCACCCTCATGTGCAGCGTCCCCCGGGTCTACGAGAAGGCCTACGCGGGCATCCAGGCCCGCATGGAGAAGGCCGGGTTCCCCATGGGCGCCCTGGCCCGCTGGGCGGTGGGAACGGGTCTGGCGGCCCTGCAGGCGCGCCTTGCCGGGGGGCGCCCCGGATGGGGGCTCCGCCTGCGCCTGAAGCTGGCCGAAGCCCTCGTGCTCCGGAAGCTGAGGGGGCTCTTCGGGGGCCGCTGCCGCTTCCTCCCCGTCGCCGGGGCCAGCCTCGCCGACGACGTGAACCTCTTCTTCCAGGCCATCGGCCTCCAGCTGAAGTACGGGTACGGCCTCTCGGAGACCTGCGCCACCGTCAGCTGCTACGAGGACGGCCTGCCCCCCATCGGCACCATCGGCAAGCCTCTGGACGGCCTGGAGGTGCGCATGGGCGAGGAGAACGAGATCCAGGTCAAGGGCCCCACCATCATGCGGGGCTACTACAACCGCCCCGAGGAGACGGAACGGGCCTTCACCCCCGACGGCTTCCTGCGCACGGGCGACGCCGGCGGCATCGATCCCGCGGGCAACCTGATCTTCACCGAGCGCATCAAGGAGCTCATGAAGACCTCCAACGGCCAGTACGTCGCCCCCCAGCGGGTGGAGGGCACCCTGGCCAAGGACGCCTTCATCGAGCAGGTGGCCATCATCGCCGACAGCCGCAACTTCGTCTCGGCCCTCATCGTCCCCTACTTCGACCGCCTCGAGGAGCACGCCCACACCATGGGCATCACCTGGCGCAGCCCCTCGGAGCTCCTGAAGCACAGCCGCATCGTGGAGTTCTTCGAGGCGCGCCTGGCCGAACTCCAGAAGAACCTGGCCAAGTACGAGCAGGTGAAGCGCTTCACCCTCCTCCACCGCCCCTTCTCCATGGAGGGCGGGGAGCTGACGCCCACCCTGAAGCTCCGGCGCAAGTCCATCGAGAAGGCCTTCCGGGCGGAGATCGAGGCGATGTACGCCACCATCAAGGGCAAGCACGAGGGCCCGGGGCAGGCCGGCCCCAAGTGACCAAGACATCTCAGCGCGGACGCTTGAGTCCGGGCGAGGAGCGGCGGCCGGTGAGGTCGTCCACGGCGTCGATCCACCCCGCCTTCGAGGCGGGGAAGGCGTCGGCGTAGGGCACGTAGGGCTTGATGTCCAGCACGGGGGTGCCGTCCAGGAGATCCACCCCCCGCAGGCGCAGGGTGCGCCCCTCGATCCCGGCCAGCTCCACGGCGGAGAGGCCGATGGGGTTGGGCCGGTGGGGGCTCCGGGTGGCGAAGAGCCCCCGCTTCACCCGGGGTCCCCGGGGGGGGTGCACCCGGGGGGCCCAGCCCTCGCTGCGGTGGAACACGAAGACCAGCCAGATGCGCTCGAAGCCCTCCAGGTCCTGGAGCACTTCGACGGGCAGCCCGGGGTCGAGTTCCAGGACGGCTTCTCCCGCCCCCTCCAGGTTCGCCTGGTGAGGGGCGTCGATGCGCTCCCGGTGGGGGGAGCGGACGAAGCCGATGGGGGTGAAGGGGTAGGGGCCGGCGTTTTCCATCCGGCCCAGCGTATCGCGGATGGTCCCCGGGGTTTAGGATGATGCGGGAGGCGCCATGCGCGTGTGGGACGGAAGGCATGCCCTGGCGGTCCTCGCCGTCGTCCAGGCCGGGGCCCAGGGCCTCTCCCAGGACCAGCTGGCCGGGGCCGCCGAGGTGATCGGGCGGAACGCCGTCTCGGAGCGGGGGGAGAAGCTCGAAGTCATCCGCCAGCTGGGGGAATCGGGGGAGGTGAGCGGCCTCGGCGCCGCCCTCCTCATGGATCGGGCCGGTTTCCGGGTCGAGGCGGACCCGGAGGTGCGGGAGGCGGCGCTCCTGGCCCTGCGCACCGTCATCGAGCCCCGGAGCCGCATGTCGGCGCTGCGGGTGGTGCGCTGCGCGGATCCCGGCCAGGAGCCGGAGCCCCGGGTGCGCATCGCGGCCCTGCGCGTCCTGGCCTCCCTGCCCGTGGCCGAGGCCGCGGCGAGGGTGCTGGATTCCACCCGGCAGGACCGGGAACCCGACGCCTCCGTGCGGGAGGCCGCATCCGCCCTCGTGCGCAAGGGCCTGGCGGCGGGCGCCTACTGAGGCTCCTCCTCCAGGGGGTGGTCCTTCAGCCATTCGAAGAAGGACAGGTCCCAGCCCAGGATGTGGCCCTGGAGCCAGTCCGCCAGGAACCGGGCCAGGCCCTCGGGGGGCACCAGGCCGGGATCCTGGGCCCGCAGGTCGTGGATGAACTTCACCCGGGTCAGGAGCCGGTCGTGCTCGCCCTTGTGGAGGCCCAGGTTGGGGAACCCGGAGCGGAGCATGAGGAACTCCTCGGTGGAGAAGTGCTCGCGGGCGTAGCGGGCCAGGAAGGAGAGGGTCTCGTCCATGCGCTCCGGCGTCATCCCCTGTTCCAGGGAGCTGTCGAAGGCGTTCACCGCCTCGAAGAGGGCCTGGTGCTGGTGATCCACGAGGCGGTTCCCGGTGGCGAACTTCTGGTTCCACTGGATCAGCATGGATCTTCCCCCTCGACTGCGGCTCGCTTCCCATGGTGGCCATGCGGGTCCGCCCTGTCCACCCCGCCCAGCCGTCCCGAGAGCTCGGCGGCCAGCTGTTCCGCGAGCGCCTCCGCGTCCCGGAGCTCCCCGGGGGCGGCCCCGTCCAGGTGGATGCCGCAGGCCACGGCCACGGCGGCCCCGGTCCGGGCGGAAAGGGTCAGGGCGAGGGTCCGGGCCAGCCCGTCCTCCTTGTGGCCGAGCAGGGCCAGCACCGAGGCCGTGGCGCTCCTGGCCCCGGGATCCCGGAGGCTGGGCCGGGCCTGGGCCAGGGCCACCGCCCCGATGTGGGGCCGCGTCCCGCCGGAGACGGCCACGAGGAGGTCCTCCCCCATGGGGACGCAGGTCAGCTCCAGGCGCAGACGGCCCCGGGAGGCTTCGAGGCGGATGGGTTCCATGGACGCTCCTCCCTCCATCCTCCCGGGGAATTATCGCGCCGGCAACCGCGCACTGTGGGAGGATGGATCCACATGCACTAGGGTGGCGACGTGGGCGAACTGTTCGGCAAGGAGGTCTTCACCATCGGGATCATCGGCGGAGGCCGGGGCGGCGTGGGCCTGCTCAGGTTCTTCGGAGCCAGCTCCGTGGCCCGGGTGGTCTTCGTCGTGGACCCCAACACCTCGGCTCCGGCCCTGGCCGACGCGCGCGCCCGGGGCATCCGCACCTACACCGACGACGAGGAGGCCCTCCGGGGCGACCTGCCCGACTTCCTCTTCGACTCCAGCGGCGATCCCGGCCTGGAGACGCGCATCCGCCAGCGCCTGCGGGGCACCAGCACCATGTTCTTCACCCCCCTCATGAGCCGCATGATGGTGGAGGTGCTGAACGAGAACGCCGCGCGCATGCGCGAGGACATCGCGGGCGTCGTCTCCACCATCAAGAACGACCTGGCTTCCAGCCTCGACGCCAGCAACAGCATCGTGGCCCGCATCAACTCCATCATGGGGAACATGCAGATGCTGGCCCTCAACGCCAGCATCGAGGCCTCCAAGGCCGGCGTGCACGGCCGGGGCTTCACCGTGGTGGCCGAACACCTGGGCAAGTCCGTGGAGGCCGTGCGGAACCTCACCCAGGAGATCAACCAGGTGAACGGGAACATCATCCAGGTCTCGCACCGCAGCGATTCGGTGCTGGAGAAGCTGAAATAGCCTCCGCTCCGGCGGTCGCTATGATTTAAGTATTTGTATTTTCCGCGCTTGCGGGCGCGGGAAGGGGGTACCATGGCCACCCCATGGCGTTCCCGGCCTCCCATTCCGCCCCATCGGCCCCCAGGGGGCCGGCGGCCGGGTCCCGCATCCTCCTGGTGGAGGACGAGCCCCTGGTGCGGGCCGTGCTGCGCACCTTCCTGGAGGGGCGGGGCCTGGCGGTGGACGAGGCGGCCACCTGCGCCGAGGCCGAGGCCCTGAACCGGCGGGAGGCCTACGGCGCCGCCGTCCTGGACTACGCCCTGCCCGACGGCAACGCCCTGGACCTGCTGCCGCGGCTCCGGTCCCTGGACCCGGGACTCCCGGTGGTGCTGGTGACGGGGCAGGGGAGCATCGAGCTGGCCGTGCGGGCCATGCGCCTGGGGGCGGAGCAGTTCCTGGTGAAACCCGTGGACCTGGAGGCCCTGGGCCAGGTGCTGGAGCGGGTGCTGGAGACCCAGCGGGCCCGCCGGCGCCAGGCGGCCCTGGAGGCCCGGGATCCCCGGGGGCCGGATCTCTTCCTGGGCACGAGCCCCGCCGTGCGACGCCTGGAGGCGGAGGCCCGCCTCGCGGCCGGGGCGGCCAGCCCCGTGCTCCTGACGGGGCCCACGGGCACCGGCAAGAGCGAACTGGCCCGGTGGCTGCACCGCCACGGCCCCCGGGCCCGGGAGCCGCTGCTGGAGCTGAACTGCGGGGGCTTCACCCGGGAATTCCTGGACACCGAACTCTTCGGGCACGAAAGGGGGGCCTTCACGGGGGCGGTGGCCGCCAAGGTGGGGCTCCTGGAGGCCGCGGACCGGGGCACGGTCTTCCTGGACGAGCTGGGGGACATGGACCCCGCCATCCAGCCCAAGCTCCTCAAGGCCCTGGAGGAGAAGCGCTTCCGCCGGCTGGGGGAGGTGCGGGACCGGAAGGTGGACTTCCGCCTGGTGGCGGCCACCCACCAGGACCTGGAGGCCCTCGTGGGGGAGGGGCGCTTCCGGGCCGATCTCTTCTACCGGGTGAGCGCCGTGCGAATCGCCCTGCCGGCCCTGGCGGAGCGGGGCGAGGACGTGCCCCCCCTG
>DATGXY010000248.1:0-7724 GCA_035298525.1 Holophaga sp.
CTGCCACCTGGATGCGCCGGGCTGAAATGGCGTTACACGTATTTCTGGCGGCCTACACGAGGGTCTTGGCTCGCACCTCATCAAGAGGCGACCCGGAGAACCGAGGCGCCAACCTATTTTCAGCCCTCGGGGTGCCCCCCCCAGGGGCACCCCGTCTGCGTCTGCTATGAAACGCAAGGCGACAAACGGGGCGGGGGAAAGGAACAAATCTGGGCGCCACGCCATGAAGGACTCACGCGCAGTCGTCGGGTCCCAGGGCCACCGTGCCCGGGGCGGCGATTGCGGAAAGGAGATCCTGCCATGTCCCGTTCCCATCTGCCGACCCCTGCCATAACCGGTGCCCTGGTGCCGTCCCTCCTGGCGGGAGGGCTGATTCTGGCCTGCGGAGGGGGCCCCAGGCGGGACCAGACGAAGGGTGGGACGGCGGCTTCCCGTCGGGCGCCCGTCCAGGCCCTGCAAGGCGTGTGGGAGGGCCACATGAGGGTGGGCGGCCGGAACGAAAAGGCCGCCGGCATCGCGGTGGGCGGGGAACGGGGGGGCCTGGACCTGATCCTGGGGGCCCAGGCGCAGGATCACCGCCAACTCTACTACGTCATCAAGGTCGGGGCAGACCGGGCCTGCGGGGCCAAGAAGCTGGTGGAGGGGGAGGGGGCCCGGGTGGTGGAATGCGTCCTGGATGGCCTGGAGCCCGGATCCCGGCTCGCAGGCAGGATCGAGGGCGAGGGCGCCTTCGAACTCAGGCGGGCCGTGCACGCCTTCCGCCGCCCCTTCACCCTGGAGGCCCTGGCCGGGGACTGGCATGTGACCGGCTCGGACAACGGGATCCTGAGGATCAAGGCCGACGGAACCTACGAGCAGATCTTCGGGGGCCGAACGGAGGATTCGGGCCGCATCGCCATCGTGAATCCCCAGGAGAATCTCCTGCGGTTCACCCTGGAGCACCACGGCGGTGTGGGGGCCAACCCCAAGATCGAGGGCCTGGGATATGGCTTCATCGACGGCAGCGGCAAGGAGAGGATCGTCACGACCGGTCACGACGGCAGGAGGATCAACGGCCTCGGCGCGATCCGGGACCCCAGGTGACCGGACCCGGAGGCCGTCCCCGGCCCGGACCGGGATGCGCGACCTCCCTCAGACCCGGAACTCGTCCGGGCGCCACACCTGGATGCGCTTCTTGATCTCCTCGCCGGGCAGATTGCCCTCCACCGCCTCCCGCACACGCTCAGCCAGCTCCGCGTCCGCCGCGAAACGCAGGGCCACGAACTGGGCGGGGGCCAGCTTGGCGATGTGCCCGTGCAGGTCCTCCGGAAGGAGGGCCTTCATGCGCAGGGTCTCCTCCAGGCGGATGAGGCGGTCCTGCACCCGCAGGGCGTTGCCCCGCACCTTCCAGAAGAGGATGAAGAGGAAGGCGGCCAGGGCCAGCTCCGTCCAGGAGCCGGGGCGGCCCTGGAGGGCGTGGCGCACGTACGAGGCCGCCAGGGCCAGCCACAGGACCGTGGCCACGTAGTGGTACAGGGGATCCATGCGGCGGTGGGTGGCGTAGGTCTGGCTCATGGGGAACTCCTCAGCGGGGGGGGCGGTAGGCCTTGATGACCTCGTCGTTCGTTTCGAGCACGGGGCCCCCGGCCAGCTCGATGCCGTAGGGGATGGCGGGGAAGACCGCGTCCAGGCACTCCCGGATGGCCCGGGGCCGCCCGGGCAGGTTCACCAGGAAGGCGGCGCCCCGCTGGCCCGCGATCTGGCGGGAGAGGATGGCGGTGGGCACGTACTGGAGGGAGACGGCCCGCATGCGCTCGCCGAAGCCGTCCAGGACGCGGTCGCACACGGCCCGGGTGGCCTCGGGGGTCACGTCCCGGGGGGAGGGGCCCGTGCCGCCCGTGGTGAGCACGAGGCAGCAGCCCTCCTCGTCCACCAGGGCCTTCAGGGTGGCCTCGATGACTGGCTGCTCATCCGGGATGAGCCGCACCACGGCCTCCCAGGGGGTGGACAGGTAGGCCTTGAGGGTGTCCTGGATGGCGGGACCGGAGAGGTCCTCGTAGACGCCGGAGCTGGCCCGGTCGGAGATGGTGACGATGCCGATGCGCGCGATCATGGGGTCATCGTACCCCAAATGGGCCATGGCGGGGCCCGCGGGGGGGATGCTCCAATGGAGCATCCCCCAGGCCGCCCATGTCCCTTCGCCAGACCCTGCTCCAAACCGTCCGGATGCTCCGGGACCGGCTTCCGGCCGGGGCCCGGGCGAGGGAACGCGCCTCACTCCGGGCCGCCTGGGGCCGGCCCGTGGACCGGGAGCGGGACCCGGTGCTGGTGGCCACCTGGCACGATCTGCTGGAGGAGGAGGGCCCCACGGTGGACGAGGCCACGTGGCGGGACCTGGCCATGCAGGAGGTGTTCGCCGCCGTGGACCGCACCCGGAGCATGCCGGGGCGCCAGTGGCTCTACCACCAGTTGCGCACCTACGCCTCCGGCGGGGTCCTGGCGGAGCGCTCCCGGCAGCAGGCCCTGCTGATCGGGGCACCCGGATTCCGGGAGGAAGCCCAGGGGATCCTGGGCGCCCTGGACGGGCCCAGCGCCTTCTTCCTGGCACCCCTCCTCCTCAGCGAGCTGCCGGAACGCCCCTGGTTCGCGCCCCTCCTGGCCCTGTGCAGCGCGGCGGGCCTCGCCACCCTGGGCGGGATGGTCCTCCTTCCCGCCTACTGGGCCCCCTTCCTCCTGGCCTTCCTTCCCGTCATGGCCGCCAATATCGCCATCAACGCCCTGTACGGGCCCCGGATCTCCCCCTACCTGCCCGGCTTCTCCCAGGTGGCCATCCTGTGCGGCACCGGCCTGCGCCTGGCCGCCCTGGCCCCGGCCCCCGGACTGCCCCAGCTGGCCACCTGCCGGCGCCTCGGGCCCCTGGCGCGGCGCCTGGGCCGGGAACTGGCCTTCGTGGCCCGGGACCGGGTGCGCGCCGGGGGGATCCTCCAGTCCATGCTGGCCTACCTGAACCTGATCCTCCTGCTGGATATCCAGGCCTTCCTCTGGAACCTGGGCCGCCTGAAGCGCCACCGCCGGGACATGCTGGAACTGCTGGAGGCCGTGGCCTCCCTGGACGCGGCCCTGGCCGCGGCCTCGTACCGGGACGGCCTGCCCACGGTCACCACCCCCGCCCTTGGCGAAGGCCGGGCCCTCCGCGTTCGGGGCCTCCGCCACCCCCTCCTGGCCCATCCCGTGGGCAACGACCTGGACCTGGACGCCCCGGGGGCCCTCATCACCGGCTCCAACATGACGGGCAAGACCACCTTCGTGCGCACCGTGGGCGTGAACCTGATCCTGGCCCGCACCCTCCACCTGTGCCTGGCGGAGGAGGCCCTCCTCCCCCGGGCCGTGGTGCGCAGCTCCATCCGCCGCGAGGACAGCCAGGAGGAGGGGAAGAGCTACCACTACGCGGAGCTGGAGCGCATCCGCGCCTTCGTGGAGGAGGCGGGGGAGGAGGACCTGCGGCTCTTCCTGGTGGACGAGATCTTCCGGGGCACCAACACCCCGGAGCGCCTGGCCTCCGCCGCCGCCGTCCTGCGCCACCTCGCGGAGCGCCACCTGGTGCTCGTCACCACCCACGACGGGGAGCTCCAGGGGATGGTGGGCGAGGCCTTCCGGGTCTTCCACTTCAGCGAGGAGGTGGTGGACGGCCGGTGCGCCTTCGATTACCGCATTCACGCGGGACCCGCCCGCTCCCGGAACGCCATCCGGCTGCTGGAGATCCTCGGCTACCCCGAACCCATCACCCGGGAGGCCCACCGGTTCGCGGACGGGAGCCCGGCCGCGGTCCAGGGCTGAACGGAAAAGGGCGCCCCAAGGGGCGCCCTTTCACTGCCGGTGCGGCCGGTGGATCAGTGATCGTGATCGCAATCGGGGCCGTGGACGTGCTCGGCGGCCTTCACGGCGGCGGGGTCGCCGCCCTCCTGGGCCTCCAGCTCGCCGCCCTCCAGGCCACCCGCGTCATAGCGGGCCTGGGGGATGCCGGCCTCGCGGCGGCGCTCCATCTCCACCTGGGCGGCGAAGGCGGCCTTGTCCAGCAGCTCCTCCTGGATGGTGGCGGTCTTCAGGATCAGGTCGAAGATCTTGTCGGTGCGCACGCGGCCCTTGATCTCGGTGGTGGCGCCGCGCTTCTCCAGGCTGGCCTTGAAGGCTTCGAAGGGCTGGTTGATCTTGTGCTCTTCCATGATGGAGCGGATCTCGGCGTCGATCTCCTCGTCGGAGACCTGGAGGTCCTCGGCGTTGCCGATGGCCTGGAGCAGGTAGCCGGAGCGCACGGCGCGCTCGGCGTCCAGCTTGCGGCTGGTGCGGTAGGCGTTCCAGTTGATGTTCTTGGGATCGACGCCCTGGCGGGCGGCCATCTCCGCGAATTCCTGGCAGTAATCGTCCAGCTGGAGGCTGACCATGGAGGCGGGCACCTCGAAGGGGGCGGCGTCCAGGAGGGCGTCCAGCACGGCGGACTGGAGGCGGGTGACGGCATCGCGCTCGGCGGCCTCCTCCAGGTCCTTGCGCACGGCCACCTTCAGATCGGCCAGGGTCTCGGCCGTGCCCAGGTCCTTGGCGAAGTCGTCGCCCAGCTCGCTGATCTGGCGGCTGCGCAGATCCTTGAGGGTGGCCTCGTAGGCGACGGCCTTGCCGGCCATGGCCCGGTTGGGATCATCGGCGGGGATGGTGATGGAGAACGTCTTGGTCTCCTCGGCCTTCATGCCCAGGATCTCCTGGTCGAAGGGACGGCCCTCGGCCAGCTGGATGACCTGGTCGGTGTAGGTCATGGCCTTCATGCCCTGGGGCTTCACCTTGATATCCAGGGTGGCGTAGTGGCCGGGGGCGGCGGGGGCGTCCTCCACGGGGATGAACTTGGCGTTCTGCTGGCGCAGGCTCTCCAGGTGCTCCTCCACGGCCTCGTCGTCGATGGCGCGCTTGCGCTTGGTGATGGTGAGGTTCTTGTAGTCGGGCAGCTCCACGGTGGGGGCCACGTCGAAGTGGGCGCGGAAGGAGCCCTGCTCGCCCTCCTTCAGGTCGAACTTCTCGATGGCGGGGCGGGAGATGGGGAAGACGCCCTCGGCGCTGGCGGCCGTCATGAAGTGGCGGTTCACCAGGTTCTCGGCCACTTCGCCCAGGATCTCGCGCTCGTAGCGCTTCATGAGCACATCCTTGGGGGCCTTGCCGGGACGGAAGCCGGGGACGCGCACCTTGGGGGCGATCTTCGCGATGACCTTGCCGTACTCCTCCGCAACCTCCGAGGCCGGGACGGTGACTTCGATGGACTTCCGCGTGGGGGAGTGGTGGGTGAGGCTGGACGGCATGGGTGCTCCTGTACCGGTTTTTGGGTTTCTGGCTTGGTGCGAATGGCGGGACTCGAACCCGCACGGTGTGAACCGCTGGAACCTAAATCCAGTGCGTCTACCAGTTCCGCCACATTCGCAGGGTCTTGTGCAAAGATCTGTCGTGGTGCGCCCGGAGCGACTCGAACGCCCGACCCTCAGGTTCGAAGCCTGATGCTCTATCCAGCTGAGCTACGGGCGCACAACGAAACCGCTATTTTGCCATGGATGGCGGGGGATTTCACGGGGCAAAACGGGACGGGACCCTCCGGGCGCCGATCCGTTCAGGCCTGGAGGCACCAGGCGTCCTCCACGGCGTGGATCCGCAGCTTTTCCAGGGCCGCCCCGTCCAGGCCAAGCTTGGCCGCCTGGTCCCATTCTCCGGGGAGGGTGGTGGGGATGACGCCGGGGTCGTCCGTGCCCAGGGCGCAGCGGACGCCAGCGGCCAGGAAGCGGGGCAGGGGGTGTTCCGTCCAGGCGGAGCCCGCCAGGTCCGGCACGAGGGCGTAATTGGAGGTGGGGCAGATATCCACGGGGATCTGCCGGTCCGCCAGGAGCTCCACCAGGGCCGGATCGTGGATGGCCCGGACGCCGTGGACGATGCGGGTGGCCCCCGCGTCCAGGATGGCGTCCCGCACATTGGCGCCGGGGCCGTTCTCGCCGGCGTGGGCCGCCAGGCGGAGGCCTGCCTTGCGCGCCCGATCGAACACCGGCGCCCAGTCCCGGAAGGGGACCCGCTCCAGGCCGCCCGTGGAGAAGCCCACGACCCAATCGGGCATCTCCGGCAGCACCAGGTCCAGCACCTCGTGGCCGTGATCCACCCCGAAGTGGTTCACAGCGTCGATGATGGCCACGATCTTCACGCCCTGTTCCCGGGCCTCCCGGATGCCCGCGTCCATGCCTTGCCAGAGGGCGTCCAGGTCCAGGAAGCGGGCCTGGCGCACGAGGAAGTGGGGGGAGACCCACAGATCCACGCCCCGGTCCACGCCGTTGGCGGGGGGCAGGCGCTTGACGGTGGCGCGCACGGCGTCCCGCACGGCCTCCGCGTTCGTGAGGAAGCCGCAGGCGAAGAAGAAGGCTTCGATGAAACCTTCAAAGGGCACGGCCTCGCCGCGCCAGAGGGCCTCCAGGGTCCCAGGAGGCGTGCGGCCGAGTTCCGCGGCCTTGGCCCTCACCCAATCCGCATCGAGGCTGCCTTCCAGGTGGGCGTGCCGGTCAACGGTGGGACAGGCGTGGTTCATTCGTCGTAGTCGTCCATCTGCAGGTCGCCGGGATCCACGCCTTCCGCCCGGGCGCCGGAGATGCCGAGGCTTTCCTCGAGGCCCTCCTCGGCGGCCACGTCCACTTCCCCTTCGGCGATGAAATCATCATCGATCTGCAGGACGGCCTTTTCCTTCTTCGTGGCCTTCGGCTTGGCCGGGGCCTCCTTCTGGTTGGCGCCGCACTTGGGGCAGACGGCCTCCGGCTTGCCGAAGTCGTAGAACTTCGCACCGCATCCAAAGCAGCTCCATTTCTTCCCAAGATTCGCCATGGCTTCCTCAATCCCGTTTAAGGGACAAGGATTTACCACGAAAGACAAGTTCTGTATAGGGAAAGACTGGCCCCTCAGGGGTGCCCGGCGGCGACCCAGGGGGCTGGTCCCAGCCGGGAGGCCTCCCCTCCGCACAGCTGCTGTACCACCGTATTGTAGAAAATCTGGAATCGATCTTCCAGGTCCGGACCGTACCGTTCCACGAAGGAGGCCCGGCTCCGGTCCAGCTCGTCCCGGAGGACGGCGTAGAGGTTGCCCTGCAGCTGGCCCTGGGCCACCTTGGCGGGGAAGTACAGCTCGATGTCGCCCACGAGCACCCGGGCGCTCCGCTCGGCGTTCATGCGCACCTTGGGGTCCAGGCCGGGGGCCGGGGGTTCGGCGATGGCGTCGGGAATACGCTGGGTGAGGGTGGAGGGGTTCACCTCGGAGGCGGCGGCGCGCTCCTCCTCCTTGGCGCCCGCCAGGTGGGAGAGCTTGGCCTCGGCGGCCAGGACGAGGGCCCTGAGGGGGGCGGTGCCGGCCAGGGCGGGGGCGTCCCCGCTATCCGCCAGGACCAGGGCCACCACCCGCCGGCGCAGGCGCAGGGGCAGGACCCGGGCCTGGGCGCCCGGGCCAGCGCCCAGGGGGCCCAGCAGGGCGGCGTAGCCTTCCCCGTCCTCCCCCAGGAGGCGGGTGCGGCCGTGCAGGAGGGCTTCCAGGTCCGCGGGCGGGACGACGGGGGTGCGGGGGGCCTCCCCCGGGAAGCCCCGCTGGGCGAAGAGGCTGGCGATGCCCTGCTTGAGGACGAAGATGGCGCTGCGGCCGGCGAAGGGCTGCAGGCCCTCCAGCAGCTGCTTGAGGACCTCCCCCTGGGT
>DATGXY010000249.1:0-1534 GCA_035298525.1 Holophaga sp.
CCCTACTCCCATTCCCTCTCCGACGACGAACAGCTCTACAAGACCCCCGAGCAGCGCGCCGACGAGGCCCGCCGGGACCCCATCGTCACATGGCCGGCGAGGCTCCTGGCCGAGGGCGTCCTCACCCAGGGCGAACTGGACGCCCTGAAGGCCGAGGTGGACCGGGAGGTGGAAGCCGCCTGGGCCGAGGCCGAGGTGGCCCCGCCGCCCCCCAGCGGCTCCTGCTTCCGGGCCCTCTACAGCGAGGAGGTGGACCCGACATCGGCCGCCTTCGACACCGAGGCCGAGGCCGGGGACCAGGCCACCCCCGCCAAGACCATGCTGGACCTCATCAACGCCACCCTGAAGCAGGAGATGGCGGCCAATCCCCTCATCCTGGCCTTCGGCGAGGACGTGGCCGACGCCAGCCGCCCCGAGATCCTCGAGGTGGTCAAGGGCAAGGGCGGGGTCTTCAAGGCCACCCACGGCCTGCAGCGCCAGTTCGGCGAGAACCGCGTCTTCAACTCCCCCCTGGCCGAGGCCACCATCGTGGGCCGCGCCATCGGCCTGGCCGCGCGGGGCTTCAAGCCCGTGGTGGAGATCCAGTTCTTCGACTACATCTGGCCCGCCATGCAGCAGATCCGGGACGAGCTCGCCAACATCCGCTGGCGCAGCGACGACCACTTCAAGGCCCCCGTGGTCCTGCGCGTGCCCATCGGCGGCTACCTCATGGGGGGCGCCGTCTACCACAGCCAGTGCGGCGAGAGCACCTTCACCCACATCCCCGGCCTGCGCGTGGTCTACCCCAGCCGCGCCCTGGACGCCGCGGGCCTCCTGCGCACCGCCATCCGCTGCGACGATCCCGTGCTCTTCCTGGAGCCCAAGCACCTCTACCGCCAGACCCACAACAAGGGCAACGACCCCGGCCCCGGCTTCATGATCCCCTTCGGCAAGGCCCGCACCGTGCGCGAGGGCACGGATCTCTCCGTGGTCACGTACGGGAGCACGGTGCACCGCGCCGTCCAGGCCGCACGCCAGGCGGAGGCCGAGGGCCTCTCCGTGGAAATCATCGATCTCCGGACCCTGAATCCCTACGACTGGGAGGCGGTGGCCCGCACCGTGCGCAAGACCCGCCGGGTGCTCGTCGCCCACGAGGACACCCTGGCCTGGGGCTACGGGGCCGAGATCGCCGCCCGCATCGCGGATGAGCTCTTCTTCGAACTGGACGCCCCCGTCAAGCGCCTGGCCGCCAAGGACACCTGGGTGGCCTACCATCCCAGCCTGGAGGACGAGATCCTCCCCCAGCCCAGCGACTTCCTGGAGGCCTACCGCGCCCTGGCCCGCATCTGATCCGGCGGGGAAAGCGGTTCTCGCAGGGGTCCAGGGCGTGGGGGGACGCAGACGGGGTGCCCCTGGGGGGGCACCCCGAGGGCTGAAAATAGGTTGGCGCCTCGGTTCTCCGGGTCGCCTCTTGATGAGGTGCGAGCCAAGACCCTCGTGTAGGCCGCCAGAAATACGTGTAACGCCATTTCAGCCCGGCGCATCCAGGTGGCAG
>DATGXY010000250.1:0-10841 GCA_035298525.1 Holophaga sp.
CGTGAACGAGAACTGGAGCAAGGTGCAGGTCAACGCCCGCATGCTGCTGGCCGAGGTGCTGGAGGGCCAGCAGCATGCGGGCGTTGACCTGCACCTTGCTCCAGTTCTCGTTCACGTAGGCGTCGGCGAAGAGCTGGGCCAGGCCCGCCCAGCGGTGGCCGGTCTCCGCCATCTTGTGGGCGCGCACGACGGCGCTCTCCATGGCGTAGATCTCGGTGAGCATGTCGGAAACCCGGGCCGAGGCCTCCTGGTTCTCGATGAGCTTCTGGCCTTCCACCTCCAGGGCGGCGGCCGAGGCGTAGCTGCACAGGCGCTTGGCCAGTTCCACCGCGTGGCGGCTGCCGGCCAGGGGGCCCTCGGGACGCACGGGCACGTCCGCGGTGTCCTTGCGCAGCTGGACGGTGCCGTTGCCCGCGCGCTTGTACAGGGCGCCGGCCACGATCATGCGGTTGATCTCGTTGGTGCCCTCGAAGATGCGGTTGATGCGGTTGTCGCGGTAGATCTTCTCGGGGGGGTACTCGGAGGAGAACCCGTAGCCGCCGAAGACCTGCACGGCGTCGTCCGCGCTCCAGAAGAGGGCCTCGGAGCCCCAGACCTTGGCGATGCTGGCCTCCATGGCGTACTCGTCCATGATGTCCAGCTTGGCCTTGGCCGCGCCGGGCTCGTCCCAGCTGATGGCGCCCATGCGCTCATCCACGTAGCCGATGGTGCGGAAGTTCATGGCCTCGCCCACGAAGATGCGGGTGCCGATGTCGGCCAGCTTGGCCTGGATGAGGCCGAAGGCGTGGAGGGGGCGGTTGAACTGCTGGCGCTCCCCGGCGTACTTGATGGTGTAGGCCATCAGGTGCTTGGCGGTGCCGGTGCAGCCGGCGCCCAGCTTGAAGCGCCCGATGTTCAGGATGCCGAAGGCGATGCGGTGCCCGCGGCCCACCTCGCCCAGGAGGCGGTCCTTGGGGATGCGCACGTTGTCCAGCACCAGGGCGCGGGTGGAGGAGCCCTTGATGCCCAGCTTGTGCTCCTCGGCGCCGGTGGAGAAGCCCTCGTCCTCCTTCTCCACGATGAAGGCGCTGAACTTGCGGCCGTCCACCTTGGCGAAGACGATGAACACGTCGGCGAAGCCGGCGTTGGTGATCCACATCTTGGAGCCGTTCAGGACCCAGGTGTCCCCGTCCAGCACGGCGGTGGTCTTGGCGCCCATGGCGTCGGAGCCGGACCCGGCCTCGGTGAGGGCGTAGGCGGCCAGCTTCTCGCCGGAGGCCAGGGCGGGCAGGTACTTGGCCTTCTGCTCGGGGGAACCGAAGTACACGATGGGCAGGGTGCCGATGCCGGTGTGGGCGCCGTAGCTCACGGACCAGGAAGCCTGCTTGCCCATCTCCTCCAGGAGGACCAGGCCGGTCTTCTTGTCCAGGTCCATGCCTTCAAAGGCCTCGGGGATCTCCAGGCTGAGGAGGCCCAGCTCGCCCGCCTTCTGCAGGAGGCTGCGGCTCAGGTCCAGGTCCACCGATTCCAGGGAGGCTTCCATGGGGAGCACTTCGCCCTCCATGAAGTCCCGGGCGGCCTCGCCGATGGCCTTGGTCTCGTCGCTCAGCTCCTCGGGGGTGAACTGGGGCTGGCTTCCGATCGGGGAGATGAGGAAACTGCCGCCGAAGAGCTTGTCGCTGGTCATGCCTTCCATGAATCCTCCAAGGGGGGGATGAAACCATCCGTGCCTATGAAAGTTCAAGTCTACCCGATGGGCTGTCCCCCGGGGCGCGGACCGTGGATCATGGAATGGAGGAGTGATCGATGCCCGAGGGAACCCGCGTCCAGGCCATGTTCAGCGGCATTGCCGGCCGCTATGACCTGTTGAATCATGTCCTCAGCGGAGGCGCGGATTTCTACTGGTGGTTCCGCATGGCCAGGGCCTCCGGGGCCGCCCCCGGCCGGCGCTACCTGGATGTGGCCGCCGGAACGGGGGATTCCTCCCTGGCGCTCGCCCGCCGGGGCGCCGAAGTGGTGTCCACGGACTTCACCCACGCCATGCTCCGCCTGGGCCCCGCCAAGTTCGCCCGCAAGGGGAAGAAGGACCTCATCTGGGCCTCCGCCGGGGCCGACGCCCAGGCCCTGCCCTTCCGGGACGGCACCTTCGACGGGCTCACCATCTGCTACGGCATCCGCAACGTGGAGGACCGGGCCCGGGCCTTCCGGGAGTTCCAGCGGGTGCTGAAGCCCGGGGGCCGGCTCACGGTGCTGGAATTCAGCCGGCCCCGGTTCGCCTGGCTTCGGGCCTTCTACGATCTGTACAGCCTGCGCATCCTGCCCGCCATCGGCGGCTGGATCAGCGGGGACCGCTCCGCCTACACTTACCTGCCCGAGAGCATCCGGGCCTTCCCCGACCAGCCGGCCCTGGCCGCCGAGATCCGGGCCGCGGGCTTCCGGGAGGTGGGCTGGACGAACCTCACGGGGGGCATCGTGGCCCTGCACGTGGGGACGAAGTAGGCCGCGGCCAGGGGTTTCCTTCCCCCAGGTGGTATCCTGGATGCAGAGGGCGGTTCCCGGCATCCCCGGCACCCGGCCCCCGATCCTTTCCAGAGAGGCCCGCCGTGTCCAAGCCCGATCCTTCCATCACCGCAGGTCTTCTGGGCAAGCTGCCCTCCCACAAGGCGGAGGCCCACGCCGAGGCCCACGCGCCGGCCCTGAAGAAGGCCACCGCCCTGGGCCCCAAGGGCACGAAGCCCAACGCCCGCAGCACGGAAAAGGCCGCCGTCCAGGGCCACACCCGCTCCTCCAACCGGGGCAAGTAGGCCCCCCGCAATCCCGCCTGGAGCCGCAGGCCGACTGCGACACGGAACGCCCATGCCCGATCTGCTCAACCGCACCTTCTTCACCTTCCTGGCCCTCTTCCCCATCCTGAACCCGCCCGCCATGGCCCCGGTCTTCCTGAACCTCACCGCCGGCGTCAGCGACGGGGAGCGGAACCGCCTCTCCCGCCTCATCGGCACCTACACCTTCACCCTGCTCACCGCCCTCCTCTTCATCGGCGGCTGGGCCCTGAAGCTGCTGGGCATCTCCATCCCCGTCATCAGCGTGGCCGGCGGCCTCCTTCTCTTCCACTCCGCCTGGCACATGCTCAACCGGGATCCCCGCATGAGCGATTCCGAGCGGGAGGAGATCCGCTCCAGCATGCGGGACAAGGCCTTCTTCCCCCTCACCCTCCCCGTCACCGCGGGCCCCGGGGCCATCGCGGTGACCCTCAGCCTGGTGCCCGCGGGCAACGTGCTGGAGGCCCCGGTCCTCCTGCGCTACCTGGCCGTGACGGGGGGCATCGCCCTGGCGGCCCTCTCCGTCTACGTCTTCTACCGCTTCTCCGCCGCCGTCATGCGCCGCATGGGCTCCACCGGCGCCGCCACCGTCTCCCAGCTGAGCGCCTTCGTGCTGCTGGCCATCGGGGTGCAGATCATCTGGAACGGCGTCCGGGGGCTCATCGGGACGATGTAGGAGAGGGGGGACCGCCCGGGCGCTCCGCGCCCTCTGTCATGAAAATAGGTGTATCTGCTGGCAAGTAACCTAGCTGTAACTGCTCGATAGGTTGTTCACCCGAGCCAACCTGTTTGGCAGCGACACCTAGGCGTCCAGGGTGGACCGAACCCGGGCCGCCAGGTCCTCCAGGGTGAAGGGCTTGTCCAGCAGCTGGACGTCCTCGGGCAGGGTGCCCTGGTTGGCGATGATGTCGGAGGTGTAGCCCGACATGAAGAGCACCTTGAGGGAGGGCTTCAGGGCCCAGGCCCGCTCCGCCAGGTCCCGGCCGTTCATGCCGGGCATGATGACGTCCGAAAGCATGAGGTCCACGGCCGCCCCTTCCGACTCCAGGGTCCGCAGGGCCACGGCGGGGCTCTCCGCCGCCAGCACCCGGTAGCCCAGGGTCTCCAGGAGCATCACCGTGACCTCCAGGTTCATGGGCTCGTCCTCCACCACCAGGACGGTCTCGCCGCCGCGGCGGACGGGGACCGGCTCCGGGACGGGCGCGGCCTCCCCCGTCTCCCCCTCGTGCCGGGGCATGTATACCCGGAACCGGGTCCCCATGCCGGGGGCGCTGTCCACCTCGATGAAGCCCGCGTTCTGCTTCACGATGCCGTACACCGTGGCCAGGCCCAGGCCCGTGCCCTTGCCCACGGCCTTGGTGGTGAAGAAGGGTTCGAAGATGTGCTTCTGGCGCTCGGCATCCATGCCGCAGCCCGTGTCCCCCACCTCCAGGACGACGAAGGCGCCGGGGCGCCTGAAGGGGACGGCGGGATCGGCCGCGACCTGGACGTTCTCCGTGTGGATCCACATGCGCCCCACCCCGGAGATGGCGTCCCGGCCGTTCACGGCCAGATTGGCCAGCACCTGGTCGAGCTGGGCGGGGTCCATGCGCACCTTCCACAGGCCCGGCCGGGGCTCGTAGTCCAGGGTGATGTTCTCCCCGATGAGGCGGGTGAGCATCTGGAGCATGTCCGGGATGGCCTGGTTCAGGTCCAGCACCTTGGGGGAGGTGGTCTGCTTGCGGGCGAAGGCGAGGAGCTGGCGGGTGAGCTCGGAGCTGCGCACCGCGGCCTTCTTGATCTCCTCGAACCGCTCCATGGCCTTGCCCGGGGGGGCCACGAGCACGCCGAGGTCGGCGTTGGCCACGATGACGCCCAGCATGTTGTTGAAGTCGTGGGCCACGCCCCCGGCGAGGCGGCCGATGGATTCCAGCTTCTGGGCCTGCTGGATCTCATCCTGGAGGCGCTGGCGCTCCGCCTCGGCCCGGACCCGGTCGGTGATATCGGAAAGGGTGAGGAGGGATTCGGATCCCAGGGAGGTGGCGGAGAGGAGGACGGTGCGTTCCCCGCCGTCCTTGCAGGCCACCGTGGCCTCCAGCAGGGGATAGCCCATGCCCGGGTCGTTGCGCAGGTTCCAGGCGGGCCGCTCCTCGCCCCCGAGGCCCTCGCCCTGGCCCGAGCGCAGCCAGGACGCGAGGGAGGGCGCCTCCTCCAGGGTGTACCCGAAGGTGCGGGTGAACTGGGAATTGAGGGCGGTCATGCCGCCGGCCTCGGACAGCAGGCACATGGGCACGGGCGCCGCCTCGAAGAGGCGCCGGAAGCGGTGCTCGCTCTCCTGGAGCTCGGCCTCCTCGCGGTTGCGCTCCAGGGCGATGGAGGCGGCCTGGGACGCGGCGGCCATGAGGGCGCATAGGGCCTCGGAGGGCCTACCCGGAACGGTGCGGTAGAGGGTGAAGGCCCCCAGGGCCCGCCCGTCGCCCCCCAGGAGGGGCGTCGCCCACACGGAGCGGATGCCGTAGCGGCCCAGGTGGCTGCGCATGGCCGTGTCGCAGGAGGGATCGGTCAGGATGTCCTCCACGAAGCACTGCTGCTTGAGGCGCACGGCCCGGCCCGAAGGTCCCGCCTCCAGGGTGGCGGGGATGCGGGAGCGGTCGTCGGCCAGGCCCGGGGGCAGGCCCGTGGAGGCCGCCCAGATGAGGTGGGTCTCGTCGGACTCCAGCAGGAGGATGGCGGCCATGGCCTCCGGGGCCAGGTCCAGCACCACCCCGGTGATGGCCTTCAGCAGGACGGCGATGGGTTCGCCGGTGGCGATGCGCGCCAGCATGCGGTTCTGCGCCGCCAGGCGGCGTTCGGTCCACTTGATGTCGGTGATGTCCCGGGCGATGCCGAAGTGCCCCTCGACTCCCCCCTCCCCGTCCACCAGGGGTCCCCGGGTGACGAGGAAGGTGCGGGGCCCGGCCGAGGTGGGCAGGACGGCTTCCACGGTCTCCGTCTGACCCCGGCTGATGACGGCCTCCCCCGCGGACAGGGCCTGGATGGCCTCGGGGTCCACGCTGTCGCCCTCCCGCAGGCCGAAGAGCCGCTCGGCCTCGGGGTTGAAGATGAGGCGCCGGCCCTCCCGGTCCAGGGCGTAGATGGCGTCGCTGGAGCCCCGGGCGATGCCGTCCAGGAGGCGCAGGGTCTTGAAGCGCTCCGCCTGCACCGCCCTTTCCCTCCGGCTGTCGGACAGGACCCGCTGCTGCTTGAAGAGGCTCGCGGAGATGGCCACCACGAAGGCCCCCAGGAGCGCCGCCAGGCCGATGACCGTCACCTGGGGCCGGCTCACGGCATCGATCTCATCCTGGTCCATCTTGGCGAGGAGGAACCACTCCGTGCCCGCCACGGGCACGGCGACGCCGGCCACGGCCCGGCCGCGGTAGTCGAGGCCCTTGTAGAAGCTCCCGGGCGCGGCATCCCCCCGCAGCACCTTGGCCCCGATGAGGGGGGAGCCGGCGATGGGCCACCGTCCGTTCACGGCCAGGCCCGCCTTGAAGCGGGTCTCGCTGACCAGCTGGGTGTCGTTCCCGTCGCGCCGGAAGAGCAGCGCCTCCCCCGTGGAGGTGGGCGCGGGCCATTCCTGGAGCATCGAGTAGAGCTGCCGGTCCGGGTCGACCCCCAGGACGACGACGGGCACCGTCATCGCCCCCGCCTCCCGCAGGGGGGCCAGGAAGTCCATGCGCACGACCCCGCCCGCGTCCCGGTAGGGGCCCACGAGACGGACCCGCTGGTCCAGGGCCGAGGCGCCGGCCGCCTTGAGGACCTCGGGAGGCACTTCCCCGCCGGCCTCCGGCAGCACCCACGCGCCGCCATCCAGGACCCGGGCGCTGGCGAACCCTTCGTTGCGCCGGTAGACGTCGAGCCTGCTCATGAGGTGTTCGCGCCCCTCGACCATGCCCAGGTCCCGCCACTTGCGGTAGGCGATGCTCCAGATGCTGGAGGAGGCCGCGAACTCCGAGTCCCCCGTGCGCTCCCGGATCCAGTCCGAGACCTGCCGCGCCTTGAGGGCGGCGATGGCCTGGAGGCGCTCGCCCTCCTTCCGCTCCTGGTAGGCCATGGTCTCCCGCGCCCCGAACCAGGCCAGGGCCAGGATGGCGGCCACGGCCAGGGCCGCGGGGCGCAGCGCCCGGCGCCAGCCCCCGTCGCGGCCCCGCTCCCCGCCTTCCTTCAGGCCCCGCATGGCCCGGTAGAGGAGGAGGGAGGTGACCCCCACGAAGAGCCAGCCCTTGAGGGTGTTCACCAGCGCCAGCCGGCCCGGGTCCCTCACCAGCAGGACCGCGACCTGGTCGGAGAGGAGGATCCACAGGGAGGCGAAGGCGGCGTAGAGGAGCACCACGCGCATGGCGGCCACCGGCCTCGATCCCCCGGGACCTGCCGACTGCCCTCGCTCGCGGTTCTCGGCCATGGCGGCGTCCTCAGATGCCCAGGATGAACTTCAGGTTGCGGGTGACTTCCCGGCTCGCGGTGAAGGTGGCCCCGCCCAGGAGGCGCACCCGGGACCTGCCGGGGAAGAGGGGATGGACTTCCAGGATGGCCTGGGGATTGAGGAGCACGTCAGGCTGCAGGCGCACGAAGAGGACGTGGGGCACCGCCTGCTCCACCTCCGCCAGACTGGACCAGTACGTGGCCTCCCGGGCCCCCTCCACCCAGGCCCACACGACGCCGCCCACGGCCTGGAAGTGGGAGGTGCGGGACACGGGGACCTCCCGCGGCCCCTCGGGGGCGCGCACGGGGTACATAAGCTCGGAGCCGGTTCCCGGGCGGGGCGGTTCCAGGATGGTGGCCCTTGAGGTGGGCAGGAGGAAGGGTTCGGGGGGGCCCGCCGGCGGGGGTTCCGGTGGCGGGGGTTCCGGCGGCGGGGGTGGCGGAGGCGGCGGAGGCGCCTCCGGCGGGAGCGCCGCCGCGGCGCGCTTCCAGCCGGACATCTTCAGGCGCCGGCGGGAGGGGACGGCCTGGGACGCCTGGACGGGCCCGGGCTCCGGCGCGGGTTCCGGTTCGGGCACTGGCTCCGGTTCGGGCTGCGGTTCGGGTTCCGGCTCCGGGGCCTTCGGCCGGGGATCCGGGAAGACCTGGGGGGGCGGAGGCTCGGGATCCGGGCGGTCCAGGATGGTTTCCGGGGGGCGGAGCTGGGCGAGGGCGGTGATATCCCGGTCCCCCAGGCCGGCATGGCGGGCCTCCTCCAGGGCCTTGGCGAGGGTTCGGGCGCCGGGGACGCTGACCCCCAGGGAGGCGGCGGCCTGCACCCACAGGACCAGGTCCTTGGCGGCCAGGTCCAGGGTCATGTCCATGGGGGTCGTGTCCCGGCGGAGGATGAGCCCGCCCAGGCCGTCCAGGAGGGGCGACTTGAAGAGGACGCCGTTGAGCAGCCGGAAGTACTCCGCCGGGGGGAACCCGGCCCTTTCCCCCACCGCCAGGGCCTCGGCCAGGCTCTCCACCATGGCCGCCGTCATGGCCGTGGCCCCCAGACGCAGGGCGTGGGCCAGCTCCGCCTTCGGCCCCACGGGGGTGACGCCCTTGGCCAGGCTCTCCAGGAGGGGCATGCAGCGCTTCAAATGCAGTTCGGGTCCGCCGGCGATGATCCACCCCTGGCGGGCCCCGGCCAGGGCCGGCTTGCCCAGGATGGGGGCGGCCACGTACCCCTGGCCCGCCGCCTCGTGGGCGGCCGCGAGCCGGGCGGAGGTGGCCATGCCGATGGAACTCATGCACAGGTGCACGGCCCCGTCCATGAGGTGGGCGACAAGGCCGCCCGGCCCCAGGGTCAGGGATTCCTCCGCCGCGTCGTCCGGCACCAGGGTGAGGACCACGGAAACCCGGGCGGCCGCGTCCGCGACGCTGCTCGCCACCTTGGCCCCCGTCTCGGACGCGAGTTGGAGAGCCCGGCCGGGCTCCCGGTCGAAGAGATGGACCTCGTGCCCCAGGTGGACGAGGGACCGCGCCACAGGGGCGCCCATCCTCCCGAGGCCCAGGACGGCGATCTGCATGGTCAGCGAGGCGTCAGCTTGAAGTCGGGGTGGCACTCCTTGCACTTCACGACCGGGGGCCGGTGCTGCCGGTGGCAGTCGGTGCAGGCGAAGGAGGCGGGGGCGTGCCCCTTCTTGAGGGGGGCGTGGGGATTGACGGGCAGCTGCTTCGTGTAGGCGGCCATGGCCGGGAAGTCCCCATGGCAGGCCATGCAGGACTCATCGGCCACGGCGGCCTTGCTGGGATTTTCCTTCCCGTGGCAGTCGTGGCAATGCACGCCGGCCTTCACGTGCTTGGCGGGGAGGGGGGGATCCGCGGCACGGAGCGCCGGGGCCAGCAGGAATCCAGCCGCGACGAAAGCCAGGGACCTTGGGAGCTTCATTTGGGTTCCTCCCGCAGGATGCTTGGTCAGGTGACGGGGTGGGGTTAGTCTACTAAACTACGATCCATAGGTCGCCTGCTTCTTCCTCGTGGCCGGAATGGAGCGGTCGGCGTCCAGTCCCTCCCGGGAGACACCCATGGGCTCATCCATCCTTCGCACCGCCTTCACCTTCGCCCTGGTCGCCCTTCCGTTGGCATCCCAGACGGCCCAGGTCCGGGCCAAGGTTTCGGACGCCCTCCCTTCGTACGTCGCCAGCGCGGCGGTGACCACCACCGTGGAGATCCCCGGCACCGACGCCCTGGCGGATCTGGGCGGCGAGTGGAACCAGCTCTTCCGCCAGTTCCACCCCCAGGGGCGGATCAGCTACGTGCCCAAGCTCACCCGGGACGCGGTCAAGGACCTCACCGAGGGCACCCGCCCCCTCATCGTCACGGCCCGGGAGATGACCCAGGACGAGATGAAGGCCTTCCAGGCCAAGTTCGGCTACATGCCCATGCGCATCCCCGTGTGCCTGGACGCCATCATCGTCTTCGTGCACAAGTCCAACCCGATCACCAGCATCTCCATGGAGCAGCTGGACGCCATCTTCGGCAAGGAGCGCCGGGGCGGCTACAAGGAGCCCACGGCCCTCTGGAGCGACTTCCGGGTGCGCGGCGATCTGGGCAAGCGCCCCATCAACGCCTACGGGCGCGGCGAGGGCACCGCCCACCGCGATTCCTTCCGCACCGCCGTCCTCAAGGACGGGGAGTTCAAGCCCACCGTCCAGGCCCGGCCCGACACCTCCTCCCTGGCCGAGGCCATCAGCACGGACGAGGCGGGGATCGCCTTCGGGTCCCTGGCCTGCTGGTACGCCAGCGTGAAGGTCCTGCCCGTGATCCCCTACCAGGCCACGGACGCGCGCTTCCCCAACCAGGAGAACGTCACCCTGGGGCGCTACCCCATGCCGCGCCTCTACTACGCCTACCTGAACCGGGCCCCCGGCGCCCCCCTCGATCCCGCCCTGGGCGAGGTGCTGCGCTTCCTCCTGAGCCGCGAGGGCCAGGGCGTGGCCGCGGACGTGGGCATCCTCCCCGCCCCGCCCGAGTTCATCACCATCGCCCTCAAGCGCCTGGAACGCTAGGAGCCTGACCCAGCGCCTTGCCCACGGAGACGAGGGCGGCGAGGCTCTGGGCACGGGCCTGCACGGCCTGGTCCCGCTGCTCCAGCAGGGCCCGCCGGGACTGGAGGACGGAGGTCCGCGCCACCTCCCCGGCCTTGAACTGGGCCTCGGCCAGGCGCAGGGCCTCGGCCTGGCCCGCCGCGGCCCGCTCCGCGGCCCAGCGGCGCTCCTCGGCCCTGCCCAGGCGGTTGAAGGCCACGTCCACGTCGGCCAGGGCCCCCAGCACCGCCTTGTGGTAGGCGGCCAGGGCCGCGTCCAGGGCGCCCTCGCCGGCCTTCACCTGGCTCCGGAGGAGGCCCCGGTTGAACAGGGGCAGGCTCAGCTGGGGTCCCAGGCTCCAGGTGCGGCTGGCGTTCTCCAGGAGCGTGCCCGAGTGCACAGAATTCCACCCGGCGCTGCCCACGAGGCTGAAGCGGGGGTAGAGGGCGGCCTTGGCGGCGCCCACGTCGGCGTTGGCCGCGGCCAGCTCCGCCTCGGCGGCGCGCAGGTCGGGGCGGCGGTCCAGCAGGTCCGAGGGAAGCCC
>DATGXY010000251.1:0-27475 GCA_035298525.1 Holophaga sp.
GGCCCATCCAGCCCGATGGGGGGAGGGGGGGGAGGGCGGGCCCGGGAAGGGCGCTCGGAAGCCGGCCGATCAAGGCCGTATCCAGGCCCAGGATCCCCACGGCCGCCGTGGGCAGGAGCACGCTGAGCAGCGGGGCGGGAGCCCGGGGCAGGAGGCGCGGCAGGAGGAAGGCGAGCGCCACCGTGGAGAGGGCGAGGAGGAGGGCCGTGGGCCGCGCGGCGTGCAGGACCGTCCCCAGGTGCACGAGGGTATCCAGCACGTGGGAGCCCTCGGCGGGCGGCAGGCCCAGGGCCCTGGGCAACTGGCCGATGAAGATGATGGCGCCGATGCCGGCCGTGAACCCGGCCACCACCGGCATGGGGACCAGGCGGATGAGGCGGCCCAGGCCCAGGACGCCCGTGGCCGCCTGCAGGCATCCGCACCCCATGCCCACCACCAGCAGGCCCCCCAGGCCGTGGACCTGGATCACGTTGGCCACCAGCACGGCCATGGCCGCCGCGGGCCCGCTCACCCCCAGGGGCGCGCCGCCGAAGAGGGCGGCCACCGTGCTGCCCACGATGGCGGACACGAGGCCCACGGCGGGATCCACCCCGCTGGCCAGGGCGATGGCCAGGGACAGGGGGATGGCGATGCAGGCGACGGTGACGCCCGCCACCACATCCGCCCTGAGATCGGCGAGGGTGAAGAGGCGGCCCCATTCGGGGAGGAGGCGGCGGATGCCCAGATCCGGACGGAGGGAGAGGCTCAATTTATTCATAAAAGGAATTTGGGATCGGCGTCTAAAAGGCCAACCATAGGCCTGCGCGGCCGGGATGCCAGGGGCGGCGTTGATCCGCCCCGGTTGGCGCATGAACCATCGGGCGCCTGCCCCGGGTCCCGTATAATGGGCTGGCGTCATCGATCCCTCCGGCCGCCACCGACCTACCCAGGAAGCGCATGAGCAGCCCCCCCATTGCCCTCTTCGACATGGACGGCACCCTGGCCGACTACCACGGCCGGCTGCGGGCGGATCTGGCCCGCATCGCGGCGCCCGGCGAAGGGGTGGGGGAGGTGTTCGGGGAAGGGGTGCCCGCCTACATGGAGGCCCGGCGGCACGTGATCACCTCCCAGGCCGGTTGGTGGCTGGCCCTGGCCCCCTTTCCCCTGGGGTGGGACGTGCTCCACCTGGTGCGGGAACTGGGCTTCCGCATCGTGGTCCTGACCAAGGGGCCCTCCAGCAAGCCCGGGGCCTGGACGGAAAAGGTGCAGTGGTGCGACCGCCACCTGAAGGGGGTGGCCGAGGGCATCACCATCACCCACGACAAGGGGCTCGTGTACGGCAAGGTGCTGGTGGACGACTTCCCCGACTACATCGAGCGCTGGCTGGCCTACCGGCCCCGGGGCATGGCGGTGATGCCCGCCCACCCCCACAACGAGGGCTACAGCCATCCCCAGGTGGTGCGCTACGACGGCACGAACCTGGAGGAAGTGCGCCGGGCCCTGCTGGTCTGCCTGAAGCTGGAGGAACCCTGCGAGGACGAGGGGGACTGAGGCCCCTCAGCCCACCAGTTCCCGGAACTTCCGCTGGATCTCCTGCTGGTTGAAGGGCTTGCCGATGGCCGAGGCGTGGAGGTCCTTGGCCAGGACCGCCTCCGTCTCCGCGTCCAGGTACCCCGTGGCCAGGAGCACGGGCAGGACGGGGTGGGTGGGGCGCAGGGCCCGCAGGGTCTGCATGCCGGTGAGGCCGGGCATATTGAGGTCCAGCACGAGGAGATCGGGGGCGGGATGGGTGGCCAGCCAGGCGATGGCCTCCTCCCCCCCGGCCAGGGGCGTCACCCGGTGCCCCAGGAAGGTGAGCATGGCCTCGACGGCCTCGCGCAGGAACGCATCGTCGTCCACCAGGAGGATGCGGAGGGCGGCCGGCGCCAGGCCCGCGCTCCCCTCCGGGACGGGCTTGCCCAGGGGCTCGGAGGCCAGGCAGGGGAGTTCCAGGATGGCCCGGGTGCCCCGGCCCACGTCGCTCTGCAGGGTGAGGGTGCCGCCGTGGGCCCGGGCCGTGCTGAAGACCTGGGCGAGGCCGAGGCCCGTGCCCTTGCCTGGTGGCTTGGTGGTGAAGAAGGGTTCCATGGCGCGCCGGAGCACCTCGGGGTCCATGCCCTCCCCGGTGTCCTCCACGGTGATGTGGACGCGCCCGTCGCCGGAGCGGGTCCGCAGGGTGAGGGTGCCGCCCTCGGGCATGGCGTCCACGGCATTGACGCAGAGGTTCATGAGGGCGCTGCCCAGGGGCCCTGGGCTGCCGTGCACGGGGGGCAGGCCCTCCTCCAGGTCGGCCACCAGCTGGTAGCGCTTCATGAGGGTCCGGTCCAGCATCTCCAGTTCGTGCCGGACCAGCTGGTTCATATCCAGGCTCGCCGCGTCCGGCAGGTTCTTGCGGCTGAAGCCCACCAGGGACTTCACCAGATCCCGGCCTCGGGCGGCGGCCCGCTCAATGTGGGCCAGGGATCCGGCCAGTTCCGGGTCCCCGGGCCGATGGAGGCGCGTGGTCTCCGCCACGGCCAGGATGGCCCCCAGCACGTTGTTCATATCGTGGGCCATGCCCCCCGCCAGGCGGCCCAGGCTCTCCAGGCGCTGCATGTGCTCCACCTCGGCCTCGAGGGCCCGGCGCTCGGCCTCCACCCGCCGGCGGTCCGTGATGTCCTCGCCGCTGCTGAGGGTGCCGGTGATGCGGCCCTCGGCGTCCCGCAGCACGGTGTTGCGCCAGGCCACCAGGCGCAGGGCGCCGCCCTTGGTCAGCACCTCGTTCTCGTTGTATTCCACGGGCTCCACATCCCCGGCCATGAGGCGGGCGTACACGGTCCGGACCTGCTCCGACACCCCTTCGGGCAGGCAGAAGCTGAACCAGTCCTGGCCCACCAGTTCCTCGGCTTCGTACCCCAGCACCTCCAATCCCTTGCGATTGATGAGGGTGACCCGGGCCCGGTCGTCGAAGGCCACCAGGATCACCTGGACAACATCCAGGTACTGCTCGGCCTGTTCCTTGGCCTTGCGCAGGGCCTCCTGATCCCGCCGGCGCTCCGCCTCCATCTCCCGCCGGTGCCGCAGTTCCTGGGAAAGGCGCCGGTTGGACCGGTGCACGAGCCAGGAGGAGCCCCCGGTCACGAGCACCAGGAGGACCAGGCCACCCCACACCACCCGGGTGAGGTCCCGGGGCCGGGCGGGGAGGTAGAGGAAGCCATCCAGGGTGAAGCCCGGCCCCACCATGCCCAGATCGCGGTAGGCGTCCACGATGCGCCGCCAGCGATCGGGGTTCATGTAGCCCACCTCCACCAGGTCGGGCTGGAGGAGGGGCTCCATTTGCCGCGCCTCGAAGACCAGCTCCCCCCGGGTCTTCCGGGAGGAATAGCGCTCCAGGATCAGGTCGGCCACCTCCTCCGGATGGGCCATGGCGTACTGCCAGCCCCGGACGGTGGCCGCGCGGAAGGCCGCCACGTCGGAGGGATGGTCCTTCACCATCGCCTCGCTGGTGAAGAAGAGGTCCCCGTAGAAGTCGATGCCCGCCGCCCGGGGCGAGAACATGCGGTAGGTGGCCCCGATCGCCTCCAGCTGGTAGGGCTCGTTGGTGGCGTAGCCGCTGACGGCCTCCACCTTGCCCTCCACCAGGTCCATGAGGCGGAAACTGTGCGGCAGGAAGCGCGCCATGCCCGGCCCGATGCCCTGGCTCTGGAGGTAGGCCATGAGCTCCGCGTCCGTGGGGGTGAGCATGATGCGCCGCCCCTTCAGGCCCACCAGGCCCCCGGCCACCTCCTGGGGGCGGGCCAGGAGGACGAGGGGCGAGTGCTGGAAGATCACCCCCAGGGCCACCACGGGCAGGCCCTTGGCCCGCTCCAGGATCAGGGAGGTGTCCGTCACCCCGAACTGGGCCCGGCCGCTGGCCACATCCTCCGCCAGGTGGGTGTCCGGGCCGCCCTCCTTGAGCCGCACATCCAGGCCGGCCTCCCGGTAGAAGCCCTTCTCCTGGGCGGCGTAGTACCCGGCGAATTGGAACTGGTGGTACCACTTGAGCTGCACCGTGACCGGCCGGCCTTGGCCCCCCAGGTGGCAGGCGAACACCAAGCAAGCGACCAACAGGCGATACGCCCTGGATTGGCCGCGTTGTGGGTCCACGGAGGCTCCTGGTATTGGATGCAAATATAAACGACTTTATGCGGTTGGGGGCCCGGGAATTGCCCCCCCCGGGCACCGTTGACACAAATAACGACCAGCCGGTCTGGTTTGGTATATCCTTGGCCAACCCATCACATTTCCAACCCAGTGGTAGAAAGGACTGACCAATGCCTTGGACCCAGAACTATTCCGCCTTGTCGAACAGCTACCTGCTGACGGCCCTCGTCGTCGCCCTGCCCATCGTCTTCCTCTTCTGGGCCTTGGCGGTCAAGCGAATGAAGGGCCATATCGCCGGGCCCCTCACCCTGCTGCTGACCATCATCACCAGCGTGGCCGTGTACCACATGCCCGTGAAGGTGGCCCTCTCCGCCTCCCTGCTGGGCATCGTGACGGGGCTCTTCCCCATCGGCTGGATCATCCTGACGGCCGTGTTCCTCTTCAACCTGACGGTGGAATCGGGCCAGTTCGAGGTGATCAAGTCCTCCATCTCCTCCCTCAGCCCCGACCGGCGCATCCAGGCGCTGCTCATCGCCTTCAGCTTCTCCGCCTTCATGGAAGGCGTGGCGGGGCAGGGGGCCCCGGTGGCCGTCGCCGCCGCCATGCTCATCGGCCTGGGCTTCCCGGCCCTGCCGGCGGCCGTCATCTGCCTGGTGGCCAACACCCCGCCCGTGCCCTTCGGGCCCGTGGGCGTGCCCACCCTCATGATGTCCACGGTCACGGGCATCCCCGGCCCGATCATGGCCCGGGCCATCGGGTACGACATGGCCTTCATCGCCCTCTTCATCCCCTTCTTCACCATCTGGGTGATGGTGGGCTTCCGCAAGGCGCTGGAGGTGCTGCCCGCGGCCCTGGTGGCCGGCGTGAGCTACGCCGCGGCCTCCTTCGCCGTCTCCACCTGGTTCGGCCCGGACCTGCCGGCGATCACGGCCTCCATCGTGAGCCTGCTGTGCCTGGTGGTCTTCCTCAAGTTCTGGCACCCGGCCGCCATCTGGACCTTCCCCGAGGAGGGCCAGGCCGCCGAGGTTCGCCGCCACACGGGATTCGAGGTCCTCAAGGCCTGGTCCCCCTTCATCATCCTCATGGTCGTGATGGGCTTCTGGGGCACCCCCTTCTTCAAGAAGTGGGTGGCCTCCCACAACCTCTTCCTCATGGTCAAGGAATGGCCGGGCCTCCACGGGCTCGTGCTGAAGGGCGCCCCCATCGTCGCCAAGCCCGCCGTATACGGGGCCAGCTACAAGTGGGACTTCCTCGCCGCCCCCGGCACCGCCATGTTCCTCTCCGCCCTCGTCTCCACCTTCGTGCTGGGCCTCTCCCCCGCCACCGCGGCCAAGGTCCTGGGCCGCACCTTCAAGCAGCTCCGCTTCGCCCTGATCACCCTGGCCTCGGTCATCGGCCTGGGCTTCCTGGCCAACTATTCGGGCATGTCCTTCACCCTGGGCCTCGCCTTCGCCCTGCTCACGGGCATGGCCTTCCCCGTGTTCTCCCCCGTCATCGGCCTGGTGGGCGTCTTCCTCACGGGCAGCGTGACCTCCTCGGCGGCCCTCTTCGGCAAGCTCCAGCAGGTGACCGCCGTCAGCCTGGGCCTGAACCCGGTGCTCACCACCTCGGCCAACCTCTTCGGCGGCGTCATGGGCAAGCTCATCTCGCCCCAGAGCATCGCCGTGGCCTGCGCCGCCGTGGGCCTCGTGGGCCGGGAGACGGACATCTTCCGCCGCACCCTCAAGTACTCCCTGATCCTCCTGTGCATCGTCATCGCGGTCGTGCTCGTCCAGGCCTTCGTGGCGCCCTGGATCCTGCCCGTCGCGCCCGCCGCGAGCTGACCTCTCCCTGACCGAAAGGACCTGCCATGACCGTCGATCCATCCACCCTGAAGGGCCTCGTCGATTCCACCCCCGCCGAGGCCGTGCTCATCCGCCTGGCCGACTACTATGCCACCCGCACCCTGCCCGAGAAGGGCGTGGACAGCGAGGTGAAGTACGAGTGCCCCCGCACCCAGATGATGGTCCGCACCCTCGTGAAGGGCTCCGCCATCGGCAACCACTTCCACACCGTCTGCGACGAATACGTGGTCATCGTCGGCGGCCGGGGAGAAATCCTCGTGAACGGGGAGTGGAAGCCGGTGAAAATGGGGGACGTGCACGTCTGCCCGAGGGGGATCGTCCATGACACGCGGGCGCCGGAGGAGAACCTCCGCTACCTGTCCATCTTCACGCCGCACCTCCCCGCCGGCACCGACATCAACTGGATCCAGTAGGAGGCGCCCATGCGCGAAGAGACCCTGACCATGATTCCCGGCCCCACGCCGGTGCATCCCGCCATCCTCGGCGCCCTCGCCAAGCCCACCGTCAGCCACGTGGCCCCCTCCTTCGTGGCCGAGTCGAAGGAGGCCATCGACGGCTTCCGCCGCCTCTGCCGGACCGAGAAGGGGCAGGTCTTCATCGTCGCCGGGGGCGGCACCCTCTCCATGGAAATGGCCGTGGTGAACCTGGTGGCCCCGGGGGAGAAGCTGCTCGTGGTCAGCCACGGCTACTTCGGCGACCGATTCATCGATCTGGCCCAGAGTTTCGGCATCCAGGTGGACGCCCTCAAGGCCGAGTGGGGCAAGGTCATCCCCCCCGCCGAGCTGAAGGCGAAGCTGGATTCGGACACCTACGCCGCCGTCACCATCACCCACGTGGACACCTCCACGGGCAGCCTCAGCCCCGTGGCGGAGTACGCCCAGTTCCTCAAGGGCCGGCCCGAGATGTTCATCCTGGACGGCGTCTGCGCCACGGGCGGCGTGGACGAGCGCATGGACGAGTGGGGCGTGGACGTGATCCTCACCGCCCCCCAGAAGGCCATCGCGGCCCCTCCGGGCGTGGCCCTGGTGACCTTCAGCGAGCGCGCCATGGCCCGCCGCCAGGCCCGGACCGCCGTGCCCGCGTACTACGCCGATGTCATGCGCTGGCTCCCCATCATGCAGGATCCGGGCAAGTACTTCTCCACCCCCGCGGTCAACGAGGTCACGGCCCTGGCCGAGGCCCTGCGCATGATCCACCGGGAGGGCCTGGACGCGCGTTTCGCCCGCCATGGGAAGATCGCCCGGGCCGTGCGCGCCGGGCTGGAGGCCATGGGCCTGCAGCTCTTCACGGAGGCCGGCAACCGGGGGGACACCCTCTCCGTCATTCGCCTGCCCGAGGGCGTGGAGGACCTGGCCTTCCGCAAGGGCATGGCCGAGCGCGGCATCGTCGTGGCCGGGGGCCTGGGCCCCATCGCCGGCAAGGCTTTCCGCCTGGGCCACATGGGCAATATCGCCGCCGGCGAGATCACCGCCGTCCTCATGGCCCTGGAGGCCACCCTGCTGTCCCTGGGGGTGAAGGTCACCCCGGGCGCCGCCGTCGCCGCCGCCGCGCCCTTCCTGCCCTGATCCTTCAGTCCCTGCGCGTTCCGATCTCCAGTTCCACCCGGTGCTCCAGCTGGAAGCCGGGTGGTCCTGGGACCGGCACGGCGTGGAGCACCACCCCCTGGAGGCCCTTGGGATCCACCACCCCGGCCGGGTCCTTGAAGAGGGAGGCCACCACCTTGCCCCGCCCGTCCCGGAACACGTAGCGAAGGCGCCGCAGGGTGCGGGGCTCCGCCCCGGGGAGGGCCCCCTTCCAGCGGTGCGCCAGGGGAAGGCCGGGATCCGGCCAGGGGCAGGCGCCGGCGAAGGACGTGACCCCCTTGCCCGCCACGGCCGCCTCGAAGGCCACTTCGACCGTGAGGGGCTCCCGGCAGGGGGCCGGGTCCACCTTCAGCGCCACGTCCAGGGGCGCGGCGAGGGCGGCGGCGAGGAGGAGGCCGGGGAGCATCAGGACTTCTTCGGCTTGACCTTCTGCCGGTCCTGCTCCGCCTTTTCCGTGGCGCTGCTGAGCACCACGATGGAGATGCGGCGGTTCATGGGGTCCTTGGGATCCTTGCCCTCCAGGGGCTGGGTGGCGGCGTAGCCCGTCACCCGGCGCACCTGGCCGGGGCGCAGGCCGGCGGATTCCAGGACCCGGCGGGCGGAGTTCGCCCGGTCGGCGCTCAGCTCCCAGTTGGTGTAGGCCTGGTTCGTGTACTGCATGGCGTCCGTGTGGCCGCCAATGAGGATGTGATTGGGCAGCTTGCCCAGCTCCTTGGCGATCTCCTTGAGGATGGAGAGGGTGTAGGCCTTGAGGGTGGCGCTGCCCGAATCGAAGAGCACCTGGGCCGCCTTGTCCTGGAGCTGGATGCGCAGGCCCTCGTCCGTGAACTCGAAGGCGATCTGGTCCTGGAAGGTCTGGAGGACCTTGTCCTCCTGGAACACCTTCTCGATGGTGCGGGCGGTCTCCTCCATGGCCTTCTTCTCGGCCTCGATGGAAAGCCCCTCCACGTCCACGGCCTCGGGGCCGCTGCCGCCGTCGCCCGTGCCCTCCTTCATGCCGCGGCCGCCTGGCAGGATGCCTCCCTTTTCCAGCTTGTAGGCCTCCATGATGGCCTTGCCCTTTTCCGTGTTGAAGAAGTTGGGGTCCTGAAAGGAGCCGGCGATGCCCGCCTTGGTGTTCTGGGAACTGGAGTTGAGCAGCCACATGAGCAGGAAGAAGGCCATCATGGCCGTCACCAGATCGGCGTAGGCCACCTTCCAGGCCCCGCCGTGGGCCGCGGCGTGACCGCCCTTCTTCTTGACGAACTTGATTTTGACTTCGGGCTGCTGCTCGGCCATGGGCTACCGCGGCTTGATCTGGCGCACCACCTCTTCCAGTTCCGAGGAGCCGGGGCGCTCGGTGCTGGGGATGTTGCGGCGGGCGAACTCCACCGCCGTCACGGGGGCGGCGCCGTTGCCGAAGGCCACGAGGCCGGCCCGGAGGGCGTTGAAGAAGTGGCTGGAGGCGGCGTTCACCTGGTCGATGTTCTTGGCCAGGGGGGCGAAGACGCCGTAGGCCAGGAGGATGCCCAGGAAGGTGCCCACGAGGGCCGCGCCCACCTTGCCGCCGATGACGTTGGGCGGCTGGTCCAGGAAGCCCATGGTGATCACCACGCCCATGACGCAGGCCACGATGCCGAAGGCGGGGAAGCCGTCGGCCATCACGTTCACGGCCCCGCCGGGGGCGGCCAGTTCCGCGTGGTGCACATCCAGGTCCATATCCATGACCTGATCGATCTCATCGATCTTGGCCGAGCCGTTGATCAGGAGCTTCATGGAGTCGCAGAAGAAGTCCATGGCGTGGTGGTCGTGCATCACGGCGGGGTACTTCTTGAAGATGCTGGATGAGTGAGGGTCGTTCACATCCTGCTCGAGGGCCAGGAGGCCGCCCTTCTTGATATTTACGTAAACTTCATACTGCATCATGAGCGCTTCCATGTACACCGCCTTGGTGTACGGGCTGCCCTTCAGGGGCTTGGCCAGGTTGGCGACCACCGCCTTGATGGTGTTGGGCGTGTTGCCGGCCAGGAAGGAACCGATGGCGGCGCCCAGGAGGATGGTGCCTTCAGCGGGCAGGGGGTGGAGCAGCACGGGGATGCTGCCACCCTCCATCAGGTAGCCACCGATCACCGCGCCGAACACGAGCACGAGGCCGATTATGAAAAACATGTATCGATCTCCCCCCAACGTGTTTCGGAAACTGGACCGGACCCCTTAAATCTAGCGTAGTTGGTGCCCCCCTCTGTCATCCTTAAATCCGATCATCAGGTCCTGAGGATTCCCCCAGGCCTGCCGGAGGAGCTCCCATGACCCGCCCCCTGCCGTTCCGGGTGGATAAGCCCTTGTTCTTCCAAGGTTGGCATCCCTTTTCTTCCGACGCCCTGACCGCCGCCTTCGCCGGGGCGGGGGGTCTGGGGGTCATCCGGATGCCGGCCTTCCCGGATGGGGAGGCCCTTCTGGAGCGCCTGGCCGAACTGCGCCGGGCCGGCCAGGTGGGGCTGGATATGCGGGGCGTGCTGGGCGACGTGTCCGGCCGCATGGAGGACGCCGCCAAGAACCTGAGCGCCTTCGTGGTGCACGGCTCCGAGATCGGTTCCGCCCGCCTGGAGGCCCTCAAGGCCTGGGGCGTGCCCCGGGTGGTGGAGGTGCGGGACGCCCTGGAGGCCAAGCTGGCCGCGGCCCAGGGGGCTTCGGCCCTCCTGGTGGCGGAGGGGGAGGCCCTGGCCGAGCGCCTGCGTCGCATGGCCCGGGAGACCGGGCTGCCCTGTTTCGCCCCCGCCGCCGGCGCGGCCGAGGGCCAGGCCCTCCTGGAGGGGGGGGCCTCGGGCCTCCAGCTCCGTGGACCGGCCCTGCTCCGGGAAGGCGCCGCGGAATTCCTCGCCGGCTTCCGGCGCCGCCTGGCCCAGGCCATGGAACGCCCGGCCCTGGATGCCCTGGTGGACGCCCCGGCCCCCGAACTGCCCCGCCTGCGCATCCGGAACCTGGACGTGCCCTACCCCATCATCCAGGGCGGCATGGGCATCGGCGTCTCCTGGGACAGCCTGGCCGGCAACGTCGCCAAGTGCGGGTGCGTGGGCATCGTTTCCGCCATCGGCACGGGCTACAAGTACCCCGACCAGGTCGACCACGTGGCGGGCCGGCCCAGCCAGCCCTGCAACCTGAACAGCACCGAGGCCCTCACCCGCATCCTGAAGAGCGCTCGGGAGATCGCCGGCCCCAAGGGGGTCATCGGCGTGAACATCCTGTGCGCCATTAACGATTACGAGCGCGTCGTCAAGGATTCCGTGGCCGCCGGGGCCCAGATGATCATCTCCGGCGCCGGTCTGCCCCTGTCCCTGCCCGAAATGGTGGGCGATGCCGATGTGGCCCTGGTGCCCATCGTTTCCTCCGCCCGGGCCCTCAAGCTCATCTGCAAGACCTGGCAGCGCAAGTTCAACCGCCTGCCCGACGCCGTCGTCCTGGAGGGGCCCGAATCGGGCGGCCACCAGGGCTTCACCCTGGAGCAGTGCGCCGATCCCGCCTACAGCCTGGACGCCCTCGTGCCCCAGGTGGTGGAGGAGCGCAACCAGTGGGGCGACTTCCCCGTCATCGCCGCCGGCGGCGTGTGGGACCGGGCCGATATCGACCGCCTCATGGCCCTGGGGGCGGACGGCGTGCAGATGGCCACCCGCTTCATCGGCACCTTCGAGTGCGACGCCCACCCCCGCTTCAAGGAAGTGATCCTGAGGGCGGACCGGGAGACCATCGCCCTCCACGGCTCTCCCGTGGGTATGCCCGCCCGCGGTGTGAAGACCCCCCTCCACGCCCGCATCGCCTCCGGCAACGCCCCTCGCATCCGCTGCATCTCCAACTGCGTCAGCCCCTGCGAGCACGGCAAGGGGGCCGCCCAGGTGGGCTACTGCATCGCCGACAGCCTGGGCGACGCCTGGGGCGGCGATCTGGAGCAGGGCCTCTTCTTCACCGGCAGCAACGGCTGGAAGGTGAAGGAGCTGGTGCACGTGAAGGACCTGGTGGGCGAGATCACCCAGGACTTCGGGCTCACACGGCTCCAGGAAGCTTAGCCCTTCGACCACCCCGCGATGGCCTGGCCGTCCCACACATAGGTGAGCGGCCGGGTCTGGCGGCAGGCGCTGATCAGCCTGGGTTTGAAACACGCGACGCAGGTTCCGCCCGGGTGACGCACACTCGGGTAGACGAGGCCGTCCTCGCCCGCGTCCCGCAGATCCGCGGCGAAGGCCTGCCCCGCGGGGTACGTGGCCGGATCCGGCTGGAGCAGGGGGGCGAAGGCCTCAGTCCCAGGGCGCAGGTCCACCAGGGAACCGGTGACGGTAGCCCGGAGCACGCGCATCTCCTGGACGCAGGGGGGCTCCCGGGTGGCCGCCAAGAACCGGCCCCGGTGGAAGGCCACCTCCCGGATCGCGGTCTCCTCCTCCAGGCTGGCGTAATAGACCCCGAAGGCGCCTGTGGAGAACCGGGACGGGCCCCGGTAGAGGAAGGGGGCCATGACGTACCCGGCCCCGGGTCCGAAGGCCCATGCGTCCCTGGGGAGCCCCGCGTCCAGGAGCATGATCTCCTGGGCCCCCGGCCTGAAGCGGCCCTCCAGTTCCAGCAGCGCCTCCCATTCCGCCGCGTCGGCCACCCCTTCGAACAGATCGATGGACCGGTGCCGGGTGGAGATCACCCGCCAGGAGGGAGCCTGGTCGAAGGGCGTGCGATCCGGGATCCTCAAGCCCAGCCGCCCCGGTGGGCGTCCAGGTGGCAACGAACCGAGAAGAGGCCCAGGATGCCGCTGCGCATGCGATCCAGCGCCGGCCGGCCCTCGAAGCTGGGGTCGGCGTTGGGCTTCTTCACCCAGGCGTTCACCTGGTCCTCGTTCGCGAAGATGAGGCGGAGGGCCTTGTAGATGCCCAGCACATGGGACACGCGCTCCAGCTGATCCCGGTCGAGGCGGGCGTCCTGCGCGCGCTTCCAGGCGAAGTACGTGGAGCGGCTCTCCAGCCCGAGCAGGTCCATCTGCTCCTGCACCGACAGGCCCCAGGCCTGGCCGATGCGGAAGAAGGCCCGGATGCCAGGGCCGGACAGGCGCGCCACCTCCTCCGGACCGAGGGGACCGGGCCGGAAGGCGGGCTGCTGGGGGGCAAGATTATTCATTTCTGAACCACCTCTTACATGGTAGTTCATTTTTGAATCGGGGCCAGGGCCTTACAACCTATATAGAAAAAGGCAGGCGTCGCTGCGCCCGGGCAGGGGGATGCGGGCCTCGGGCACCTGGCCGGGCACCTCGAAGGTGTGGGAGACCAGGAGGGTCCCCGGGCGCATCTCCCGGCGGGCCTTCTCCCACAGGCGGGGCATGGGGGCGGGGCTGAGGAAGGCGTAGACCACGTCGAAGCCCGACAGGTCCAGGTTCCAGAGGGTGCCCAACTCCATCTTGCAGTTGGACCGCACGGGCAGGGTGCGGAGCCAGGCCACCAGGAAGGTGAGGGGCGAAGCCTCCACCCCCAGGAAGAACCCATCGGGACGGCGCCGGGCCAGGTGGGCCAGGGGGCCCCCGAAGCCGGCGCCCAGGTCCGCGAACCGGAGCAGGGAAGGGGGGCAGAGGCCCTCCAGGGCGGCCCAGGCGGCGCGGTTGCTGTGGTAAAGGGGCACCCGGGTGAAGAGGCCGCCGCCGTACACCAGGAGCAGGGCGGCGAGCCCCGCGGGCCACACCCAGGCGGGCAGGGCCTGGCGCAGGGCGAAGTCCAGGAGCCAGGGCAGGACGAGGAGGGGCGCCACCCAGCCGGGCGCCAGGCGCAGGGCCCGGCCCAGGGCCGCCGCCAGGATCCCCATGAGCCACACGGCCCGCGGCCCCTGGAGGCCCGGGGGCAGGAGGCCCGAGCGGGCCGTGCCCAGCAGGAGCAGGTAGGCCAGGACCAGGGCGAGGCCGGCGCGGAGGACGGGGGGCATGCGGTGCATGCCCTGGATTATGCGCGAAGCGGGGCCCTTTGCCGCGGGGGATCAGGCGGGGCCCAGGCGGAAGCGGCCCGTGAAGGCCACGTTGAAGGCGGAGGACTGGAAGCTGAAGCCCCCGCCCAGGCGAAGGCCGGAGGTCTCCTGGCCGTTGGGGTGGGGGGCGCCGGCCCCGGCCTCCAGGTTGCCCTTGGCGTGGCGGGAGGCGTCGTCGTACCGGAAGGTGAGCCCCGCCTGGAAGACCCAGGTGGCCACGCTGGCCAGGTGGGTGACCCAGGAGAAATGGCGGGCGAGTAGGTCGGCCATCTGGCCGGAGCCCTGGACCTGGGCCAATTGGACCGCGTCGAGGCGGGGCAGGGGAAGGGAACGGGAAAGGGGCATGGACGCACCAGGGGCGTGGCGCCCCGGAGGGGCGCGGGTCGAAGGGAAGGGGCGGGGTTTTCGCCCGGAGGATTGGCCTTGGGATGCCGCCGGGGGTGGAGGGGTTATGCTGGTCCCCATGACCGTCACCGGCCGTTTCGCGCCCTCACCCACCGGAGAACTGCACCTGGGCAACCTGCGCACGGCGCTGGCCTCGTGGCTTTCCGCCCGGGCCCAGGGGGGCCGCTGGATCATCCGCATGGAGGACGTGGATACGGCCCGGTGCCGCCCCGCCCTGGGGGAGGATCAGCTGCGGGATCTGGCGGCCCTGGGCCTGGAAAGCGACGCCCCCGTGCTCTGGCAGTCCCGCCGGGGCGGGGCCTACCGGGGGGCCCTGGAGGCCCTGCACGGGGAAGGCCGCCTCTACCCCTGCGTGTGCACCCGCAAGGACCTGGCGACCCTGGCCTCGGCCCCCCACGGGGAGGACGGCCTGAGGGCCTACCCGGGCACCTGCCGGCATCGGCCCCTTCCCTTCCTGCGCCCGGACGCCCTGCGCTTCCGGCTGCCCGAGGGGCCCGTGGCCTGGGACGACCTGCTGCTGGGCCCCCAGGCGGATGATCCCCATCTCCTCACGGGGGATCCCCTCCTGCACCGCCGGGACGGGTGCTACGCCTACCACCTGGCCGTGGTGGTGGACGACGGGGCCCAGGGCGTGACGGAAGTGGTGCGGGGTCAGGACCTGCGCAGCGTGACGGCCACCCACGCCCGGCTCCAGGAGGCCCTGGGCCTGCCCCGGCCCGCCTACGCCCACCTGGGCCTGGTCACCGCCCCGGACGGCTCCCGCCTGGGCAAGCGGGACGGAGCCCTGGGCCTGGCCCGCCTCCAGCACCGGGGGATCGGACCGGAGGCGTTGGTGGGCTGGCTGGGCTGGAGCCTGGGTTGCCAGGAGCGCCCGGATCCCGCCCGGGCCGGGGAGCTGGTAGGCACGTTCCGATGGGACAGGGTTCCCCGGGGTCCCCTCCCGATCCCGTCCAACTGGATATGACCAAAATTAGGTCCTATAATTGGGTCTAAAGGGGGCCGCCCATGCAGCGCCTGCATGCCCGATCATCGGTAAGTATCAGTGATTTAAAGAAGAACCCCAGCGGCGTCATCTCCCAGTCTAAGGGCGAGCCGGTGGTCATCCTCAACCACAATCGGCCGACCGCCTACTTGATTCCAGCAGCGACTTTTGAAGCCATCCTTGAACATCTGGATGATCTGGATCTCGCCCAACTCGTGCAGGAACGCCAAGCCGAGCCTTCCATCAAGGTGCGGCTTGAAGACTTATGAATTGGCATTCAAGGAAACCGCGCTGAAGGAATGGCGGAAACTGGACGGAAGCATCCAAGAGCAATTCAAAAAGAAACTCTCGGAACGATTGCTTCACCCCCGCGTCGAGGCCGCCCGTCTTTCAGGTATGGCTGATTGCTACAAGATCAAGCTGAAGGCGTCCGGCTACCGCTTGGTGTACCAGGTCGTGGATGCCCAGGTTCTGGTGGTTGTCATCGCAGTGGGGAAAAGGGAAGGAAACGCGGTCTACCTGAAGGCCGGGGGTCGCCTGGGGTAGGCCGGCGTACGCACGACAGCCCGGCCAAAGGCCGGGCTGTCCATGCCTTGCGTCCGGGCCTAGGCCAGGGCGTTGACCTTGAGGGTCAGGCGGCTCTTGGTGCGGTTGGCGGCGTTCTTGTGGAGCACGCCCTTCCGGCAGGCCTTGTCAACCACGCCCAGGGTGGTGGGCAGGAGGGTGGTGGCCTCGGCCTTGTCACCGCTGGCGACGGCGGCCAGGAACTTCTTGACGGCGGTCTTCATGGTCGAGCGGTTGGCCCGGTTCCGAAGACGCGCTTCGGCGTCGTGGGCGGCTTTCTTGGCGGCGGACTTGTGATTGGCCATGAATCCTGACTCCTGGTTCTCGTACGTGCGGACAGCGATTCGCCCATGAAGGCGAAAAACCATCATACCTTCCCGGCCCTGGAATTCAAGGGGAAAGACCGCCACATTGGCCAAAGTTGGGGCTTCCCGCCGGCCCGTGCTTCCCGGATGATGGTTGGAGGCCCCTGGCTTCCGGTTCGAGGATTGTCATGGAGCGCGCATGGAGCGATTGAAGGCGGCATTCACGGAGGCCCTGGCGGCGGCGTTGCCCGGGGTGGAGATCGGCCTGGAGCGTCCCCGCTCCGGCGATATGGGCGATCTGGCCTTCCCCTGTTTCAAGGCGGCCAAGGCGAAGGGCCTGAACCCCGCCCAGGTGGCCCAGGAACTGGCGGCCGCCATCCGCATCGACGGGGCCCAGGTGGTGGCGGCCGGCCCCTACCTGAATCTGAAGCTGGAGCCCACCCGGCGCGCCGCCTTCCTGCTGGACGCCCTCCTGGGCCCCCGGCCTTACGGCAGCGGGGACCCCCACGCCGAGACGGTCATCGTCGAGTACAGCTCCCCCAATATCGCCAAGCTCTTCACCATCGGGCACCTGCGCAGCACGATGATCGGCCACGCGCTCGCCCAGGTGAACCGGTACCTGGGAGCCAACGTCATCCGCATCAATCACTTGGGCGACTGGGGCACCCAGTTCGGCACCCTGCTGGCCGCCTACAAGAAGTGGGCGGAGGGGGAGAACCCGGCCCTGGAGGAGGACTTCCCCTGGGCGGAAGCCATCCCGGAAAAGATGCGCAGCCCCCTGTACCGCCTCTTCCAGCTGTACGTCCGCTTCCACGCGGCCGAAGAGGAGGACCCCGCCCTGCGGGACGAGGCCCGGGCCTGGTTCAAGCGCCTGGAGGAGGGGGACCCGGAGGCCCGGCGCCTGTGGAGCTGGTTCCGGGAGATCAGCCTCGCCGCCTTCGACCGCATCTACGGCCGCCTTGGCGTGGGCTTCGATCACCTGGAGATGGGCGAGGCCTTCTACCAGGACAAGCTCGTGCCCACCCTCCAGCGGCTGGAGACGGCCGGCATCCTGAAGGAGGGGGACAACGGCGCCCGCATCGTGGATCTGGAGGACGTGGGCATCGCCACGCCTTGCCTGGTGCAGAAGGCGGACGGGTCCAGCATCTACGCCACCCGGGATATCGCCGCGGCCCTGTACCGCCAGGACACCTGGCGCTTCGACCGCTGCTTGTACGTGGTGGGTTCCGATCAGATCCTCCACTTCCAGCAGATCTTCGCCGTGGCCGAAAAGGTGGACCCCTGGTTCAAGGGCCGCATGGTGCACACCCCCTTCGGCATGGTGAACCTGCCCGAGGGCAAGATGAGCACCCGCAAGGGCAACGTCATCTTCCTGGAGGACGTGCTGGACGAGGCCGTGGCCAGGGTCACCGCCATCATCGACGAGAAGAACCCGGACCTGGCGGGCAAGGCCCAGGTGGCCGAGATGCTGGGCCTGGGGGCCGTCATCTTCTTCAACGCCCTCAATGACCGGGTGAAGCCCATCACCTTCACCTGGGACCGGGTCATCGCCCTGGACGGGGACACGGGGCCGTACGTGCAGTACGCCCACGCCCGCATCCTCTCCGTGCTCCGGAAGGCGGGGGGGGACTGGGCGGACCAGGCCCGGCCCGTGGCCGCCCCGGGGGACGCCTCGGCGGCCGTGCCCTACGCGCCCGCCGCCGTCCCCGCGGATCTGGAGGGCCTCCGGGACGCTCCGGCCCAGGCCCTGCTCTTCGAACTGGCCGGCCTGCCCGACGCCATGCGCATCATGGCCCGGGAGAACAGCGCCACGGCCCTGGCCAGGGCGCTCCTGGGGGTGGCCAAGGCCTTCTCGGGCTTCTACACCAACTGTCCCATCCTCTGGGCGGAGAACGCCCCCGAGGTCCGGGACGCGCGCCTCGCCCTGTGCGTGGCCACGGCCCGGGCCCTGCGCCAGGGCCTCTTCCTCATGGGGATCCAGGCCCCGGAGGAGATGTGATTTTCTGTGAAGACTTTGTCCATCGGGGGGGGGTGAAGCCATGACCAAGTTCGTGTTCGTGACCGGGGGGGTGCTTTCCAGCCTCGGCAAGGGGATCGCCGCGGCGTCCCTGGGAGCCCTGCTGGAGGCGAGGGGCCTCAAGGTCACCCTGATGAAGATGGATCCCTACCTCAACGTGGATCCCGGGACCATGAGCCCCTTCCAGCACGGTGAGGTATTCGTCACCGACGACGGCGCCGAGACCGACCTGGACCTGGGCCACTACGAGCGCTTCACCTCGGTTCCCACCACCCAGAACCACACCATCACCACGGGCCGCATCTACAACACGGTGATCCAGAAGGAGCGCCGGGGCGACTACCTGGGCAAGACGGTGCAGGTGATCCCCCACATCACCGACGAGATCAAGGGCACCATGCGCAAGGTGGCCAAGGACGTGGACGTGGTGCTGGTGGAGATCGGCGGCACCGTGGGCGACATCGAGAGCCAGCCCTTCCTCGAGGCCATCCGCCAGTTCAAGCTGGAGGCGGGCTACGGCAACGCCATCAACATGCACCTCACGTACGTGCCCTACATCAAGGCCGCCGGCGAGCTGAAGTCCAAGCCCACCCAGCACAGCGTGAAGGAGCTGCGGGCCCTGGGCATCCAGCCCGAGGTGCTGGTGTGCCGCGCCGACGTGGAGATCCCCCGGTCCCTCAAGGACAAGATCGCCATGTTCTGCTCGGTGGCCCCGGACGCGGTATTCAGCTGCAAGGACGCTTCCACCATCTACGAGGTGCCCCTGAACCTGCACCTGGAGGGCCTCGACGCCAAGGTGGCCTCCCTGCTCAACCTCCCGGACCGCCGTCCCGACCTCACCCCCTGGCACGACCTGCTCGAGCGCATCCGCAACCCCAAGGGCAGCGTGCGAGTGGGCATCGTGGGCAAGTACGTGGAGTTCAAGGAGAGCTACAAGAGCCTGATCGAGGCCCTGCACCACGCCGGCTACGGCCTGGAGACCCAGGTGGAGCTCAAGTGGATCGAGGGCGAGGAGCTGGACCACGGGGACGTGGCCTCCTTCCTCTCCGACTGCCACGGCATCCTCGTCCCCGGCGGCTTCGGCGTGCGGGGCACCTCCGGCATGATCAAGGCCATCGAGTACGCCCGCGTGAACCGGGTGCCCTTCTTCGGGATCTGCCTGGGCATGCAGATGGCCAGCGTCGAGTACGCCCGCCACATGGCCGGCCTGGACGGGGCCGATTCCACCGAGTTCGAGGAGAACCCCCGCCACCGCGTCATCTTCAAGCTGCGTGAGCTGGTGGACGTGGAGGAGCTGGGCGGCACCATGCGCCTGGGCACCTACCCCTGCGTGCTCAAGGAGGGGAGCCAGGCCGCGAAGGCCTACGGTTCCCTCCAGATCACGGAGCGGCACCGCCACCGGTACGAGTTCAACCAGGCCGAGTTCAGGGCCCCCCTGGAGCGCGCGGGCCTCTCCTTCACCGGCGTCTCCCCCGACGGGACCTTCGTGGAGATCGTGGAGATCGCCGATCACCCGTACTTCCTGGGCTGCCAGTTCCATCCCGAGTTCAAGTCCAAGCCCCTTTCCCCGCACCCGCTCTTCACGGCCTTCGTGAAGGCGAGCATGGGAAACAAGTAGGTAAACGGACGATTTTCTGAGGACATGCGCGTGACCTTCGCCGCCACCAACATCGACAAGCTCTGCATCGACACCGTCCGGTGCCTCGCCATGGACGCCGTCCAGAAGGCCAATTCCGGCCACCCCGGCACCGCCATGGCCCAGGCCCCGGCCGCCTACGCCCTCTGGACCCGCTTCCTGAAGCACAACCCCGCCGACCCGAAGTGGGCGGACCGGGACCGCTTCGTGCTCTCCTGCGGGCACGTGTCCATGCTCATCTACTCCCTCCTGCACCTCTCCGGCTACGGGCTCGCCCTGGACGACCTGAAGGCCTTCCGCCAGTGGGGCTCCCGCACCCCGGGCCACCCCGAGTTCGGCCACACCGCCGGCGTGGAGACCACCACCGGCCCCCTGGGCCAGGGCGTCTGCAACGCCGTGGGCATGGCCATCGCCGAGCGCTGGCTCGCGGACCGCTTCAACCGTCCCGGCCACGCGGTGGTGGACCACCGCACCTGGTGCTTCGCCGGCGACGGGGACCTCATGGAGGGCGTGGCCATGGAGGCCGCGAGCCTCGCCGGCCACCTGGGCCTGGAGAAGCTGGTCCTCCTCTACGACAACAACAACATCACCATCGAGGGCGAGGCGGGCCTGGCCTTCACCGAGGACGTGGGCGCGCGCTTCGAGGCCCAGGGCTGGCGGGTGCTGAAGGTGGCCGACGGCGAGGACCTGGAGGCCCTCTCCCGGGCCTTCGAGGAGGCCTCCCGCCCCTGCGGCAAGCCCACCCTCATCGACTGCAAGACCATCATCGGCTGGCCCGCCCCCACCAAGAAGAACACCCACCACGCCCACGGCGCCCCCCTGGGCGAGGGCGAGATCCGGGCCACCAAGGAGATCCTGGGCTGGGATCCCGACGGCCACTTCGTCGTTCCCGCCGAGGCCCTGGCCCACTGGCGCGGGTGCCTGGACAAGGGCGCCACCGCCCAGGCCGCTTGGCAGACCCGCTTCGAGGCCTACCGGGCCGCCTTCCCTGAATTGGCCGCGGAATTTGAGTCATTCATGAAGGGGCAGCTCCCTGCCGGTTGGCAGGAGGCCCTGCCCGTGTTCCAGCCCGGGCAGGACCAGGCCACCCGCGAAGCCAGCGGCAAGGCCCTGAACGCCCTGGCGGCCCGCATTCCCAACCTGGTGGGCGGCTCCGCCGACCTGGCCCCCTCCAACAACACGAACCTCAAGGACGGAGGCGACTTCGGGCCCAAGGACAGCGGGCGCAACTTCCACTGGGGCATCCGCGAGCACGCCATGGGCGCCGTCCTCAACGGCATGAGCCTCCACGGCGGCCTCCGGGTCTTCGGGGCCACCTTCCTCATCTTCAGCGACTACATGCGGCCTCCCGTCCGCCTTGCGGCGCTCATGGGCCAGCCCGTCACCTACGTGTGGACCCATGATTCCATCGGCGTGGGCGAGGACGGCCCCACCCACCAGCCCATCGAGCAGGTCATGACCCTGCGCATGATCCCGGGCATGACCATGATCCGCCCCGCCGACGCCAACGAAACGGCGATCGCCTGGCGCACCGCCATCCAGAAGACCAACGGCCCCGTGGGCCTGGCCCTCACCCGCCAGAAGCTCCCTGTCCTGGATCCCGAAAAGGCCAAGGGCGCCGCCAAGGGCGCCTACATCCTGGAGGAGGCCTCCGGCGAGCCCCGCCTCATCCTCATGGCCACGGGCAGCGAGGTGCACCTGGCCCTCAAGGCGCGCACCGCCCTGGAAGCGGAGGGGATCCCCACCCGCGTCGTGTCCATGCCCAGCTGGGAGCTCTTCGCCGCCCAGGACGCCGCCTACCGGGAGGAGGTGCTGCCCGCCGCCATCACCGCCCGGGTGAGCGTCGAAGCCGGCCTCACCTTCGGCTGGCAGCGCTTCGTGGGCCTGCAGGGCGCCTCCGTGGGGCTGGACCACTTCGGCGCCTCGGCGCCCGCCGAGGTGCTCTTCGAGCAGTTCGGGTTCACGGTGGAGAACGTGGTGAACGTGGCCAAGGGCGTGCTGGGGGCCTGAGGCGGTTGGCCTTGACGGACTGAATAAAAAATTTATACATAGAGTAGCTTCTCCGCATCCGCCCGCCTCGCAAGGGGATGGGCGGATCCTTTCTTCATGGCTTATCCCATTGGGGGATCCTCTATGTCTTTCCGCCCCTCCGTCTTCACCCTGCTGGCGGCCAGCGCCATCGCGGGCCTGCCAGCGCGCGCCGAAGCCTGGTCGCGCATTGATATCAAGAGCAATTCCGATATCGTCCTGAAAGGCAGCCAGATCAAGGTCAGGGAACTGAGCGACACGGGTGGAGGCACGAGCGCGTCCAATGGTTTTGTCCTGAAGAAAAAGCAGTCCTACCTGATCGCGGCGCCGCGTTCCTCGACCCAGTGGAGCATGTATTTCTACTACGCCACTGATGCGGGGAAGGCCGATTCGACCCTGCCGAGCCTGAAGGTGGGTGCAGACAGCGGCAGCGTGAACCTCGCGTTCAAATTCCCCTCCGGGATCCCCAAGGGGCAACCCCAGGACTTCCCGTCGGTGGCCGTCAACACCAAGGCCATGGGCGCCTACAAGGCCGGGTCGAACAAGGTCGCCTTCCTCACCGTGGGCATCCTCAGCACCCTCGCCGGCGGCGGTTCCGGGGGAGGTGGCGGGCAGGCCTCAGGCGGATCCGACGGCACCTCCGCCAGCGGCGGCTCATCCAGCGGCGGCAGCGACCCGTCCAGCCAGCCCGATCCCAATTCCTAGATCCGCACGGCGCCGAAGGTCCCCGTCAGTCCGAGCTCATCCAGGAGCTCGAGCAGGCGGGGATCTTCGATCTCCATGCGGATCGCCACCTGGTCGCGCTTCACGAGCTTGACGAAGTAGCCGATCACCGAGGAGGGCATGGAGAGGGATTCCTGGATGCGCAGGGTGAAGGCCTGGACCCCGGCGTCCACCAGGTCCTGGCACTGGCGGCGGATGGCGAGGTAGTCCTCCGTCGTCTTGATATTGCCGGTGATGGTGATCTGGCGGGGGTCGGTGCGGACGATCTGCATGGGGCTACCTGGCGAAGGCCTTGAAGAAGGTGATGGCGTTGCCCTGCTCGTTGAGGAACAGGCCATCGGAGTATTTTCTGATCATTTTGAGGCCCCGTCCACTGAGGGCGAGGGGATCCCGGTCGCTGGGCCAGGCCGTGGGCACGGGGAATCCGGGCCCTTCGTCCCGCACCACGCACTTCATGAGATGTGCATAGCCGGTGTCGTGGAGCGTGAGTTCCACGTCGATGAAGGCGCCGGAGGTGACCTCCCGTTCCAGGAGGTGGTCGATCCAGGTGCCCGCCTCCAGGTGGGCCCGCTTTTCGTGGGGTTCGGCGCCCAGGGATCCGTGCTCGTAGGCGTTCATGAGGGCCTCCCGCAGGGCGGTGCCCAGGCCGTCCCGGGCGGTCTCGTCCAGGGCGGTGCGCCGGCCCAGGAGGGCCTCCAGCTCCAGGCCGCAGGCGTCCACCGCCCCCAGCCGCGCGGGGATGCGCCGGGTCTCCCGCCAGAGCACGGGCAGGTCCACCCGGGCCAGGAAGAGGAAGGTGACGTCGTCGTCGGGGCGCTCCACCCGGCGCTGGAAGGCCGTCCAGAGCTGGTCCCGGCTGGCGGCCCCCCGCAGGTCCGTGGGCAGGGAATCCCGGTAGAGCTCCCCCTCCAGGGTGGAGGATTCGTTGAGGCCGTCCGTGTAGAAGAGCAGCTTGCGGGCGGCCCCCAGGGGCCGGCGGGTGGTGCGGAAATCGTCGGAGAAGGGGGAGAGGGGCGGGTTATCGCAGACGAAGCGCTGGACGGGCCCCTCGCCGGCGTCCGCCAGGATGGGGGGCATGCCGAAGGAGGCGGTCTCCACCACCGGCGCGTCCAGGGGGAGCCAGGCCAGGAGGAAGGAGAAGATCTCGTCCTCCAGGAGGCGCTTGCCCAGGCGGGAGATGAAGCGGGCGATGAAGAGGGAAAAATCGAAGGGGCCTTCGGGGAGGGCGTCCACCTGGAGGTTGAAGGTGTGGGCGCCCAGGGAGGAGGTGAGGGCGGCGGCGAGGCCCTTGCCCATGGCGTCGGCCAGGTACACGAGCATGCCCCCGTCCGGCAGGCGGCGCAGGGACCAACTGTCCCCGCACATGATGTCGTGGGGCACGTACTGGACCTGGGCCATCCATTCGCCCTGGCCCCCCGTGCCTTCGAAGGAGCGGACCAGGAACTCGTTCTCCAGGATCCCCAGCTCCTTGCGGAAGGCCGTCTCCTGCTGGAAGTCGTTGTACTTCTCCCTCAGCTGCAGGAGGGCCAGCTCCTGCTCCAGCGTCTTGCGCTGGAGGTGATCGTTCTCCAGCAGCCCCGCCACGAGGGCGACGGCCTTGGCCAGGAGGGGCGCGGTGACGGGCTTGGGCACGAAGGCGGAGATGCCCAGGTTGATGGCCTCCACCAGGATGTCCGTGTCCATGGACGAGGTGATGAAGATGATGGGGACCTTGGGATCGGCCTTGCGGATCTCGGCCACCATGGCCGTGCCCGACATGCGGGGCATGGACTGGTCGGCCAGGACCACGTCGGGGGCCATGCGGTGGAAGGCCTCCAGGCCCTCCTTGCCGTCCCGGGCCGTGTGCAGCACCTTGAAGACCCCCTTGAGGAGGGTGGCCAGGAGCATGCGGGTGGGGGCGTCGTCGTCCACCAGCAGGGCCGTGAGGCCCTGGGAGAAGGGGGAGACCTGGCCCTTGATGGACACGCCGGGCTCAGTCCACGCGGAAGTGGCTGAGGGAGGACCGCAGGTCCTCGCTCTTGGCGGCGAGGACGGTGGACACGGAACCCACGCCCTGGGCCGCCTCCTTGTTGCGGTTGGAGAGGTCCACGAGGCTGTTCATGGTCTCGATGAGGTCCTTGGTGCGGGTGGCGATGTACGTGGTCTTGCGCACCAGCTCGCTGCTGGTCTCCACGCTGCCCCTCAGCTTCTCCCCGGTGAGGCCGGCCTCCTCCAGGAGCTTGCGGGTGCGGCCGGAGAGGTCCGTCATCTGCTCGGAGGTGCGGGCCGTCTCCCGCACCATGGCCTCGATGCCCTCGACCACGAGGTTCACGTTGGTGTTGATCTCGGTGAGGGAGTTCTGGGTCTTCACGGCCAGCTTGCGGATCTCCTCGGCCACCACGGCGAAGCCCTTGCCCGATTCCCGGGCGTGGGCGGCCTCGATGGAGGCGTTGAGGGCCAGCAGGTTGGTCTGGTTGGCGATCTCGGCGAGGATCCCCAGCACATCGTTGATGCCCTGGGCGTCCTGGCTCAGGTTCTGCATGCGCCCGGCCAGCTCCTCTTGCTTGCCGCCCTCCCCGATGACCACCTCGCCCACGTGGTTGAGGGCGGTGACGAACGCCTGGAGCACGTGCTGGGTGGCCTCCAGGGTCTCGGTGGTGGTGATGGACATCTCCTCGGTGACATCCAGGTTCCGGGCCACGTCGGTCATGAGGTGGCTGGAGTTCTCGGCCAGGGCGTACTGGCTGGCCACGTTCTCGGCCAGGTCCCGGCTGATGGTGGAGAGTTCGTTGCTGCTGGCGGCGGCCTCGTTGGCCACGGTCACGCTGTGGGCCACCGTGGCCTGGGCCTTCTGGATGAAGGTGTTGATGTAGCCGGCCATGACGCTCAGTTCGTCGGCGCCCTCCACGCTGATGCGCCGGGTGAGGTCCCCCTCGCCCTCGGCCAGGTCGTGGACCCGCTCGGTGATCTCCTTCAGGGAGGAATTGATGCTCCAGCCCAGGATCACGCCCACCCCGGCGCCGCATACGATGAAGAAGACCAGGAGCCCGATGGTCACCCCCAGGGCCTCCCGGTACACGGCCATGGAGGCCTCCAGGTTGACGGACCGGAGCTTGAGCTCGTAGAAGAGGCTCGCCGCTCCCATGACCATCAGGGCGAGGCTGCAGCCGAAGATGATCATGAGGACCCGGGTCCGGATGGTGAGGGCCTTGAGCAGATTCATGGCGGGGGGACTCCTGGCACGGCCGATGGCGGGATCGGGCGTTTTGGCGCGACCTTTTAGTAAAACAAGGAAACCATGTCCCGCATGAGGTCTGGGTCACGGAATCTTTGAATTTTCACCGGACCTGCCCCCGGCCGGATAGTCTAAGGCCCTATTTGCGAGGTATTCCATGACTTGGAGCCGTTCGGGGGCGATCCTTGTCGCCTGCATGGTGCTTCCCCTGGCGGGCGCGGACCGGGTCACCGGCCGGGCCTTCGCCACCCGGTCGGAGGTGGCGGCCCAGCATGGCATGGCCTGCACCAGCCACCCGCTGGCCACCCAGATCGCCCTGGATATCCTCAAGAAGGGCGGCTCGGCCGCCGACGCCGCCATCGCCGCCAACGCGGCCCTGGGGCTCATGGAACCCGTCGGGGCCGGCCTGGGCGGGGATCTGTACGCCCTGGTGTGGGACGCCAAGGGCCGTCGGCTCCAGGGTCTCAACGCCAGCGGGCGGTCCCCCAGGGCCTTGACCCTGGACCACTTCCGGAAGCTGGGGCTGACGCACATCCCCCCCATGGGGCCCCTGCCGGTGTCCGTGCCCGGGGCGGTGGACGGGTGGTACCTGCTCCACGGCCGGTTCGGCCGGCTTCCCATGAAGGATCTCCTGGCCCCCACCATCCGCTACGCGCGGGAAGGCCACCCCGTCTCCGAACTGGTGGCCTACTACCTGGGACGGAGCCTCGGCCCCCTGGGGCGCTACCCGGGCTTCAAGGAGACCTACACCGTGGACGGCGCGCGCATGCCCCGGGCCGGCGAAGTGTTCCGGAACCCCAGGCTGGCCCGCACCCTGGAGCGCATCGCCGAGGGGGGCCGGGACGCCTTCTACAAGGGGGACATCGCCCGGGAGATCGCGGCCTACATGAAGGCCCAGGGCGGGTTCCTGGCCTACGAGGACCTGGCCGAGCACACGGGCGAATGGGTGGACCCCGTCAGCGTCAACTACCGGGGCTACGACGTGTGGGAGATCCCCGCCAACGGCCAGGGCATCGCCGCCCTGCAGATGCTCAATATCCTGGAGGGCTACGATTTCTCGAAGATCCCCTTCGGCAGCCCCCGCCACGTGCACCTGTTCACCGAGGCCAAGAAGCTGGTGTTCGAGGACCGGGCCAAGTTCTACGCCGACCCCGCCTTCGCGAAGGTCCCCGTGCGGGGGCTCCTGGACAAGGCCTACGCGGCCTCGCGCCGGGCCCTCATCGACGAGCGCCGCGCCTCCCGGCGCCTGGAGGCCGGGAACCCCGCCCTCAAGGACGGGGACACGGTGTACCTCACCGTGGCTGATGGGGAGGGGAACATGGTGAGCCTCATCCAGAGCAACTACCGGGGCATGGGCAGCGGCATGACGCCGGGGGACCTGGGCTTCGTGCTCCAGGACCGGGGGGAGCTCTTCAGCCTCCAGGAGGGCCAGGCCAATACGTACGCGCCCGGCAAGCGGCCCTTCCACACCATCATCCCGGGCTTCATCACCCGCAAGGGCGAGCCCTTCCTCAGCTTCGGGGTCATGGGCGGCGAGTTCCAGCCCCAGGGCCACGTGCAGATCGTCATGAACATCGTGGACTTCGGCATGGGCACCCAGGAGGCGGGGGACGCCCCCCGCATGGCCCACGACGGTTCCCCGGAGCCCACGGGGGAGAAGGGCCGGCTGCCGGGCACCGTCCAGCTGGAGAGCGGCTTCCCCTACGAGACCGTGCGGGAACTCATGAACATGGGCCATGGCGTGGCCTGGATGCTGGGCGGCTACGGCGGCTACCAGGGCATCCGGTGGGATCCCGCCTCCCGGGTCTTCTTCGGCGCCAGCGAATCCCGCAAGGATGGTCAGGCCGCGGGGTGGTGAGGGAAACCAACGGCCCGTTGGGGACATCCTGAAAGGACCCGGCCCCCGGCGGTTGTTGGAGACCTCATGCGCATCACCGCGGCCATCCTGGCGGCCGCACTCGTCCTCCCCGCCCAGGCCCAGTTCTTCCAGCGCCTCTTCAATCCGCAGGTGGAGATCACCCTCACCCATCCCCCGGGACTGGGCCTCGCGGTGCGGCGGGTGGTGTTCGCCCC
>DATGXY010000252.1:0-7441 GCA_035298525.1 Holophaga sp.
GGTAGTAGCCCCGGCGCAGGCCCCGGTCCAGCCAGCCCTCGGATTCGTACAGGAGGCGCGCCCCCGTGTTGGAGACCCGCACCTCCAGGTGGCAGGCCTCCACGCCCATGCGGGCCAGTTCCGCCTGGCAGTGGCGGAGGATGCGCCGCCCCGCCCCGCCCCGGCGGAGGCTGGGATCCACGGCGATGCGCAGGAGTTCGGCCTCCCCCGCCGCCTCGATGACGCGCCAGCGCGCGAAGCCCGTGCCGGGCTCGGCCCAGAGGTGTTCGCCCTCGTCCAGGCTTCCCCAGGCGGCCCCGAAACTGGCCGCGTCCACGGCCTCGACCCAGGCGGGAACCTGGGAGCCGGGGCCCAGGTGGATCACCGGGCGTGGCCCCGGCGCAGGGCCTCGGGCAGGTGGGCGGAGGCTTCCGGGAAATTCACTTCGGCGTCCGTCTCCCGCAGGTAGAAGGGGACCAGGGGCGCCTCGGCGGGCCGGCCGGGCAGGTCCCGGCACAGGGAGGCGAGGCCCTCCAGGGTGGCGGCGGATTCGTCCGCCAGGGCCAGGGGCGCGTGGGGCACGAAGGCCGCGGCCTTGTCCCGGAAGCCGGCGGGGGTCCACCAGGGGGTGCTCCCCACCTTGGCGGCCAGCTCGGCCAGGGGCAGTTTCAGGGCGGGGGTGCGGGCCGTGTCGTCCCACAGCTGCACGAAGGCCTCCTGGCGCTGGCCGTCCAGGACGATCCACACGGGACCCTCCACGCCGGCGCTCCGCAGGGCGCGGCTGCGCAGCTCGAAGGCGGAGAAGCCCCAGGTGGGCAGCCCCGTCAGGGCCAGACCCTCGGCCGTGGCCACGCCGATGCGCAGGGAGGTGAAGCCGCCCGGGCCCACGCAGGCGACGACCCCGGAAAGGGCGGCGGGGGCGGCCCCGGCCTCCTCCAGGAGAGCCTGCACGGCGGGCAGGAGGGTGCCGCTATGACTCCGGCCCACCCCCACCTCCAGGGCCCGGGCGCGGACCCCCTCCGCCCCGGCCAGGACCAGGTGGAGACGTTCGGTGGTGGTGTCGATGCCGAGGATCACGGGCTACCCGAAACAAAACGGCCCCCTGCTCCGGGGGCCGCGCTGGAATGGCGGTGGGACCGTGGCCGGAGGCCACTGGGCCTCAGACGTTCTTGATGACCCGGCCGGCCTGGATGCAGGAGGCGCAGACGCGCAGCCGCTTGGGAACGCCGGCCACGAGGGCGCGCACGTTCTGGATGTTGGGGTTCCAGCGCCGGTTGGTGATGTTGTGGGCGTGGGAGATGTTGTGCCCGAACTGGGGCTTCTTACCACAGATTTCGCACTGACGGGACATGGGAACCTCGCGGACACAAGTAGGGCAAGACCAGGAAGGATCAGTCTACCAAAACGCCGAGGATTGGCAAGGCGGAATTGCGGGGCCTTGCGCGAGGCCGCTCCCCTTCCCTAGGTTGGGCGGCCTTCGGAGTCACCCGTGGATCAAGCCGCCTGGGCCCTCGCCTTCACCCTCCTGCCCTGGGCGGAGCGCCGCAAGGCCGCCGCCTGGGAGCGCATCACCCTGGAAGAGCCCCCCCTGCCCGAGGACGCCCGGGAGGTGCGGGAGCTGGCCTCCCGCCGGGGCCGCCTGGAGGCGGAGGCCGCCCGGCGCGGGGCCCGCCTCGTCCTGCCCGGGGACCCGGACGCGGACCGCCTGCTGCCCCTCCTGCCCTACCCCGTGGCCCTGTGGGTGCGGGGCACCCTCCCCCCGGACCGGCCGGCCCTGGCCCTGGTGGGCAGCCGCCAGGGCACCCCCGCGGGCCGGGACCGGGCCCGGCGCTGGGCCCGGCACCTGACCCAGGCGGGGGTGGCCGTGCTTTCCGGCCTGGCCCGGGGCATCGACGGGGCCGCCCACCTGGGCGCCCTGGAGGCGGGCACCACCTGGGGGATCCAGGGCTCGGGGCTGGACCACCCCTACCCGCCCGAGCACCGGGGCCTCATGGACCGCATGGCCGCCACGGGGGGCGGGGTGCTCACCCCCTTCCCCCCGGAGGCGCCCCCCCGGCCCTGGCACTTCCCGCGGCGGAACGTCCTCCTCGCCGCCTGGACCCGGGGCGTGCTCGTGCTGGAGGGCCGGTACGCCTCCGGTTCCCTGGTCACCGCCCGCCTGGCCTTGGACCTGGGCCGGGAGCTGTGGGCCTGCCCCGGACCCCCCGAGGCTCCCTTATATGAAGGGCCGAATCGCCTCATCCGGGAAGGGGCCGCCCGGGCCTGCCTGGGACCCCAGGACATTATTGAGGATTTATCAATTCCGGTGAATGACTTGACAAATCACCCATGATGGGATCCAAATTCGAAACTTGGAGACTCCATTGACCAGACTCGTCATCGTCGAAAGCCCCTCCAAGGCGAAAACCATCACCAAGTACCTGGGCAAGGGCTACACGGTGAAGGCCAGCGTGGGCCACATCCGGGATCTGCCCAAGAAACTGGGGGTGGACATCGAGAACGGGTTCCAGGAGGAGTACGAAATCCCCGCCAGCAAGGCCAAGGTCGTCACGGACCTGAAGGCCGCGGCCAAGAAGTCCACGGAAATCTATCTCGCCACCGACCCTGACCGGGAGGGGGAGGCCATCAGCTGGCACCTCCTGGAGGCCATCAAGCCGGCCAAGGGCACCCCCGTCCATCGGGTGCTTTTCAATGAGATCACGGCCACGGGCATCCAGAAGGCCATGGCGGCCCCCACCCACATCAACAAGAAGCTGGTGGACGCCCAGCGGGCCCGTCGAGTGCTTGATCGTCTGGTCGGCTACAAGGTGAGCCAGGTCCTCTGGGACAAGGTGCGCCGGGGCCTGAGCGCCGGCCGGGTGCAAAGCGTCGCCGTGCGCCTCATCGTGGACCGGGAACGGGAGATCCAGGCCTTCAACCCGGTGGAGTACTGGGTCCTGAAAGGTCGCTTCTCCGCCAAGCTGCCCCCCGCCTTCTGGATGAAGCTCTCCCGCCTTTCCGGGAACGCCGTCCAGCTGGGCAACAAGGAAACCAAGGCGCGCATCGGGGACGCCCAGCGGGCCCACGCCCTGCGGGACCTGGTCAAGGCGGCCGCCTGGAAGGTCACGGGCCTCGAGACCAAGGAAAAGAAGCGCAACCCCGCCGCCCCCTTCACCACCGCCAAGCTCCAGCAGGAGGCGGCCCAGAAGCTCCGCATGAGCGTCACCCGCACCATGCAGAACGCCCAGCGCCTGTACGAGGGCGTGGATTTCGGCGAGGGCCCCGTGGGCCTCATCACGTACATGAGGACGGACTCCCCCCGCCTGGCCCCCGAGGCCGTGGCGGCCGTGCGTGATTACATCGAGGCGAAGCACGGCAAGGACTACCTGCCCGCCAAGCCCCGCATCTACAAGGGCAAGGCCGGCGCCCAGGACGCCCACGAGGCCATCCGCCCCACGGATATCACCCGCACCCCCGAAAGCCTGAAGAACCGCCTGGAGCCGGATCACTTCCGCCTCTATTCCCTCATCTGGCGCCGCACGGTGGCCAGCCAGATGGAAGCCGCCGTCTTCGACGAGACGGTGGTGGAGGCCGAGACCCGCCTGGCCAACGGCGAGGATGCCGCCTTCGAGGCCAAGGGCGAAATCGAGCGCTTCCCGGGCTGGCTCGTGCTCTACCGGTCCGACGAGCCCGTGGCCCCCGCGTCGGACGAGCCCGCCGAGGAGGAGAGCGTCGGCCTGCCCCCCCTCAAGGTGGGCATGCCCCTGAAGCTGGAGGAGCTGGACTGCGACCAGCAGTTCACCAAGCCCCCCGCGCGGTTCTCGGAAGCCACCCTGGTGAAGGAGCTGGAAGAGGACGGCATCGGCCGCCCCTCCACCTACGCCAGCATCATCGCCACCATCCAGGACCGGGATTACGTGAAGAAGCAGGAGGGCCGCTTCAAGCCCACCGAGCTGGGCTGCGTGGTGACGGACCTGCTCGTCCAGGGCTTTGAGGAGCTCATGGATCCGTCCTACACCAGCGGCCTGGAATCCCAGCTGGATCAGGTGGAAGAGGGGCATCTCACCTTCCTGAAGGCCATGAAGGACTTTTACGGTCCCTTCGAGAAGCTGCTGGCCAAGGCCGGCAAGCACATGGCCAACCTCAAGGCCGGCATCCCGGCCGGGTCCGATTGCAAGAAGTGCGGGGCCCCCCTCCTCAAGCGCATCGGCAAGAACGGCCTCTTCCTGGGCTGCTCCAAGTATCCGGAGTGCGACCACACGGAGGAGCTGGAGAAGCTGGAGGAGCCCGAGGACGCCCCCGAGTGCCCCCTCTGCGGCGCCACCCCCATGACCCTGCGCAAGGGCCAGTTCGGCCCCTTTTGGGCCTGCCCCAACTACCCCGGCTGCAAGGGCATCCGCAAGGCGGACCCCAAGGGCATCCCCGTGCCGCCCGACCAGCCCCTGGACGAGAAGTGCCCCACCTGCGGCAAGCACTTCGTCAAGCGCCACGGCCGCTACGGCGAGTTCATCTGCTGCGTGGACTACCCCAAGTGCAAGACCGTCAAGAAGGAGATCCTGGGGGTCCCCTGCCCCAGGTGCGGCGGCGACCTGAGCCCCCGCAAGACCCGCTTCGGCAAGGTGTTCTACGGCTGCACCAACTACCCCAAGTGCGACTTCACCGCCTGGGACAAGCCGGTGCCCCGCGCCTGCCCCAAGTGCAAGAACCCCTACGTGACCGAAAAGACCCGCAAGCCCAGGGGGAAGGATCCCATCACGGTGCTCCTGTGCCCCGCCTGCAGCCACGAGGAGCCCCTCGGGTGAAGGGAAATCCGCTAGACTGGACCGATCCAGGGGGAAGCGCGAATGGAATTCGTTGAATGGACTGAGAAATTCACGGTCGGCAACCCCCTGATCGACGCCTACCACCACATCTTCTTCCAGATGGTGGAGGAGTTCCGGCGCGCCATGGCCGAGGAGGTCCCCCCGCCCATGGGCGAGCGGCTGGAGTTCCTCGTGGACTACACCCTCATGCACTTCGACAGCGAGGAGCGGTGGATGGCCAAGGTGGGCTACCCCGACCTGGAAGCCCACAAGCAGGTCCACCAGGGCTTCAGGGACCGCATCTCCGAACTGCAGCGCAAGTACAAGGAGGAAAGCGGGTCCGTCACCTCCGAGGAGCTGCTCTTCCTCGTCCAGGACTGGTTCGCCAAGCACATCCTGGGCACGGACATGGAGTTCAAGGAATACGCCCACAAGTAGGGCCCCCCGCACGGAAAAGCCGCCGCCCTTTCGGGCGGCGGCTTTTTTTCCGGGGCTTCGCGGGCGCTACTTGAAGGCCTTCTCGAGGCCGGGGACCACCTGCTTCTTGCGGCTCATGACGCCGGGCAGCCAGAACGCGCCATCCTTGGCCTTGGCGCCCAGGGCCGTCTCCAGGAGGGCGGCGTCGTCGGAGACGAAGATCATGTCGGTGGCCTCCTTCATGATGTCCGTCTGCATGAGCATGACGCTGTGGTAGCCATCGGCCTTGAAGTCCACCAGGGCCTTCTGCAGGTCCTTGCGCAGGCCCTTCAGGATGGCCAGGTCCACCACCTCCAGCTGGGCCACGGCCACCTTGCGGCCGCCCATGGTGAAGGTCTTGAGGTCCCGCTTCAGCAGGTCCTTGGCGGGAACGCCGGCAAGCTGGGACTTGACCTCGAAGAGCTTCAGGCCCAGGGCGCCCGTGTCCTTCACGCCGGCGATCTTGGCCAGGCGGGCGGCGGCGGCCTTGTCCTCGGGGGTCGTGGTCACCGACTTGAAGATCACGGTGTCGGAGAGGATGGCGCAGAGCATGCCGCCGGCGATGGGCTTGGGCACGGGCACCTTGGCGGCGTCATACATGCGCAGGACGAGGGTGCTGGTGGAGCCCACGGGGGCCATCCACACATCCAGGGGCTTCTCGGTGGAGAGGCCGCCCAGCTTGTGGTGATCGACGATGCCCACCAGTTCAGCCTTGGCCAGGTCCTCGGGGGCCTGGGGCCCGTCGGCGTGGTCCACGAGGATGACCTTGCGGCCGGCCACGCTGGTCTCCACGGCGGGGGCCGCGAGCTTGAAGGTGTCCAGGACATAGCGGGTCTCGGGGTTCACGGGGCCCTGGGCGGCGGCCACCGCGGGCACGCCCTGGGCGCCCTTCAGGTGGGCGACGGCGATGGCGGCCACGATGCTGTCCGTGTCCGGGTTCTTGTGGCCCAGGACGACGATGCCGGCGGGGGCCTTGGGCTCGCCGCCGAAGAGGGCCAGGCCGGGCACCAGGGCGGCGGCCAGCAGGAAGGTCTTCATGGGATTCATGCGCACTCCTAGGAAGGGAGGAAGGTTGTGAAGGGAACCGGGAAACTAGGCAAAGGGCGAGCCGAAAATCAAACTGAATTATCACAATAATTGCCCAAGAGACGGCCCGCCCCGGGGTGCGGAATCCCGCACTAGCCGTGCGGGGATCCGCCCGGTGCCCCAGATCACTGCCCCCCGGCCCGGCACCGACTACCATGGTCGGGCATCCTGCCGCCGAGGTGAGCCTTGAAACGCTTTGGAACTGCCCTTCTCCTGGTTTCCCTGGCCGCCCCCGGCCTGGCCATGACCCCCCCGGCGCCCGCCAAGGCCACCGTCCAGGTGTCCGCGGACCTGGTCTCCCAGCTGACCGCCAAGCATGGCAAGGCCCAGGCCCTCCGCATCGAGCGGGGCCTCCGCCAGGTCCAGGCCCTGTGGCGGCCCGAAGACGGCACCCAGGCGGACTTCCAGGCCTTCGCCCTGGCCCAGTTCGCCCCCGAGGGTCCGGCCCTGGACGCCCTCTTCCAGCGCATGGAATTCGTCATGGAAAGCCTGGAAGGGCACATGCAGGAGATCGGCCGCGACTTCCGCTGGCACGCGGAACTGGATCTGGGCCCCCTGCAGCCCGTGGACGAGCTCCTCTCCGGCTACGACCCCGCCGCCCACTTCCAGGACGACGCCTTCCAGAACAAGCTGGCCTTCGTCGTCCTCCTCAACTTCCCCATGAGCACCCTGGACGAGCGCCTGAAGCAGGGCGCCGCCTGGACCAACCGCCAGTGGGCCGAGGCCCGTCTGGTGGATCGCTTTGCCAACCGGGTGCCCGCCTCCGTGAACCTGGCCATCGCCGAGGCCTCCGGCGCCGCGGAGCGCTACATCGCCGGCTACAACGTGTGGATGCACCACCTGGTGGACGCCAAGGGCCAGCGCGCCTTCCCCGCCGGCAAGCGCCTCCTCTCCCACTGGAACCTGCGGGACGAGATCAAGAGCCAGTACGCCCAGGGCAAGGCCGGCCTGGAGCGCCAGCGCACGGTGCAGAAGGTCATGGAGCGCATCGTCACCCAGACCATCCCCGAGGTGGTCATCGACAACCCCAACGTGGACTGGGACCCCTTCACCAACAAGGTGGCCCCCGCCGCCGTGAAGGACGCCGACAAGCCCGCCCCCGCCCTGCCCGTCACCTCCGCCCCCGAGCCCGATACCCG
>DATGXY010000253.1:0-6268 GCA_035298525.1 Holophaga sp.
GCAGCGCCCCCAAGCACTGGAACCCTTCCCGGGTCCCCGTGGCCCGGGACGACTCCAAGGGCCAGATCTTCCTGGGCGCGGGCCTCGTGGCCGCCGCCATCGCCGGGTTCTTCCTCTTCCCCCGCACCCTCGTCGTCCAGAGCACCCCCGGGGAGGCCCGGGTCCTGGTGGACGGCAAGGAGGTGGGCACCACCCCCTATTCCGGCCGCACCACCTTCGGGGCCCACATGCTCGAGGTGCGCAAGGACGGCTACGACACCGTCGTCCAGGAGTTCCGGGGCGGGGACAGCCCCCTGGTCCTGAACCTCCAGGCCGCCACCAGCTGGGTGGACGTGGTCACCGATCCCCCCGGCGCCCAGGTCACCCTGGGAGGGCGCCCCCTGGGCACCAGCCCCTGCCGCGGCGTGCCCGTGCCCGACAAGCCCCTGCTCCTGGTGGTCAGCATGCGCGGCCACCGCCGCTGGGAGGGCCAGCTGGGCCCCGGGCGCCGTCCCCCCGCGACCATCCGGCTGACGAGGGACTAGGGCGTAGGTAAAAGCCACCCCGTCAGAACCTTGCGAACACGCCCCAGGAGCCTGACCAAGGAATAGAAGGCTCCTAGAGGCCCAGCCTGCCCAGCTTGCGGTAGAGGGTGTTGCGGCTGACGCCCAGGGCCTGGGCCGCGCGGCTCATGTTGCCCCTGCACCTGCGCAGGCAGGCCGCGATCTCCTCCCGCTCCTCGGCCTCCAGCTGGGCCCGGAGGCTTCCGGCGGCGGCGGGCGCGGGCGACGAGGCCTGGAGGATCTCCTCCGGCAGATGCTCCAGCCCCACCTCCGCGCCCTGGGCCGAGATGACCATCCGCTCCACCACGTTCTGGAGCTCCCGGATATTGCCGGGCCAGGCGTGGGCCTGGAGGGCCTCCACCACGGCGGGATCCGGGCGGGGATCCTTCCGGCCGAACTTGCGCAGGAAGGCGTCCAGGAGGAGGGGGATGTCCTCCACGTGCTCCCGCAGGGAGGGCAGGCGGATGGCCGACACGTTCAGCCGGTAGAAGAGATCCTGGCGGAAGGCGCCCCGCCGCACCTCCTCCCGCAGATCCTTGTGGGTGGCGCAGATGATGCGCACGTCCACCCGGAAGGACCGGTCCCCCCCGAGGCGGGTCAGGGTGTGGTCCTGCAGCACCCGGAGGAGGGCCACCTGCTGCTCCAGGGGCATATCGCCGATCTCGTCCAGGAACAGGGTCCCCCCCGCCGCCAGCTCGAACTTCCCGGGCCGGCCGCCCCGGGCGGCGCCGGTGAAGGCCCCCTCCTGGAAGCCGAACAGTTCGCTGGCGATGAGTTCCCGCGGAATGGCGCCGCAGTTCACCGCCACGAAGGGCCCCCGGCTCCGCGCCGACTGGTTGTGGATGGACTGGGCGAAGACCTCCTTGCCGGTGCCGCTCTCCCCCGTGAGGAGGACGTTGCTGTCGTTGCCCGCGGCCACCAGTCCCTGCTGCACCGCGCGGCGCAGCGCCTCGCCTCCGCCCAGCACGTCCTCGAAGCGGAACGTCGCCTGGGCCCCGGTGATGCGGTTCACCAGGTTCTTGATCTTCTGGCTGGGGTTCAGGAACAGCACGGCGCCCCGCACGGACCCGTCCTCGTCCAGGATGGGCTTGCCGCTCACGAGGCAGGGCAGGCTCCCCTGGGCCGTGCGCAGGTCCAGCTCCCGGAACAGGAACTCCCGGCCCCATTCCAGCAGCCCGGAAACGCATTCCCCCTTCCCCAGGAGCCCCGCCGCCCCCCGCCCCAGGACCTGGGACGCGGGCACCCCCAGGAGGCGCTCCGCCACCGGATTGACCTGGCGCACCGTCCCGTCCGGGTCCAGCACCAGCACCCCGTCCGTCACCGTGGCCAGGACGCTGCCGAGGTGGTTGTTGAGGACGGTCAGCTCCTGGTTGCGCCGGTTGAGGGCCAGGGCGTTCTCGATGGCGGCCACGGCCGCCATCACCATGCCCAGGGTGTGGAGGTGGGTGGCGTCCACGGGGCCCGACATGTCCAGCACGCCGATGATCGCGCCCCCGCCGTCCCGGATGGGGGCCCCCGAGCAGGTCCAGCGGTGGTGCTTGCGGCAGTAGTGCTCGGGGCCGGAGACCTGGAAGGGGCGGCCCAGCACCAGGGCCGTCCCCGCGCCGTTGGTGCCCACCTCCTCCTCGGTCCACAGGGCCCCGGGCCTCAGGTTCAGGTCGGGACAGGTGCGGATGCGCTCGGGATCCCCCACCGTCTCCAGGAGGACGCCGGCCTCGTCGAAGAGCAGCACCACGAAGCTGGATCCCGCCACCAGGCGGAAGAGGTTCTCCATGAAGGGACGGGCCACCCGCACCAGGTCCTTCTTGCGGGAGGCCAGGGCCTCGAAGGCCGCGGGCTTCAGCACCGCCGAGGCGACCCCCGCGAAGGGATCCACCCCCGCGGCCAGGCAGCGCCGCCAGGAATCGCCCACCACCGGGGACACCGCCCCCGGATCCAGTTCCCCGGTGCTCATGAACAATTCCCAGGCGGCCAGGGTCACCGCCGGATCGGCCGTGGGCAGGGGCATGGCTCCTCCTCGGCCCCCAGTTTGGCACACGGGGGGGGACACTTTGGAGCAATCCATTACAAAACGTGACACGTTGACACACACCAACGCATCCACCCCTGGCGCCCCTGCCCGGAAAATTCCAGGCCCCGCCCAGGCCGGGCGCCCCAGGCCCGGCTCCCGGCCGGCCTCCGGTCCGAATGGCACGGCCCCTGCCCCTTCCGGCCATCCCCCAGGAGAACCCATGGATCGCATCATCCGCGTCAATCTCGCCGAGCTCACCAGCCGCATCGAGGACGTGCCCCCCGAGTGGGCGGGCCTGGGCGGCCGGGCCCTCACTTCCACCATCATCAGCCAGGAGGTGGACCCCGGCAGCCATCCCCTGGGCCCCAACAACAAGCTCGTCTTCGCCCCGGGCCTCCTCTCCGGCACCTCGGCGGCCAACTCGGGCCGCCTGTCGGCCGGCGCCAAGAGCCCCCTCACGGGGGGCATCAAGGAGAGCAACGTGGGGGGGACGGCCGCCCAGGCCTTCGCTCGGCTCCGCATCAAGGCCCTCATCCTGGAGGGCGTCCCCCCGGGCGACCAGCTTTACGGCATCCACATCAACCGGGACGGCGTGATCATCCGGGAGGCCCAGGACCTGGCGGGCCAGGGCAATTTCCAGGTGCTGGAATCCATCCTGGAGACCCAGGGCCGGCGGGCCGCGGTCCTGTGCATCGGTCCCGCCGGCGAGATGCGCATGACGGCCGCCAACATCTCCGTGAAGGATCCCTCGGGCAAGCTGCGCAGCCACGGCCGGGGCGGCCTGGGCGCGGTCATGGGCTCCAAGCGCATCAAGGTCATCACCGTGGACGACGAGGGGGCCCCCGGCATCCCCTACGCGGACCCCGAGGCCTTCAAGGCCGCCTCCCGGGTCTTCACCAAGGCCCTCATGGACCACCCGGTCAGCGGCCAGGGCCTGCCCACCTTCGGCACCAATGTCCTCGTGAACATCCTCCACGAGGCGGGGGGCCTCCCCACCCGCAACTTCACCTACGGCCAGTTCGACGGCCACGAGTCCATCTGCGGCGAGACCATGCACGACACCATCGTGGCCCGCAAGGGCAAGCCGCGGCACGGCTGCCACGCGGGCTGCGTCATCCAGTGCTCCCAGGTCTACAACGACCGCAACAACGAGTACCTCACCTCGGGCTTCGAGTACGAGACCATCTGGGGCCTGGGCGCGAACTGCTGCATCAAGGACCTGGACGACATCGCCCAGGCCGACAGCGTCATGGACGACCTGGGCATCGATTCCATCGAGACGGCGGTGGCCTTCGGGGTGGCCATGGAGGCGGGCCTTGTGCCCTGGGGCGACGGCAAGGAGGTGCTCCGCGTCCTCCGGGAGGAGGTGGGCCGCGGCACGCCCCTGGGCCGCGTCGTCGGGGGCGGGGCGGGCTCCGTGGGCCGCACCTACGGGCTCACCCGGGTGCCCGTCGTGAAGAACCAGGGCATCCCCGCCTACGACCCCCGCTCGGTGAAGGGCATCGGCATCACCTACTGCACGACGCCCATGGGCGCGGACCACACCTCGGGCTACACCATCGCCACCAACATCCTGAACGTGGGCGGGCATGTCGACCCCCTGGCCAAGGCCGGACAGGTGGAGCTCTCCCGGAACCTCCAGATCGCCACCGCCGCCGTGGACTCCACGGGCATGTGCATCTTCATCGCCTTCCCGGCCCTGGACATCCCGGAGTGCCTGCCGGCCCTCATCGACATGATCAACGCCCGCTACGGCGTCGGCCTCACCGGGGACGACGTGACGGGGCTGGGCAAGCGCGTCCTCAAGCTGGAGCGGGCCTTCAACCTCGCCGCGGGCCTCACCCCCGCCCATGACCGGCTTCCCGAGTTCTTCCGCACGGACCCCGTGGCGCCCCACAACGCCACCTGGGACTTCACGGACGAGGAGATCGACGCCTTCTGGGAGTTCTAGCCGTGCACGTCACCGTCAAGCTCTTCGCCCACTTCCGCGACGGCCGGTTCAAGGAGGAGCAGCGGGAGTACCCGGAGGGGGCCGACTGCCGCCACGTCCTGGCCACCCTGGGCCTGGGGGACCGGGAGCTGGGGATCCTGATGGTCAACAATCGCCACGCGCGCCTGGAGCATCCCCTGACCCACGGGGACACCCTCTCCCTCTTCCCCCTGGTGGGCGGAGGCTAAGAGCCTGACCAGGCAATCGAAGGTTCCTAGCCTTCCCTCAGCCGCTCGTCGGACGCGCCCACCACCGTGCCGCAGTTCACGAGCAGCAGGGGGAAGTGGCTCTCCTCCTCCACCGGGGCGTCGTGGGCCCCGAAGCGGCAGTTGCGCAGGGCCACGAACCCGTTGTGGTTGGCCAGGTAGTCGGAGACGCGGATGTCCTCCTCGATGGCGAGGCTGCCGGTGACGGTGCCGCCCTCCAGGAGGAACGAGACCCGGTGCACGTGGTACTCCGCCGTGGGCTCGGGCAGCTTGAGGAGGGCCAGGTCGCAGTCCGGCATCACCAGCTGGGCCTTGGACCGGCGCAGTCCGAAGAAGCGCAGTTCCAGCGAGAGGTAGGGCAGGATCACGTTGGTGAGCTTGAGCATCTCCCCCGAGAGGTTCAGGTGCTCCAGGAACCCGTGCATGGTGGGCACGTGGAAGACGCCGCGGATCCACCCGCCGGTGGTGAAGATCACGGAGGGGACGGCCCGCAGGGGGGGATGGTACTTGGACTTGCGAGCCGCGGCGGCGGGGGCCTCGACGGGCCTGGGCGCGGCGTAGTCCACGGGCCCCTTCTGGCCGGTGGCGCCCAGGAAGCGGGAGATCCTGGGCGCCGGCTTCTGGGGCTCGGGGTCCGGCTCGGCGATGACGCCGCCCTTGAGCAGGGACGGGTCCGCGCCAAGGGCGCCCTCGAAGCTCGCGCCCTCGATGTTGGCGCCCCGGAAGAGGGCGCCCCGGAGGAAGGCCTTGCCGAAATCCGCCCCGGCCAGGACCGCGCGGCGGAAGTCCGTGCCGCTGCACTTGGCGAAGTGGAGGTCGGCCCTGGCCAGGTCCGAGTTGGTGCAGTCGGCCTGGGTGAGGTCCGCCTGGCGCAGGCTGGCGTTCACCAGCTTGGCGTTGGCCATGTTGGCCTCCACCAGGGAGGCCTTCTGGAGATTGGCGTTGGAGAGGTCGGCCCCCATGAGGTCGGAGCCGGCCAGGTCGGCCTCGTAGAGGATGGCGCGGGTGAGGTTGGTCTCGAGGAAGTGGGTTTCCTGGAGACGGCAGCCCGAGAGGTCGGCCCCGCTCAGGTTCACCTTCCGGAAGTCGATGCCCCGCAGATCCAGCCCGGCGAGGTTGGCGAACTCCAGCGAGACCTTGTTCTTCACGTGCTCGATGACCTCGTCACGCGTGAGTTCCGCCATGGGGTCCGCCTCCGGTCCAGCCGATCGTTTGGCGTACTATGCCCCGGGGTACGCGCTCCGTCAACGGACGGCCTGGAAAAAACGAGCTAGATGCGGCCGCCGCCCAGCTCCAGGGAGACCTGGATCTTCCGGCCCTCCCGGAGCACCTCCAGCTGGAGGCGCGCGCCGGGGGGCGCGGTCTCGGCCAGGTCCAGGAGCCGGTCGATGTCCTTCACGGCCACGCCGTTGGCGGAGAGGATCACGTCCCCCAGGGCCCAGCCCCTGGGCGCGCGGGTCAGGCCGCGGAGCCCGGCGCGCTCGGCGGCGCCGCCCCGGGCCACCCGGCCCACGATGAC
>DATGXY010000254.1:0-2177 GCA_035298525.1 Holophaga sp.
GGCCCAGGCGCTGCTGGACGGGCTCACCGCGGCCTGGGGCCGGGAGCCCGTGGCCCTGGATCCCGCCGCCGGGGAGCTGCTGGCCCGCAGGCCCTGGCCCGGGAACGTGCGGGAACTGCGCAACGTGCTGGAGCGGGCCCTGCTGGGCCTGCGGGGGGCGCGCCTGGCGCCGGGGGACCTGGGCCCGTGGCCGGGAGACGCCGGGCCTTGGCCGGACGCGGGCCGAGGGCCCGGAACGGCGCCGGCGGAGGCGCTCCTCACCCTGCGGGAGATGGAGCGCCGGCACATCGCCCGGGCCCTGCGGGAGGAGGGGGGCCGGGTGGAGGCGGCGGCGCGGCGCCTGGGCGTGCCCCGCTCCACGCTCTACCAGAAGATCCGGGCCCTGGGGCTCTGAGCGTCAGGGCCGGGGCGCGTTCCGGCTGGCGAATTCCAGGAAGGCCAGCACGGCCTTCTGGATCTCCGTGGCGCTGCGGGGCTCCTGGGGCGTCCCGTCCGGGGCGAGGCTCCTGTCCGCGGCGGGGATGGTGATGCCCAGGGGCAGCACGAAGGCGCCCAGGTTGGCCAGGGTCGCGCGCCACTGCATCTGGCAGCGGGCCCCGCCGAAGGCGCCGGGGGAGGCCGAGGCCAGGAGCACGGGCATGCCCCGGAAGGGGTTGGGGGTCATGGTGGAGACCCAGTCCACCGCGTTCTTCAGGTGGGGCGGGATGCCGGCGTTGTACTCGGGGGAGACGATCACCACGCCCTGGGCGTCGGACACGAGGGCGTGGAGGGACACGGCCTCGGGCGGGGCGCCGTGGTCCGGGTCCAGGAGGGGCAGGCGCAGCTCGTCGCCCGTGACGGTGCGCACGTGGGGCCCGTTGGCCGAAATGGTCCGCGCGAGGTGCTGCAGGAGCCGGAGGTTCAGGGATTCCTTCCTCAGGCTGCCGCCCATGACTGTGATTTTCACCGGTGCCTCCCTGGATGGTTGGCGGGATTATACAATCCGCCGAACCGCAATCCAGGGAAATCGTCAGTCCGGGTTTCAGAACCGCCCGGCCATGGGGTGGGCGTACCCGGTGAGCTCCACGTAGGCCTCCCCGGCCTCGGCCCCGCCGGGGTCGAGGACCCGGCAGGCCCCCTCCCAGTAGGTGATGCGGGTCCCGGCCCGGGTGCGCAGCTCCTGGTCCCGCACCAGGGGCTCCAGGGTCCACGTCCCGAAGGAGGATTCCAGGCGCAGGGGCAGGGGGTAGTCGGCCCCGGAGGCGGGGCTCCGCCAGGACCCGCCCCGGAGGCTGAAGGACCGCGTCGAACGGGAGACGCGCCCCGAGGCGTCGATCTCCGTCAGCAGGGACCAGGGATCCTGGCTCCCGTCGTCCCGGCGCATGCGGTAGGCCATGAGGCTCCGGCCGTCCCGCAGGCGGATCCCGGCCCAGTCCCAGCCCCGCTGGCCCCGGGAGAGCTGGGCGGAGGAGAACTCGTGATCCATCCAGGACGTGCCCCGCAGGGCCTTGCCGTCCAGGGTGCCCTTCGTGGCCAGGCGCGGGAAGGTGAGGTAGTGGCTGGCCGCGCCGGGATCGTCCCCCTTGCGCACCATCCCGTCCTCGCCGAATACCACGGGCTCGGGGGGGGCCTCCATCTCCAGGTCCAGGGTGGCCTCCCGCACGGTGAAGGCCAGACGGATGGTGCGGGTCCCGTCCATGCGCGCAGACCAGCCCCCGTTGCGCAGGTCCAGGCCCCCCTCGCCGGCCCCGGCGGGGAACCCGGGCCGCCCCAGGCGCTCGTCGAAGGTGAAGCGGGAGCCGGCCACGTCCGTGAGGGCCGCGTGGGCCAGGTGGATCTCGCCGGTGCCCCAGTGGGGGCCGCCCCCGGGAGGCCCCAGGCCCCGGCGGAAGAAGGTGAGCTGGTAGCCGTAGGTCCGGCCCCCGGCGTCCCGCAGGAGGCCCGTGAAGTACCACCACTCGGTGCTGAAGTCCCGGTGGGCCCCGTGGTCCCGGGGGAAGGCGAAGCGCCGCCCGGGTTCCGCGTTGCGGAAGGGCTGCACGGCGGCGAGGGCGGCCAGGGCCAGGGCGGCGAATCTCACGTGGCGCCCTCCTCGGCCTGGCGGTCCGCGGGCAGGCGCGCCGCGCGCAGGGCCACGGGCCACAGGGCCAGGGCCGCCGCGCCCAGGAGCAGGGCCGCCAGGGCCCCCAGGAAGCCCC
>DATGXY010000255.1:0-19817 GCA_035298525.1 Holophaga sp.
GCCCACCACCCCCCAGGATCCCGCCCATCCCCTGCCGGCCCTGCCCGGCCTGGGCGGTTCCCCCCGCCTCGTGGTCCATCTGGAAGGACCCGGGGGCACCGTCCGGGGCGAAGCCGCCCTGGCGGCCATGGCCCTCTGGCACCGCCAGGGCCTGGATTTCCGTCTGGCCCTCCTGGGGCCCGCCGACCAGGCCGCCGCCTGGACGCCGCGCCTGGCGGCCCTCCCCGATCCCGCCCGGGCTGAGTACCTGGCCCTGGAAGGCCTGGACCCCGCGGCCCTCCGGGCCGTGCACCGCCATGCCCGCCTCGTGCTTCCCGGCGAGCGGCCGGCTACCGCCGGCGCCCCGGCGGTCTTCACGCCCCTGGTCCTCGCCGGCCAGGTGCCGCCGCCGGCGGAAACGATCCTGGACAACGGCACGGGTGGCTTCTCCCCCGATGGCCGGGAGTACCGCATCCGCATCCAGCCGGGTCCCGACGGGCTGCCTGTCCTGCCCCCCATGCCCTGGTCCAATGTCATGGCCAGCGAGACCTTCGGCCTCATCGCCACGGAACGGGGCCTCAGCTGCACCTGGAACCTGAACAGCCGCCTGCGCCGCCTCACCCCCTGGCTCAACGATCCCATCGCCGACCCCCTGCCCGAGACCCTCTTCGTGCGGGACGAGGAGGCCCGCGCCTACTGGTCCCCCATGCCCGGCCCCGCGGGCCGGCACCTGGCCTTCACCGTGCGCCACGGTTTCGGGTACACGGCCTGGGAAAGCCGGGCCGACGGCCTTGAACAGACCGTCACCGTCTTCGCGGATCTGAAGGACCCCGTGCGCTATCTGACCGTGCGCATCACCAACCGGAGCGGGCGCCGGCGCCGCCTGGGCCTGGTGTGGGCCGCCCAGCTGGCCCTGGCCGAGACCCCGGAGCGGAGCCGCGGCCTCCTGGACGTGCGCCGGGAGGAAGGCGCCCTCCTGGCCTGGAACACGGCCCCCGGCCCCTTCCACGGACAGGTGGCCTTCGCCTCCGCCCTGGGCGGTACGGTGCGGGCCTCCGGTGACCGGGCCGCCTACCTGGGTCCCCTGGGGGACCCCGCCGCCCCCGCCGCCGTCACCTCCGCCGCCGGCCTCGTGCCCGGTCAGGAGATCCCGGCGGAACCGGGCTTCGCCCTCCAGGCGGCCCTCCAGCTGGAACCCGGGGAGACCACCGAGACCGTCTTCGTCTTCGGCGAGGCGACCAGCCTGCGGGAGGCGCGGGTCCTGGCCGGCTCCGGCGCCCGGGCCGCCGCCGTCCTGGACGAGGTGAAGGCCTTCTGGCTCCGCACCCTCTCCGGTCTGCGCATCGAGACCCCCGAGCCCGCCCTGGATGTGATGGTGAACGGCTGGCTGGCCTACCAGAACCTGGCCTGCCGCATGTGGGGCCGCACGGCCTACTACCAGTCCGGCGGCGCCTACGGGTTCCGGGACCAGCTCCAGGATTCCGCGGGCCTCCTGGCCCTGCTGCCGGACCTGGCGAGGAACCAGCTCCTGCTCCACGCCGCCCACCAGTTCGTGGAGGGGGACGTGCTCCACTGGTGGCATCCCCCCGTGGAGGAGGGCATCCGCACCCGCTTCTCCGACGATCTGTGCTGGCTGCCCCTGCTCACGGCCCACTACGTGGCCTGCACGGGCGACGCCGCCGTGCTGGACGAGACGGCCCCCTACCTGACCGCCCCCGCCCTGGCCCCGGGCCAGGACGAGGCCTACCTGGCCCCCGTGGATTCGGGTGAGCGCGGGAATCTCTACGAGCACTGCTGCCGGGCCCTGGACCTGGCCCTGAGCCGGGAGGGCCAGCACGGCCTCCCCCTCATGGGCACGGGGGACTGGAACGATGGCATGAACCGGGTGGGGCGGGAAGGGCGGGGGGAGAGCGTCTGGATGGCCTTCTTCCTCTACGCCATCCTGGAGGCCTTCGAACCCCTCTGCCTGCGCCGGGGCGACGCCGCCCGGGCCGAGGCCTTCCGGGCCCGCCGGGCCCGGCTCACCGAGGCCCTGGAGCGCTCGGCCTGGGACGGCGGCTGGTACCGCCGGGCCTACTTCGACGACGGCACCCCCCTGGGCGGGGCCGCCAACCCCGAGTGCCGCATCGACTGCCTGGCCCAGGCCTGGGCCCGCATTTCCGGCGCCGTGCCCGAGGCCCGGGCGGAGCAGGCCCTGGCGGCCATGGAGGCCCAGCTGGTGGACGAGGACGCCCGCATCATCCGCCTCCTCACCCCCGCCTTCGACAAGCTCCCCAACGATCCCGGCTACATCAAGGGCTACCTGCCCGGGGTGCGGGAGAACGGCGGCCAGTACACCCACGGCGCCCTCTGGGCCGTGAAGGCCATCGCCGCCTCCGGCCGGCGGGGCCGGGCCGCCCAGCTCCTGGCCATGATGAGCCCCGTCGCCCATGCCGCGGACCCGGCCCGGGTGGCCCGGTACCAGACCGAACCCTACGTGGTGGCCGCGGATGTGTACGGCGTCGGCGGCCTCACGGGCCGGGGCGGCTGGACCTGGTACACGGGCTCCGCGGGCTGGATGTACCGGGTGGCCGTGGAGGATGTGCTGGGCTTCCGCCTGGACCGCGGCGAGGGCATCCGCCTGGATCCCCGCATCCCCGAGGGCTGGCCCCGGGCCGCCCTCACGTACCGGGATCCCCGCACGGGCGCCGTGGTGGATATCCGGGTGGACCGGGACCCGGATCTGGCTTCCGGCGCCGTGGCGGCCACCCTGGACGGCATGCCCCTGGAGCCCGTGGACGGGCAGCTGGCCGTGCCCTTCGGTCCCGCCGGGGCCTTCCGGGTGCTGCGCGTGCGCGTGGGGGCCTGACCATGGGCGCCCTTTTCCCCGAAAGCTTCCTTTGGGGGGTGTCCACCTCCGCCTACCAGATCGAGGGCTCGCCCCTCGCGGACGGGGCCGGCCCCAGCAACTGGCACCGGTTCTGCCACCCCGGCGGCAAGGGCGCCCACCTGGCCCCCGGGGGCGATGTGGCCTGCGATCACTACCGCCGCTGGCCCGAGGATATCGCCCTCATCAAGTCCCTGGGTTTCCAGTCGTACCGCTTCAGCCTCAGCTGGAGCCGCATCCTGCCCGAGGGCCGGGGCCGGGTGAACCAGGCGGGCCTGGACTTCTACCGGCGCCTCCTGGACGGGGTCCTGGACGCGGGCCTCGTGCCCCAGTGCACCCTCTTCCACTGGGACCTGCCCGCCGCCCTGGAGGACCGGGGGGGCTGGCTGGACCGGGACATCGCCGGCTGGTTCGCCGAATACGCCCAGATCGCGGTGAAGGCCCTGCCGGGCGTGGCCCGCTGGTCCACCCTCAACGAGCCCTGGGTGGTGCTGCACGACGGCCACCTCATGGGCAGCCATCCCCCCGGCGCCCGCGATCCCGCGGATCTGCCCCAGGTGGCCCACAACCTGCTGCGGGCCCACGGCCTGGGGGCCCAGGCATGCCGGGCGGCAGGGGCCCGGGATGTGGGCATCGTCATCAACATCGAGCCCAAGCATGCCTTCACGGATCGCCCCGAGGACCTGGCCGCCACCCGGCGCGCCGACGCCTACATGAACCGCCAGTTCCTGGATCCCCTGGTGCTGGGCCGGGACCCGGAGGAGATGCCGGAGATCTACGGCGCCGCCTGGCCCGGATTCCCGGAGGCCGACTACGCCCTCATCCGCCAGCCCCTGGACCATCTGGGCGTCAACTACTACAGCCGCAGCCTGAACGTGGCCGATCCCACGGCCTTCGGGGGCTGGCGCGCCGTGCCCCACCCCACGCATCCCCGCACGGACATGGACTGGGAGGTGTACCCCCCGGGCCTGACCGGGACCCTGCTTTGGCTCCAGGCCCGGTACGGCGGCATCCCCCTGTACGTGAACGAGAACGGCGCCGCCTTCCCCGACCCCGCCACGGCGCCTCCGGGGGGCGTGCGGGACCCCCGGCGGGTGGACTACTTCCGCACCCACCTGCTGGCCGTGGCCGAGGCCATGGCCCAGGGCGCCGACGTGCGCGGCTACAGCGCCTGGAGCCTGCTGGACAACTTCGAGTGGGCCTTCGGCTACGCCAAGCGCTTCGGCATCGTGCACGTGGACTACGCCACCCAGGCGCGCACCCCCAAGGACAGCGCGCGGTTCCTCTCCGAGGTGATCGCCAGCCGGGGGGCGTGCCTGAAGTAGGCCTCCGCGCCGGCAGGGAAAGGGCCGCCCCCGTGGGGGGCGGCCCTTTGCGCGCGCGGGTCGGCTCAGATGGAGGAGGTGCTGCCCCGCTTCAGCTCGGCGCGGAAGGTGTCCCAGTCCAGTTCCTTCTCCCAGATGGCCATGAGCACGGCGGCCACGCAGTTGCCGATGTGGTTGGTGATGGCCCGGGCCTCGCTCATGAACTTGTCGATGCCCAGGATGAGCACCATGCCGGTGACGGGGATGCCCGGCACCACGGCCAGGGTCGCCGCGAGGGTGATGAAGCCCGAGCCGGTGACGCCCGTGGCGCCCTTGGAGGTGATCATGGCCACCAGCAGGATGGACATCTGCTGGCCCAGGGTGAGGTTGATGCCCAGGGCCTGGGCGATGAAGAGGCTGGCCAGGGTCATGTAGATGTTCGTGCCGTCCAGGTTGAAGCTGTAGCCCGTGGGCACCACGAGGCCGACGACGCTCTTGGAGAGGCCGATGCGCTCCAGCTTCTCCATGAGGGGGATGAGGGCCGACTCGGAGGAGGAGGTGGCCAGCACCAGGAGCAGCTCGCTCTTGATGTAGCTGAGCAGGCGCAGGATGTTGAAGCCCGCGACGGCGCAGATGGAGCCCAGCACCACCAGGACGAAGACGGCGCAGGTGGCGTAGAAGAGGAGGATGAGGCTGCCCATGGGGAGCAGGGAGCGCAGGCCGAACTTGCCGATGGTGAAGGCGATGGCGGCGCCGGCGCCCAGGGGGGCGGTGTAGAGGATCAGGCGCATGACGCCGAAGAGCCACTTGCTGATCTTCTCCAGGCCGTTGACGATGGGCTGGCGCATGTCGTCCTTCAGGTGGGCCAGGGCGAAGCCCAGGAGCACGGAGACGAGGAGCACCTGCAGGATGTCGCCCTCGGTGAAGGCGCTGAACATGGTCTTGGGGATCATCTTCATGAAGTGGTCCGTGACCGACATGTGGGAGGCCTTCTCCACATAGCTGGCCACGAGCTTGGGATCCAGCTTGGCGGGATCCACGTGGAAGCTGGCGCCCGGCTTGAAGAGGTTGGCCATGGCCAGGCCCACCACCAGGGCGAAGGTGGAGACCACCTCGAAGTAGAGGACGGCCTTGCCGCCCACGCGGCCGGCCTTCTTCATGCTGCCGCTGCCGGCGATGCCGACGACGATCGTCACCATGATCACGGGCGGGATCAGCATCTTGATCAGGTTGATGAAGCCTTCCGCCACCGGCTGCAGGGCCACGCCGGCCTTCGGGTAGAAGTGGCCCAGGAGGGCGCCCACGAGGATCATCAGGGCGACCCAGTTGTAGAGCTTGGATGCGGCGCGCTTCAGCATTCGGTTCTCCCGGAATGGGGGCGGGGTCCCGACGCGCAGGAAGGGTGACCTTACCAGTTCGTCAAGACCAGGGGGACAAGGAGCGGAGGAGTCAACAAACAACTCCAACCTCCTGGAGGGGGGTTGGTAAAGATTTGAATTGTCGAAAAATTAGAAGGCGGCGACCCCCCTGTCAACCGATTTGTTTTTCACGATTGGCAGATCGCGAATTTAAACAATTAGTGGGCTTTGAATTCCGGATTTAGAGGTCCTTTTCTCGAAGGGCCCATGCTTCCCGGTGGTTCGCCCCCTTGAGGGGGAGCGGGGACCCGGAAATAAAAAGATCTTTCGGTAAACAATTTCTTCCCCTGGCCTGCGAGGGGTAATCGGCCTCAGGATGAAGTCATAGGACACGAATCGTGAAGAATCTCCCCCCCCTCGAGGATCTCCGCCTCTTTTGCGACGTGGTGCGCATGGGGGGCTTCGCCGCCGCGGCGGGGGCCTGGGGGGCCTCGCCGGCCTTCGTCAGCAAGCGCATCGCCCTCCTGGAGGGCCTGCTGGGGGCGCGCCTCCTGCACCGCACCACGCGACGGGTGGGCCTCACGGAGGACGGGGCGGCGGTGCACAGGTGGTCCCTGCGCATCCTGGAGGACGCCGCCCAGATGGCCGACGCCCTCAGCGTCGGGGATTCCGAGCCCCGGGGCCTCGTCCGCATCGCCACCAGCGGAGGCTTCGGCCGCCGCCGGGTGGCGCCGGCCCTGTCGGTGCTCGCCGCGCGGCACCCGGCCCTGCGGATCCAGCTGGAATTCCTCTCCCGGCCCGTGGACCTGGTGACGGAGGGCTTCGACCTGGACTTCCGCATCGGGCTGCAGCCGGAGGCCAATCTCCTGGCCCGGCGCATCCTGGACAACGAGCGGGTGCTCTGCGCCTCCCCCGCCTACCGGGCCCGCCGCGGCCTGCCCGCGACCCTGGAGGACCTGCCGGACCACGCCTGCATCGTCGTGCGGGAGCGGGACCAGAGCTTCGGGACCTGGCGCCTGGAAGGGCCCATGGGCGTCCAGAGTGTGAACGTGGAGGGACCCCTGGCCTGCAGCGATGGCGAGACGGCCCACGCCTGGGCCCTGGACGGGCACGGCATCATCCTCCGCTCCACCTGGGACGTGGGGGAGGACCTGGCTTCGGGCCGCCTCGTGCGCGTCCTTCCGGAATGGCGCCAGGACGCGCCCGTGCTCGCCGTATACCCCCTGCGCCTCACCGGGTCGGCGAAGGTGCGCGTCTGCGTGGATTTCGTGGAGGCCTGGCTCGGGGGCCGGGCCGGGGCCTGATCAGGAGACGGTCCAGAGGGTGCGCTGGGGCCGGCTCAGCCATTCGCAGCCGCCGGCGTCCACCGCCACGATCTCCTCGCAGGTGGCGATGCCGTGGCCCGGCACCGGGAGCCGGGGCTCCAGGGTGTAGACCTGGCCCGCCTCCACCTCCAGGTCGGGCAGGGTGCCGTAGCGCTCCCACCGCGGGCACAGGAGCCCGGCCCCGTCGTGGGCGGTGCGGCCCACCTGGTGGCCCAGGGCATGGGGGAATTCGGGGTAGCCCCGGGAGGTGATGACCTCCCGGGCGGCCCGGTCCACCTCGCCGCCCGTGGCGCCGGGGCGCAGGGCGCGCTCCCCGGCCAGGATGCTGTCCACGATGGTGCGGAAGCCGTGCTGGACGGCGCCGGGGGCCTCCGTCTCGCCCGGGCGCAGGAAGTACCAGGTGCGCTGCAGATCGGACACGTAGTCATCCTTGCGCACCCCGAAGTCCACGTTGAGGATGTGGCCCGGCTCGATGGGGCGGTCCGTGGGGCCCGCGTGGGCCCCGGCGGATTCGGGGCCCGTGAAGACGGCGGGGCAGTGATCCGGATCCCAGGCGGGGGTCAGGCCCGGCACCTTGCCCATCTCCTCCAGGATGAGGCCGGCCACCTGCTTTTCCGTGAGTCCGGCCCGGAGGCGGGGGGTGAGGCGATCGAAGATGGCGTCCGTCTCCTGGCAGGCGGCCCGGATGCGGTCCCGCTCCGCCGCGGACTTGCGGCCCCGGAGGCGGGAAACGATGCCCTGGCTGGATTCCAGGCGGCCGCCGTAGGGCGTGCCCTCCAGGGCCCGGGCCAGGGCCAGGTACATGCCGTGGGTCATGCCGTCGGACATGGTGTCGTCCAGGCTGAAGTTGATGGCGATGCGCCCGGGGTCCAGGCGTTCCAGGGTCCCCCGCAGATCCCCGGTGACGCCGCCCACGTAGCCCACGATCTCCCGGTAGTGGCCCGCCATCTCGATCGCGGCCCGGTCCAGGCTCCCCACGATGGCGATGCGGTCCCCCGCCGCGGTGAGGATGAAGGCCGACTGCCAGGTGACGTTGCCGCCCACCACCAGGTCCAGGCAGGGATCGTGCACGGTGTGGGATTCCCGGGTGAAGAGGAGCCAGGCGTCGATGCCCGTCTCCCTCAGGATGCCGGGCACCTGGGCCAGTTTTTCCTCGACCATGGGATTGGACATGGAATCCTCCGGAGGTTCAGGGACGGGGGGCGGGAACGAGGTCGGGGTTGGGCGGCAGGGTCTCCTTCGTGAAGAAGGGCAGCCGCTGCTCCCGGTTGGCCAGGTGCCAGGCCACGGAGGCCAGCACCGCCGAGGTGCGCTTCACGTCCTCGGGCGGCACCCGGTCCAGGGTGTCGATGGCGGTGTGCCAGGTGTACTCGAAGTACTCCAGGCCGTCCTGCACGACGTTGATGATGGGCAGGCCCGCGGCGCTGAAGGAGGCGCTGTCGGAGCTGGGCCCCTGGCGCTTGCGGCTGGGGCGGCTGGCGCTGGAGGAGGCCCCGCGCACGGCCAGATCCGCGAAGGGGGCCAGGAGCTCGCGGAGCACCTGGGCCTCCTCCGGGGGGCCGAAGCAGCCCAGGCCCCGGATCTGGCCTGCGCCGCTATCCATGTTGAAGGCGGCCACGAGGCTGCCGTGGCCGGGCAGGGGGGCCTCCGCGTCCCCGAAGTGGGCCTTCACGTAGGCGGCGGAGCCCAGCAGGCCCACCTCCTCGCCGTCGTAGAGGACGACCCGCACCGTGCGCCGGGGCCGGGCCCCGGAGGCCTTGAGGATGCGCAGGGTCTCCATCATCACCGCGGCGCCCGCGCCATTGTCCGTGGCCCCCGTGGCCGTGTGCCAGGCATCCAGATGAGCGCCCAGGAGGATCACCTCCCCGGCCTTGTCCGTGCCGGGCAGTTCAGCCACCACGTTCCAGCCCTTGGTGCCCTCGGGGTGGAAGCGGTTGGTCACCTCCAGGGCCAGGCGCACCTCCAGGCCGTCCTTGAGGAGGCGGGCGATGCGCCCGTAGTCCTCGTGCCGCATGACGACGGTGGGGACGATCTTCCCGGGATCGTAGGTGCGGTTGTTGAAGGCCCGGATCTGGCCGTTGCGCAGCTGGGCGTCGTTCACCCGGGCCAGGGCCTTGTGGGCCAGGAGGAAGGCGTCCACCTGGGCGTTCACGTCCTTGGCCTCCAGGGCGCCGGGGCGCTTGGGCGCCTGGGGGCGCGGGCCCATGGGGGCGGGGTTCCTGGGATCGAAGCGCCGGGCCAGGGCCTCCTCCGTCTGGCGGGGGGGCATGGGATTGGGGTTCAGGGCCGGCAGATCCTTGAGGACGCCCGTCAGGACGATGCGTCCCTTCACGGCATCCCCGGCCGCCTCCAGGACGGCCGTCAGCTCAGCCTGGGTGGGCTCCTCGGGCACCTCCAGGTGGAAGGCGGCGGCCCGGGCCACGCCCGGGGTGGAGGGGCCCCAGGCCAGGGGCTCCACCTCCAGGCGCCCCGTCCAGGGCGCTTCCGCGTGGGCGTCGCACCGCAGGTTGGTCCAGCCCCCATGGCCCCAGTCCCAGGCTTCCAGGTGCGCGTTCGAGAGGCCCCAGGCCCGCATCTGGGCGGCGGCCCACTCGGCGGCGGCCTTGTACGACGGCGAACCGATGAGGCGGGGGCTGTGCACATCCGCGATCTGGTGGAGGGTGGCCATGACCTGGGAGCGCTGGAAGGCCTCCTCCCGGATCCGGGCGTTCATGGCCCCGTCGATGGGCTCCTGGGCGGCGGCCACGACCAGGGAGAGGGCGGGCAAGATCAAGCGGGCGATCGTTTGGATTTGCATCGCATTAGGATGCTCCCTCCCCTCCGCCGATTCAAGGGCGGAGGGGATCGGCGGAGCAGGCGGGAAAGGAGAAATGAGGCCTGATTCGCCCCTCGTTCCTTGTGCTAGGATTGGGAGATTCCCGCCCAACCCATTGCTTGTTCCCACTCCTGGACCCGTGCCGCCCGGAACCCCCATGAAGAAACAACCCGATCATTTGGTTTTGTTCATTAGCGCCCAGGCGGTGGCCGGGGCCCTCCTGGTGGCCCTGCCCCTGGGGGTCGCCCGGGTGGCGGGGCTTCAGCCCGGATGGGGGCTGGCCTGGGCCACGGTGGCCGCCGGGGCCGTGGCGGGGGGCCTGGGGACCCTGGGCCTGGACCGGCTCCTCGCCGCTCCCGCCCGCCGGGTGGCCGAGACCCTGGAGGCGGCGGCCCACGGGGAAGGGGATCTGTCCCGGACCCTGGAGGAACGGGGCGCCCTGGCCCGCGTGGGGATGGCCTACAACGCCTTCACGGACCGGCTGCGGGGGATGCTGCAGGCGGTGCGGGGCCTGGCGGTGCGCATCGCGGCGGACGCCGTGCGGGTGAAGGACCACGTGGGGCGGGCCCGGAGCAGCGCCGAACGCCAGGAGGCCCTGGCCCGGGAGATCCGCCAGGCCTGCGAGGAGGTGTCGGGCACCGCCTCCCACGTATCGGAGCGCGCCGCCCGCCTTGACGACCTGGCCACGGGCCGGGTGGCCGAGGCCAACCGCTCCCGCCAGGAACTGGCGGACCTGGTCCAGGGCATCGCCGCCATCCACGAGCGCCAGGAGGCCTTCGCCCGCACCGTCCAGGCCCTGGCCGAGCGCGCCCACGGCATCCACGAACTGACCCGCCTCATCCACGGCATCGCCAACCAGACCAACCTCCTCGCCCTCAACGCCGCCATCGAGGCCGCCCACGCCGGGGAGCTGGGCCGGGGCTTCGCCGTGGTGGCGGACGAAGTGCGCAAGCTGGCGGAGCACTCGGCCCAGGCCGCCGGGGATATCACCCGGGGCCTGGAGGCCATGACCGCCATCGCCGACGACACCCTGGCCGTCACGCGCCAGGTGGGGGAGGACACGGAGCAGGCCCGGGCCGGCGTCGTGCGGGCCCTGGAGACCTTCTCCGGCGTCGTGGCGGGCTTCGGGGAGACCACCGCGGAGCTCCAGGGCATCAGCGCCGCCATGCGCCAGTTGGACGCCGCCGCCCGGGGCATCCTGGACCGGGCCGGGGAGATCGACGGCCTGGGCGCGGAGCTGGGGGGCATCATGCGGGAGTCCCTGGAGGCCTCCAGCGAACTGGCCGGGGCCACCGAGGAGATCCTGGCCCGGGGAGCCCGGTTCCGCCTGGGCTCGGGGGCCTTCGAGGCCACGGTGCGCCACGCCTGGGCCGTGCGGGACCGCTGCGAGGCCCTCCTCCGGGCCCGCCTGGAGGCGGGGGTGGACATCTTCGACCAGGCCTACCGGCCCGTCCCCGGCATGGTCCCGCCCAAGTACGAGACGGCCTACGACCGGATCGTGGAAAAGGAACTGCAGGACCTGTACGAGGCGAGCCTCGATCCGGAGCACGGCATCGTGGGCATGATCGGGGTGGACGTGAACGGCTACTGCCCCATCCACCTGCGCCACGCCTCGGTGCACACGGGCGATCCCGCCCGGGACCTGGTCAACAGCCGGCACAAGCGGAAGTTCGACGATCCCGTGGGCCTGCGCGCCGCCCGCAACACCGAGCCCTTCCTCGCCCAGACCTACTACGCCCCCGCCATCGGCCAGGTGCTCACGGACATCGCCTCCCCCATCCGCGTGGGGGGCCGGCTCTGGGGCAACCTGCGGGTCACGGTGAAGCCGGAGGCCCTGGGTTCCTAGTGTAGGCCGCCAGAATAACAGGTAACACTTTGCCTCGCCCCCTTCGGCCCAGATCCAGATGAGTCTTCGGCCCAATGCCGGCCCAAGGGTTCCCCCTTCGGGGCTGAAGTGCGCTCAACCATGACGGGGTGCTCAGGCATGAATTTTTTCCTCGGAATCCTCGGCCTTCTCGGCGCCTCGGCGATGGGCTTTTCGATGGGTGTTTCGGCGCGGGTCATTTTTGCGCCGGCAGCCGATAGAAATAACCATCGCCGAGGCGCCGAGAAGGCCGAGGATTCCGAGGAAAAGAAAAAATGGGTTCTCACCTGCCACCTGGATGCGCCGGGCTGGAATGGCGTTACACGTATTTCTGGCGGCCTACACTAGGCGCCGCGCAGGGCCTCGTCCACGGCCCTGACGAGGGCGCCGGGGTCGGCGCGCTTGTCGTGGATGCCCACGGCCTCCATGGCCCGGGCCGCGTCCCGGGAGATCTCGTTCACGTGGTCCGCCAGGAGGATCGCGGGCGCCTCCGCCAGGAAGCCCCGGCCGCGGACGCTGGCGAGGATGCCGTGGCCCCAGTAGCCCCCCACCTTCAGCTCCACCAGCACCAGATCGAAGCGGTGGGCGGCGGCCAGGCGCTGGGCCCCGGCGGGATCGTGGGCGGAAAGGAGGTTCCGGTAGCCCTCCTGCCACAGCACCTGGGCCAGCGCGTGGGCATCGGCGGGCTCGCTGGCCAGGAGGAGGAGGCGCCGGCCCATGCGGCGCAGGCGCAGCACGGCGGGCAGGCGCAGGGCCTCGGCGGCTTCGGGCTCGGCGGCCGGGGGCGGGGGCAGCTCCACCACCTCCGGGGCCTTGGGCGCGGCCTTCACGGGGGTGGGGGCGCCGGGACGCTCACCCACGTCCGTCTTCAGCTTGCGGGACGGGAAGGAGCGTCCGAAGGTGGTGGGCAGGCGCCGGGCCAGGATCCGCTCCAGGGCCATGCGGTCCAGGGGCGTCACCCCCTCCAGGGCGAAGCCCGCCACGGGGGCCTCCCCGGGCTGCACGTGCGCGGCCCGGGCCGCGCAGAGGGCCGGCGGGGTGTGGGGCAGGCCCGAAAGGCAGGCGAGGGCGTAGGCCTCCCCGGGCCGGGGGAGGGGGCCGGGATCCAGGGCCACCCGCAGGCCCTGGGGGCTGAGATCCAGCACCCGGCCGGAGACGACCCGGCCGCCCAGGACGGTGTCCTCCACGGCCTCCACCGCCAGGAAGCGCACATCCTCCCCTTCCTGGACGGCCCCCCGGGGGGCGCTCCGGCGCTCCCCGTGGACCAGGTAGGCGGGCATGGCGAAGACCCCCGTGCCGTTCACCTTCACGGCGCTGGTGAGCCAGCTGGCCTCCAGGAGGAAGCCCAGGTGGATGGTGGTGCCCGGTTCCAGGGGCGGGGTGGCGGTGACGGAGAAGGTGTCCGGCCCCAGGTGCTCCACCGTCGTCTGGAAGGCCAGGGCGTCCTGGGGGCCCCGGGAGAGGCGCACGGGGATCTTCAGCCGCATGAGCTCGTCCAGGTAGGCGCGGATCATGCGGGCGTCCCGCAGTTCCGGGCGATGGCCGGGCGCGGTCACCGGAGGCCTCCCTTCCGGGGGGGGCGGGCGGTGCGGGGCTGGTGCGTTCGGGGACCCAAGGCGCCTCCGGGTTCCCGATAGCATATTCAATTTTCCAGGAAGCTGCGCCTCACCGCCACGTGGAGCCCCTTGCCCACGGGCAGGATCCGGGCGTCGAAGAGGCCGGTGGCGTCCACCCAGTCCAGGTAGCCCTGGATCTCCTGGGGGTGGGAGAGGGCGTTGTCCGCCAGGAGCAGGGCGTCCGGGGCCAGACGGGGCAGGAGGAGCGCCCCCTGGTCCGGCGCGGAGACCCGGTCGGCGTCGAAGAAGACCGCGTCGAAGGTCCCCTCCAGGCCACGCACCACGTCCGTGGCGGGGCCGTGGAGCAGGGTGGCCCGGTGGGCGAGGCCGGCCTCGGCCAGGTGGGCGGCGGCCTGGGCCTGCCTGCCCGCGTCCCGGTCGATGGATACGACGGTTCCGCCGGTCGCCTCCAGGGCCTGGGCCAGCCAGAGGGTGGAAAACCCGTTGGAGGTGCCGATCTCCAGGACGCGCCGCCGGCCCGCGGCCCGCAGGAGCAGGAAGAGGGTCTCCGCCGTCTCCCATTCCAGGTTCAGGAACCGTTCGGCGTGGACCTGGGTGGCGGCGTCGTGGGCCCTGCCGTCGGCCAGGAGCCGGCGCAGGAGGGCTTCCAGGGGGGCGGGGAGGGCGATCATGGTAGCCAGCCTATCCCGGGGCGAGCTTCCCGGGGATTGGCGGCATCGAAGGGCCAGGGTTCCAAGGGAGGTGCCGTCCGTGGTTCCCAGAGGGGGTGTCCTTGACACGGACGTTAAATGTTCTACATTTTTGAGGCCGGTGGTGCTGTTTCATTGGGATGATGAAAACATTGGACATATCGCACGACACGGCGTCACGTGCATGCAGGCGGAAGCGGCCTTCGATGCCGAGGACGCTACGTTCAGAAGAGACGCTGGACGGCTCAATCGATGGGTGGTCGAGGCCACTCTGGAAGGCCGGACGATCAAGGTCGCCTTTGCGCGCGTGTTCCCGGAAGGATGGCGGGTCGTGACCGCGCACTGGATGGACGCGAAGAGGAGGAGGCACCCATGACCACCCGGAAGCCGCGGTCCCCCCGTACCGTCACCCTGGAGGCATTCCTGGCGGGGTGCGGCCCCGGAGACGATCTGGAGACGCTCAAGGCCCGCCAGCCGGAGGATGCGGAATGGGCGGAGCGCGCCTTCGAAGGGAAGGAACGCCTCGGTCCGCCCATCCGGCTGAAGCGGGGACGGCCCAAGCAGGGCGAAAGGTCCCCGGAGACGGTGGTGAAGGCGATAAGGCTGCCCGTGGATCTGCTCGAAAACCTGCGTGAAAAGGCCGAGACCCAGGGGATCTCCCTGAATGCCTTGCTTCAGCTGGCCGCCCTGGAGTACCTGCGCCGGCACCCGGGCGCCTGAAGCATCCGTACCGGCCGGAAGGACCGGTTCCGGGAGTCCTTTCCCCTTCAAGAAAAGGAGGGAACGCATGGCGTTCCCTCCTTTTCCATGGATCCGGCCGTTCCCGGTTCCTACCCCACGGGGCGGATCACCGTCAGCCAGGGCATGCCGATGAGCATGAGGGCGGCCACGAAGATGAGTCCGAAGACGAGGCCCAGGGTCCAGAAGGCCTTCCGGCTCACGAAGCCGCCGGCGTAGAACACGGGGGCGGGGCCCGTGGCGTAGGGGGTGATGACGCCCATGATGCCCAGGGAGAAGACCAGGAGCATGGCGAAGGCCCGCACCGGCATGTTGGGGATGGCGATGCCCGTGGCCAGGACCACCGGCAGCACCGCGGCGGTGTGGGCCGAGAGGCTGGCGAAGAAGTAGTGCACGAAGAAGAAGAAGAGGACGAGCACGGCCATGACCGTCATGGGGGGGTAGCCCATGAGGTGGCTGGAGACGTACTTGGCCACCCAGGTCACGAAGCCCACCTTGTTGAGCCCGTCGGCCATGGCCACGAGGGTGGCGAACCACACCAGCACGTTCCAGGCCCCCTTGCTGCCCAGGATGTCGTCCCACTCCACCACCTTGAAGATGATCATGCCCGCGATGACCACGAGCACGACGCCGGTGGCGTCGATGAAATTGGAGCCCAGCAGGGGCAGCCTGATGTTCTTGTTGGAGCCCACGATCCACAGGACCACGGCCAGCACCACCAGGGCGGCCATGATCATCTCCTGGACCTTCATGGGGCCCATCTTGCGGATCTCGCCGCCGGCCCAGGCGGGAACCTCGTCCGAGGCCTTGATCTCGGGGGGATAGACCCAGTAGACGAGGAGGGGCAGGAGGAGGAGGAGGGGGATGGCCACGGGCAGGAAGCCCAGGAACCAGCTCGTCCAGGTGATGTCCAGCTTCGCGGTCTGCTTGACGATGGCCAGGGCCGCGGCGTTGGGCGCCAGGGAGGTGACGAACATGGAGGAGGTGACGCAGGTGGTGGCGAAGGCCACCCACATGATGTAGGCGCCGATCTTGCGGGCCGTGGGGCCGGGGGCGGAGCCGTACAGGTCGGGGATGTTGCGGATGACGGGGAAGATCGTGCCGCCGGCGCGGGCGGTGTTGCTGGGGGTGCCGGGGGCCAGCACCAGGTCGGCCAGCATCACGGCGTAGCCCAGGCCCAGGGTCTTGCGGCCCAGGAGCTTCACCAGCTGCAGGGCGATGCGGCGGCCCAGGCCGCTCTTGGCGTAGCCGATGCTGAACACGAAGGCCCCGAAGATGAGCCACACGGTGCGGTCGGAGAAGCCCGCCAGGGCCCAGCTGATGCTCTTGGAGGGATCCGGATCCACGTAGCGCATCACGCCCGCGAAGGCGATGCCGATCAGGCCGATGGCCGCGGCGGGGATGGGCTCCAGGATCAGGGCCAGGATGACGCCGGCGAACACCGCGAAATAGTGCCAGGCGGCGGGCGTCAGGCCCGCGGGGGTGGGGATGAGGGTGAGCAGGAGCCACAGCAGCAGCGGTCCCGCGACCTTCCATGCGTTGCCTTTCATGGGGCCTCCTAGGGGTGGGGGGTAGGCGAGGTCGTTGGTTTCGGGCCCGGGGCCAGCCAGGGATTCGCCTGGTGGTGGGCCTTCTCGAAAGCGAGGATGGGATCCTTGGGGTCAAGTGTAGCGGCAATCGCGTCCAGGCCGCGCGGCAGCGCGTCCTGGCGGCGCGCGTCCAGCGCGAATGGGACGCAGGTTCCGTCCGCCGCCGTGATCGTCCGGGACGGGAGGTCGATGGTGAGGCGGTTGCGCCCCGGATCCCCGGCCGCGTCCATGAGCTTTTCCAGGTCCGCCGGCGGCAGGCCCAGGGCCAGGCCCCGCACCTGGCGGCCGGCCTCCCTCGTGGAAGGCCACCGGGAAGCCGAGCGACTGGTCCGGGCCGGGGGCCCGGAGCGCCTGGGAGCGGATCCGGATCCAGGCTTCTCCTGGGGGCTGAAACGGATCCGGAAAGGGCCTATGCTTGGGAACCCCCAGTCGATCCTACGGGTCCAGGACCTCCGGAGGCCAGCCATGCCGAGCCCCGCAACCCCCAGCCCGGACGAGTACCGCATCCTCGTCGAGCAGTCCCCCGTCCTCATCTGGCGGGCGCGCACCGACGCGCTCTGCGACTACTTCAACCAGCGCTGGCTGGACTTCACGGGCCGCACCCTGGACCAGGAGTTCGGCAACGGCTGGGCGGAGGGGGTGCACCCCGACGACTTCGACCGCTGTGTGGCCTTCTACCTGGATCACTTCAAGCGCCGGGCCCCCTTCGAGATGGAGTACCGGCTCCGCCGCCACGACGGCGCCTGGCGGTGGCTCTTCGACCGGGGGGCCCCGGTCTTCGATCCCGCCAGCGGCGAGTTCCTGGGCTACATCGGCTCCTGCGTGGACGTGACCGAGCGCGTGGAGGCCCAGGAGGCCCTGGTGCGGGCCCAGGAATCCCAGATCCGCACCCTGCAGGGCCTCCTGCCCATCTGCATGATGTGCAAGCGCATCAAGGATGACGCGGGCTACTGGGAGGTGCTGGAGAAGTACCTCACCGAACACTCCGCGGCCGACTTCAGCCATGGTCTCTGCCCGGACTGCTATCCCAAGTACCTGGCGGCGGCCATGCGGGATGGCGTGTCCTGACGGGCGCCCCGGGGCGGTTAGAATGGCGCAGGAGGCCCCCATGTCCCTGCTCGATCCCGCCCGCAGCATCCTCGTCGTCATCGATCTCCAGGGCAAGCTCGTCCACATGGTGCACCGGGCCCCCCTGGTGCTGGAGGCCTCCCGGCGCCTGATGCGCCTGGCGGACCTCTTCCAGGTGCCCGTGGTGCTCACGGAGCAGTACCCCAAGGGCATCGGCCCCACGGAGGAGGGCGTGCGCGCCGTCTTCGACGCCCTGGCCACCCCCCGCTTCCACCTGGAGAAGACGGCCTTCGGCTGCTGCGGGGACCCGGGCTTCGAGGGGACCCTGGCCCAGGCCCGGCCGGGCCTGGAGCCCGCCCGGCGACAGGTGGTGGTGGCCGGCATCGAGGCCCACGTGTGCGTGATGCAGACGGTGCTGGAACTCCTCGCCGCGGGCACCGAGGTCCACCTGTGCTGGGACGCGGTGAGCGGCCGGGGCGAGGAGTACCGCCGCCACGCCCTGGAGCGCATGGCCGCCGCCGGGGCCACGATCACCAATCACGAATCCGTGGCCTTCGAGTGGGCCCGCACCAAGGACCACCCCAGCTTCAAGGCCGTGTCCGCCCTCCTGAAGGAGGGCCAGCCGGCCTAGGTTTCATGAGCCTCTGCTAGACTCCAGGCATGGATGTGGGCAAGCAGGCAGGGCGTTTCGCGGCCCAGGAATGGATGGATCCCTCGGCCACCCGGGCCCTGAGGGCCACCCTGGCCTTCATGCTGCCCCTGCTCCTGGCGGCCTTCGATCTGGTGCAGCCCCACCACGCGGTGCTGGCCTCCTTCGCCGGCCACGCGGTCCTCTGCGTGGACGTGAAGGGCGCGTACGCCCTCCGGCTCTTCCTGCTGGGGGGCCTCTCCCTCCTCTTCACGGGCTCCACCTGGCTGGGGGCCTTCGTGGCCCCGGATCTGCGCCTGGCCGTGCTGGCCACGGGGCTCATCGCCCTGGGCGCCGGGGCCTGGCGCCACGGCCTGGGGGAGTACGGTCCCCCTGCGGCTTCTTCTTCCGCCCTTCTTTTCTTCCTGGGCCTGGGCTCCGCCGGCCCCGAGGATCCGCCCCTGCGCCTGGCCATCGCCACCCTGGCGGGCTGCGCCATGGGTGTCGCCCTCCTGGCCGCCACTTGGCCCTTCCTGGCCCAGCATCCCCTCCGCCGGTCCGTGGCCCAGTGCTGGACGGCCCTGGCCACCCTGGCCGAGGCCCTGCCCGCCGAGGAGGGGGTGGACCCGGCCCAGCGCCAGGCCCGCATCCTGGCCGCCGAGGCCGGCCTCCGGGAGACCCTGGACCAGGCCAAGCAGGTGCTGGAAGGGGCCCGGGGCGGCTCCGCCCGGCCCATGGTGAAGGAACTGGAGGCCCTGCGCCGGGCGGCGGCGGAACTGGGGGTGCGCCTGGTGGCCCTCAACCCCGTGCTGGAGCGCCTCCTGGAACCCCCGGGGCCCGGGCCCCTGGCGGCCTCCTTTTCCGCCGTCCTCGCCTCCATGGTGAACCTGGGGCGCTCCGTGGGCCTGGCCACCGTGTCCCACCAGAGCGGCCACCTGGCCCGCTTCGAGGTGCGCCTCATGCGCCTGGAGCACCTGGTGCGCACCCTGCGTGACCGGGCCGCCGCCCGCCGTGGGGCGGGCCCTGAGGGCGCCCACCTGGACCGGGTGCTGGCGGATATCCTGGACCTGCTGCCCGAGGCCCGGTCCCGCCTGCGCATGGCCATGGAGCGCAACCGGGAGCGGGGCCCCATCTCCTTCGAACTCTTCGACCTCAAGGCCTGGACCCTGCGGCCCCTGGCCTCGGCCCTCAATTTCAGCCTCCAGGTGGACCCCGCCCTCGTGCGCTACACCTTCCGGCTGGCGGTCCTCATGATGCCCCTGACCTTCGTGTGGCGGCACTGGGATCTGCCCCACGGCTTCTGGATGCCTCTGTGCGTCATGGTGGTGATGCAGCCGGACTACGGCGCCACCCGAATGCGGGCCACCCAGCGCGCGGTGGGCACCGTCGCCGGGTGCCTCACGGGAAGCCTGCTCCTATGGCTCCAGCTTCCCCTGCCCGTGCTCCTGGCGGCCACGGCCCTCACCTGCTGGGCCTTCACTTTCTTCCTGAAGCGGGACTACAAGACGGCGGTCTTCTTCATCACCCTCCTGGTGGTGGTGCAGTTCAAGGCCGCGGGCCCCGTGACCCTGGCCCTCACCTTCCAGCGGGTGGGCCTCACGATGGCCGGCTGCCTCATGGCCCTGGTGGGGGCCCTGGCCTTCTGGCCCATGTGGGAAAGGGAACGCTTCCCCCCCCTCCTGGCCGGGGCCCTGCGCACCAACGCCCTCTTCGCCGACCTGCTCCTGCAGGGGCTGGCGGGGACGCCCGGCATCGAGCCCAATCAGGTGCTGAAGGTGAAGCGGCGCTGCCAGCGGGCCAACAGCCTCGTCTTCTCCAGCCTCAACCGCATGGCCGGCGACCCGGAGGTCATGCAGGACGGCATCGAGCGGGCCGCGGCCCTGGCCAACCAGACGGCCCGCTTCACCCGGGCCCTGAGCGTGGCGGCCGTACACTTCCGGCCCGGCCTGCCCCCCCTGCCGGACCTGGTGCCCGCGGCCCGCACGGCCGTGGCCGCCCTGGAGGCCCTGGCGGATAC
>DATGXY010000256.1:0-8998 GCA_035298525.1 Holophaga sp.
GGGTATTCCTGATACCAGTTTCCGGCAGGGAATAAGATGTCAATTTTTATTATATCCTGTTCGCCATTATTGATAACATACACAGGAACACCATTATCTAATTGATGTTTTCTGGCTTCTATAATATTAAACCCTCCACCCGCCCCGAGGGGCCCCGCACCAGGCCCTGGAGGGCCCACTGCATGCGCAGGGGGATGCCCAGTTCCCGGCACTTCACGAGCATGGCCTGCACGATGGCCGCCCCGGAACAGCTGGGGGTGATGTGGGTGCGGGGCAGGCTGTGCCCGCCCCCGTGGATGATCTCCGCCTCGAAGGCCACGCCCAGGTGGTCCCGGGTCCAGAGGAAGGCCTCCAGCGACTGGCCGGCCACCGTGCGCACCAGGTCGGGCTGGTTCAGGCCCTGGCCCGCCCGCATCATATCGGCGGCCAGGAGCTCCGGCGAATCCTGGATGCCGGCGGCCCGCTGCAGGGGCGAGCCCACCACGGCGAACATGCCCCCGCTGATGGCCGAATTGCCCCCGGGCACCCGCATCTTCTCCAGGATGACCACGGAACGCCCGGCCTCCCGGGCCTCGATGGCGGCGGAAAGCCCGGCGAAGCCCGAGCCGATGACGACCACATCGAAGGTCTCGTCCCAGGGATCCCTGGGCGTGGGAAGGGCCTTCCGGCGGGATGGGGGGGTGGGCACGGCGCGCTCCATCACAGTTTCCTCGCCGCCAGGTGGCCGTACAGGCTTGTCCTTCCGGAACCCGCCAGGCCCAGCTTCCTGCGGATGTTCTTCCGGTGCGTCTGGATGGTGTCGAAGGCCAGGTTCATCATGTTGCCGATGTCCTTGGTGGAGAACCCCGCCTTGATGAGCTTGGCCACGGCCACCTCGGTCTTGCTCAGGTGGAGGAGGCCCGCGTCCAGCTCGGCCTCCGTGCCCTGGGTGAGGGAGACGAGGAGGTCCTCGATGAAGTCCACGTAGTCGGCCTGCACCTCGTCCCTCAGCGTTCCCTTGAGGCGCTCCAGGGCGGGGAGGATATCCCCGGCGATGACCCGGCTGATCCGCGCCACCAGGTCCCGCTGCTCGTTCTCGATGTTCCGGAGGACGTTGCGCAGGGTGATGTTCACCTCTTCCGTGAGGTTCTTCTCCAGCTCCAGCTGGCGCTCCATGTTCCGCTGGCCCGTCACGTCGTCCACGATGACGGTCCAGAGCCGCACGCCGTCCACGACGATGAGGCTGACGGTGAACACGGCGGGGAAGGCGCGCCGGTCCACGTAGAGGGCCTCCAGCTCGGCGGAGGCCACCTGGCTCTCGGCGAGGCCGTCCATGAGCCGGTCCAGGCGCTCCCGGCCCTCGCCGGCGCAGAGGGCGTCGATGCGCATGCCCAGGATGTTCGCGGGCTGCAGGCCGAAGATCTCGCAGGCCTTCTGGTTGGACTCCACGATCTCCCGGTCCCCGTCCACCAGGACGATGCCCTTGCCCACCCCCTGGAAGACGCTCTGCAGCATCTTCTGGCTGCGGGTGAGGCTGCGGGTGCGTTCGGCCACCCTGCGCTCCAGCTCCGCGCGGCGGTTCACGACGGCCGTGGCGTCCTTGAGGATCAGCAGGAACCCCTCGTGGGCCCCGCCCCCGCCGCCCAGGGGCACCAGGTGGATGTCGTAGACGCTGCTCCCGTCCTCGGCGGCGTAGCGGCTCCCGGTGGCCTCCACGAGGCCCTGCAGGCTCCCGTGGCGCTCCAGCACCTCCTTCAGCCCCCCGTCCTCGAGCCCCAGGCGGATCCAGAAGGGGACCCCCGCCGTGCTCTCCTTGGGGAACATGCGGGCTCCGACCCGGTTCAGCTGGCGGATGGCGCCCTCCGGATCCGTCAGCAGGACCAGGTCCGAGGTGGACTCGAACACCTGCTTGAAGATCGACTTGTCCAGCAGTGCGCCGTACGGAGGCATGCTTCCCTTTCCGTCCTGCCCGGGGCGTTTCCGTTGAATTCATGCTATCACCCCGGCTACCCGATTTCCTGCAGTTTTAAAAACAATAATAACAATAATTGAAATCAATCAGTGATGTCCGGATACCCGAATTCACCCCGCTTATTCACCTTCAATCCTTTTTTCACGAAATCTAGAGTTCATTAGGAAATAAAGCCGATTTGAGACCTTGATTTCCGAATTTAACCGCCGACGGCGGACCCGTCACCAACCCCCTTCAAGGAGCCAGAAATGGAGAACTCCAAGCACGAAGCCCCCACGCCAGAACGCCCCGACGGCGATTCCCGGCGCACCTTCCTGAAAACCTCCCTGGCCTTCGGCCTGGCCACCGCCGCCACGGGCGGCTTCGCCCTGGACCTGGGGGCCGGCTCGGCCACCAGCCCCGCCAAGCGCAAGCTGCCCACCAAGTGGGACGAGTCCTATGACGTGGTCATCGTCGGCTCCGGCTTCGCCGGCCTGGCCGCCGCGGCCGAGGCCGCCGGCAAGGGCGCCTCCGTCGTCATCCTGGAGAAGATGCCCGTCTACGGCGGCAATTCCATCATCAACGGCGGCGAGTACAACGCCTGGACCGATGAGCTCCACCTGCGCGAGAAGCTGGGCCTGGGCGAGGACAGCGCCGACACCCACAAGAACGACACCCTCAAGGGCGGCGACTTCTTCGGCAGCCCCGAGCTTGTCGAGGTGCTCACCGCGGGCGCCCCAAAGGCCCTGGACTGGATGATCGACGAGGGCGGCCTGAAGCTGCGCAACGTGCTGAACCGCACCGGCGGCCACAGCAAGTACCGCACCCACACCTGCGTCGAGGGCGTCGGCCGCGGCTTCACCGAGGCCCTGCGCAAGATCGCCGAGAAGCGCGGCGCCAAGATGCGCCTCAAGACCGAGGTCAGCTGGATCTGGCGCAAGGACGTGGACGGCCCCGTCCTCGGCCTCGAGGTCAAGGGCCCCAAGGGTCCCGTCAACATCCGCGCCCGCAAGGCCGTGGTGCTCGCCTCGGGCGGCTTCGGCCGCGACGTGGCCATGCGCATGATCTACAACCCCTCCCTGAACGCCGGCTACAACTGCACCAACCACAAGGGCGCCACGGGCGAGATGATCCGCTTCGCCCAGGCCGTGGGCGCGGACCTCCTGCACATGGCCTTCATCCAGCTCTACCCCTACGCCGAGCCCGAGACGGGCATCCTGGACGCCCCGGCGGTGTACCCCTTCCGTGGCCCCGGCTTCGGCATCGTCTACGTGGACGAGAAGGGCAAGCGCTTCGTCAACGAGGTCGAGCGCCGCGACGTCGTCAGCCGCGCCGAGCTGGCCACGGGCGGCAAGAAGACCTTCACCATCTTCAACGAGGCCATGATCCCCAAGATGGGCACCAAGGAAGAGGTCGAGATGGGCATGGCCAGGGGCCGCTTCGTCAAGGCCGACACCCTGGAGGAGCTGGGCCGGAAGCTGGGCATGGACGGCGCCGTCCTCAAGGACACCATCACCCGCCACAACGGCTACATCAAGGAGAAGAAGGACCCCGAGTTCAACAAGACCTTCTCCGCCCCCATGCTCACCATGGAATCGGGCCCCTACTACGCCATCGCCCAGTGGCCCGCCGTGCACCACACCATGGGCGGCCTGCGCACCGACAAGGAAGCCCGGGTCGTGGACATCTGGGGCAAGCCCATTCCCCGCCTCTACGCCGCCGGCGAAGTCACGGGCGGCCTCCACGGCGCCAACCGCCTGGGCGGCAACGCCACCCCCGACGCCACGGTCTTCGGCCGCATCGCCGGCCTCAACGCCGCGGCCGAAAAGGCCTGAACCCCCGCACCACGGAACGCCCCCCCGCAAGGGGGGGCCCCTTCCCGGAGAACGTCCCCATGAAAGCCTGGGCCCTGCTCATCGGCCTCCTCACCCTGCCGGCCTTCGCCGCCCCCCCGGGCTGCGCGGCCTGCCACCCCGATCTCGCGGCCCAGCTGGGCCCCGCCCACCCCAAGGTCAAGGGCGACGGCATCCAGAAGTGCCTGCCCTGCCATGACCCGGCCCGCAAGGGCGCCTCCGAGGCGGCGAAGAACCCCTTCGCCGTGAAGCTGCACCGGGGCCACGGGGGGGTGGACTGCGCCGTATGCCACGCCGGCAACGGCAAGACCTTCTCCGTGAAGGGCGCCAAGAAGCCCCTGGGCAAGGCCACGGCCGACGACCTGAAGGCGGCCCGCGCGGCCTTCGCCGACGTGGCCGAGGGCCGCCACCTGGCTTCCGCCCATGCCAAGGCCGGGGTCTCCTGCGCGGGCTGCCACGCCAACCGCGTCCCCGGCAAGGGCGACGGGGTGGAGGACGGGCGCTGCCTGGCCTGCCACGGCCCCATGGACGCCCTGGTGGAACGCACCCGCCCCAAGGAGGCGCACCTCCCCAACCCCCACAAGAGCCACTACGGCGAGATGGCCTGCACCGCCTGCCACTTCGGCCACCAGAAATCGGTGGTCATGTGCAAGGACTGCCATCCCAAGTTCAAGCTCACCATCACCCACGGGGAATGACCCCTTAACCACGCGAGGCGAAGCCCATGGGCAATCTCGGTTTGACGGAAATCCTCCTGATCGGCGTGATCCTGCTGATCTTCTTCGGCCCCTCCAAGCTGCCGGAACTGGGCAAGTCCCTGGGCCGGGGCATCCAGGAGTTCAAGAAGGCCAGCAAGGAGATCACGGCCCCCCTGAAGGAGGACTAGGCGAAGGGGGGATTCCCCGGCGTCTTGTGGGCGCCGGGGAATCCCCCCTCCTGCATGCCGAACATGCCCTAGCGGGCCCGTTCCGCCCCGGCGTAGAGGACGGCTGGGGTGACCGGCTGGGCCGGGCCGTAGACGAGCATGGGCCGGATGCGGAGGGCCCGCAGGGCGGGTTCCAGCTCCGCGAGGCGGGTGCGGGCCTCCTGCGCGGTGGGGAAGGCCAGGCTCCGCACCACCTGGTAGGTGCGGCCCTTGCCCCGGCGCACCACGACGCTGGTCTCGGCGGAGGCCAGGCGGAGGAGGCTTGAGCGCAGGCGGGCGGCCTTGCGGGTGCCGACCACGGAGGCGAACTGGATCCAGGTCTTCCGGGCGGCCTGGGTGCGGACGGTGACGTGGGCCACCTGCACCGGGCGCGGTTCCGGCCGGTTGACGGGCAGGGCGGGGGAGGGGGGCACGGCGGGCAGGGTGGCCAGGCGCGGCAGCTCCGGCTGGAGGGCCGGCTGGGGCAGGGGCATGGGGGCCGGCGCCGGGGGAAGGGGCTCGGGGATCAGATCCACCACCAGGGGCACGCTGTGGCCGCCCGTGGCGTTGGTCACGTGGAGCCAGTAGATGGTGCGATCCTCGATGCGGTGGGTGATCTCCCCCCGGGCGGGGAGCACGAGGCCCACGGGCTCCAGGCGGACGGTGTCCGCGCCGGCGGCGGACCACCGGAGTGTCACCGTGCCCCCCTTGCGCACGGCCTTGGCCGAGGCCTGGAAGGACTGGACGCGGGCGCCGTCCTGGGGCACCTGGGCCGCGAGGAGGCAGGGCATGAAGGCGATCAGGAGGTTTCTCATGGGCGGGCGCCTGGGAAGGGGACTTCCATTGTGGGTCCTGGAAGGAAGGCTGGCTAGGCCTGTCCCCGCTTGCCCATGCGGGAATCCAGGTACCAGATGCCGCCGCCCTGGTCCCCCACCGCATGGAGGTGGTCCACGATCTGGCCGACGTTGGCTTCCTCCTCGACCTGCTCGGTGACGTACCACTGCAGGGTGATCTCGCTGGCGTAGTCCTTCTCCTGGCGGGCCAGTTCGAAGAGGGCGTTGATGCGGCCCGTGATCCCGCGCTCGTGCTCCAGGGTCCGCTCGAAGACCTGGATGACGCCGCCGAAGTCGGTGGGCGGCGCGGGGATGGGCTTGAGCTCGAGCTTGCCGCCCCGGTCCAGGACGAAGTCGATGAGCTTGAGGGCGTGGGCGGTTTCCTCGCCCGCCTGGACCCGCAGCCAGTGGGCGAAGCCCTTGAAGCTGAGGCCATCGCAATGGGCGCTCATGGCGAGGTAGAGCTGGGCGGAGGCCTGCTCCAGATTGATCTGCGTATTGAGGGCTTCCTGCATCTTCTGACTGATCATGGGTTGCTCCCCTCGGACGGTTGGCTGGATCCCCCGGCGGCGCGCCGCTGGGAGGCCAGGATGAACCAACGGGGTCGGCAAGACAACCCTTTCCCCGGGCGGGCCGGGAATATCCGTTGCAAGTGATCCCCTTTCTATCTAGCCTGGGGGCCTGGAAAAAACCGGAGCTTGAACACTTCATGCAGGCGTTCCCCCACCAGGAGGCCCCATGGCCCCTTCAGGCGCGCTTCCCGCACTGCCCGGGCCCTCGGCCTGTCTGGCCTTCCACCAGGCCGTCCCCTTCCTTCCCCCCCGGGTGGACGAACGCCTTTTGCGGCACCCGGACCTGATCCGCTTCCTGGGTCCCAACGCCTACGATCTGCTCCGCCAGAACCACGAGAACCACGCCAAGTTCATGGACAACGTGTTCTTCCTGGGCGCCCCGGCCCTCCTGCGCCGGACCCTGCCCTGGGTCTACCGCACGTACGGCGCCCGGGGGGTATCCCCGGACTACTTCCCCGTGGAACTGGAGGCCTGGAAGGGCGCGGTGGCCGAGCGGATCCCCGGCGCCGAGGCCGAGGCCATCCACCGGGTCTATGACTGGATGATCGAGATCCATCCCGCCATCGTCCAGGAGGCGAAGGAAGGGCCGGTGGATCCGGCCCCCGACGCGGGCCCCCTCCTGGAATCCTTCGTGCTGGCCCTGGTGACCGGGGACCGGGTGGGCTCGGAGGCCATCGCCACCCAGGCCCTGGGGGCGGAGGGCGCCCTGGAGACCCTGTACCTGGATCTGCTGGACCCGGCCCTGCGGCGCATCGGCAACCTGTGGGAGGCGGGGCGCATCACCACGGCCCAGGAGCACATGGCCTCCGCCCTGGCCACCCGGCTCATGGCCCAGGCCTTCGCGCGGCTGGACTACGGTGCCAGGCCAGGCCGCAGGGCCCTGGTGGCCGCCAGCCCCAACGAGCACCACCAGATCGGCGCCTGGATGCTTTCTGATCTCCTGGAGGTCCGGGGCTGGAATACCCGATTCATGGGAGCGGATACGCCCCAGGAAGCCCTCCTGGACGCCGTCCGGGCCTTCCGCCCCCACCTGGTGGCCCTTTCGGTGACCATGGCCTTCAATTTGCGCCGCACCGCGGAGCTCATCCAGGCGGTGCGGGGCCTGGACCTGGCCCCGGCCCCCCGGATCCTGGTGGGCGGCCAGATCTTCCAATGGGAGCCCGGCCTGGCGGAGAGCCTGGGCGCGGATGGGGGGGCCTCCGACGCCCGGTCGGGCTGCCTCATGGCGGAGAGCTGGGTGGAGGGCCGCCCATGACCTGGCGGGATCTGGATCCTCCCCTCATGGACCTGCTGGCGGGCTTCCTGGTGCGGGTCTCCTCCACCGTGGTCATGGTCCGCACCGATCCGGGCCTGGCCATCGTCGAGGCCAACGAGGCCTTCCGCAAACTGTTCCACGACTGGCCCCCGGAGCCCGGGACCCCCCTGGGCGAGTTCCTGTCCATGCCGGACGGATCGCCGCCGGCCCCGGATCCCCAGGCCTTCGACCGGGACCCGGTGGTGCTCTCCGTGCGTCACCCCCTGGTCCTCGGCACCGCCCTCCGGGCCTTCTTCTTCCCCTACCAGGGCCACTGCGTGCTGGTGGGGGAGCGGGTCCTGCCGGCGACCGCGGAGGCCCTGGACGTGCTCACCGCCACCTCCAACGAACTCGCGGCCCTGAACCGGGAACTGCGCCACCGCTACCGGGAGAAGGCCGCCGCCCTCCAGGACCAGGTGGAGCTCATGCGCAACGCCGAGGCCCTAGGCTCCATCGGGTGGTGGGAGTGGGATCCCGCCACGGGGCGGGACCGCTGGTCCGGGAACCTCTTCCGCCTCCTGGGCTTCGAGCCCGACTCCGTCGTGCCCGGCCTGGAAACCTGGGCCTCCGCCCTGGACCCCGGCGAACGGGACGGCATCCTGAGCCATGTGTGGCAGGCCATGGGCGAGGGCCGTCCCTTCGAGTCCGAATGGCGCGTGCCCCTGGCCGGGGGCGCGGAGCGCTGGCTCCTCATGCGGGCCTACCCCGACCGGCGCGAGGACGGGTCCCTGCTGCGCTACCACGGCCTGGTCATCGACATCACCCAGCGCAAGCTCGCCGAGCGCCGCCTGAAGATGAGCGAGGAGAAGTTCAACCGCGCCTTCAACGCCGCCCCCGTGATCATGACCATCACCCAGGAGGAGGACGGCGCCCTCCTGGAGGTCAACGACCGCTTCTGCGCCCTCTCCGGCTACGCCCGCGAGGACTGCATCGGGCGCAGCACCGTGGAGCTGGGATGGGTCGACCCGGAGAACAGGGACCGCCTCCTCCGGCACCTGCGCCTGGGCGGGAGGGCCGAGGGGGTGGAACTGCAGGTGCGGAGCCGGGATGGGGAGGTGATCCCCGTCCTCGCCCACGTGGAGCAGGTTCGCACGGACGGGGTCTCCTGGCTGGTGACCACCGCCGTGGACCAGCGGGAGCGCCGGCGCCTGGAGGCGGAGCGCGCGGCCTTCGAGGGCCAGGCCCAGCACCTGCAGCGCCTGGAGACCGTGGGGCGGCTGGCCAGCGGCGTCGCCCACGATATGAACAACGTCCTGGCGGCCATCACCTCCATGGCCACCGTCCTCCGGGAGCGGGACCAGCGGTCCGGAGGGGATCCCCGGGGCGCCGAGCTCATCCTCGGGGCCGCGGAAAGGGGCACCCACCTGGTGCGCAGCCTCCGGGACTTCAGCCGGAAGGAGCTCCAGAGCGGCGAGGTCCTGGACCTGAACCGCCTGGTGCGCCAGGAGGCGGAACTCCTGGAGCACACCCTCCTCAAGCAGATCGACATCAGCGTGGACCTGGCCCCCGGGCTTCCGCCCGTGTTCGGGGACGCGGGGGCCATCTCCATGGCCCTCCTGAACCTGGCCATCAACGCCTGCGACGCGATGCCCCGGGGGGGCACCCTCGTCCT
>DATGXY010000257.1:0-3502 GCA_035298525.1 Holophaga sp.
GCAGATCCCTCGCCAGGGGGCCGGGGGCCTTGAGGTGCTCCAGGCGGATCCGGCGGGCCAGGGTCCAGGTCCCCTCCTCCAGGACCAGTTCGACGGCCTTGAGGGTCTCCGCGCCGATATCGATGCCGATATGCCGGGACATGCGGCCTCCTCGCGGTGTGGCCCAAGGTGGCCTCCCCGCGGGCGCGGCCGCCAGCGGCAGGGAACGGCAGGTCGCTTTGCCGCTTCCATGAGCTTTTCAATTTTAAACGGAGCGAAGGCTCGGGATTGTGCTAACGTCTGCATGCAAACCCACATGCACAACCTGGATGGAGTAGGCTCCATGGCCGCGGAGGCACCGGAAGACCGCCTTGAATCCTGGAAGGAGATCGCCGCCTTCCTCCGGCGGGATGTGCGCACGGTCCAGCGTTGGGAGAAGGCGGAAGGCCTGCCCGTGCACCGGCACTTCCACGACAAGCAGGGCAGCGTCTTCGCCTTGCGTTCCGAGCTGGAACGCTGGCAGGCCTCCCGGGTGCGGGTGCCGGAGGAGGAGCCGGCCGTTTCCGGGGAGCCCTCCCTGGAGCCGGAGGCGGAGGAAGTGCCAAAGGACGACAAAGGGCGGCGCCTGCCCTGGCGGGGCTGGGTCCTGGGCCTGGCGGGGACCCTGCTGCTGGCCTTGGGCGGCTGGGCCGCCTGGCGCTTCCTGGCCCCCGTGGACCGGGGGATCGTCCTGGCGGTGATGCCCTTCGAGAACCTGGACGGATCCGGCGTGGACGATTTCTTCACCGATGGGCTCACGGAGGAGCTCATCACCCAGCTGAGGCGCCAGTTGCCCCCCGGGGTGCGGATCCTGGCCATGGGTTCCACCCGGCCCTACAAACGTTCACCCAAGCGGATCGGCCAGATCGCCCGGGAACTGGGGGCCACCCAGCTCTTCCTGGGCCGGGTGCGCCGCTCCGAGGACCACGTGCGCATCACCGCCCACCTGGTGAAGGGCCGGGACGAAACGGAGGGCTGGTCCGAAGTGTTCGACGCGCCCGTGGGCGACGCCTTGGCCATCCAGGCCCAGGTGGCCGAGCACCTGGCCCGGAGCCTGAGCCTGGCCCTGCGGCCCTCCGGCACCCGGAGCCATCCCACCCCCTCCCAGGCCGCCGCCGAACCTTTCATGAAGGGCCGCTTCTTCTTCGGGCGGCGCACCCCCCTGGATCTCTTCAAGGCCCTGGCCTTCTACCAGGAGGCCCTGCGCCTGGATCCGGCCTACGCCCCCGCCCACGTGGGGGTGGCCAACTGCCTGGCCCTCCTGGGCTCCGCGGAGATGGGGGCCATGGCCCCCGCCCAGGCCATGCCCGCGGCCCGGGCCGCCCTGGAGCGGGCCCTGGTCCTGGATCCGGACCTGGCCGAGGCCCACGCCACCCTGGCCTACATCAAGCTCATCCACGACTGGGACTGGCCGGGTTCCGAAGCGGAGTTCCGCCGGGCCATCCACCTGGATCCCAACCTGGCCACCGCCCACCAGTGGTACGCCCTCCTGCTCTCCGTCCTGGGCCGCAGCCAGGAGGCCCTGGTGGAACTGGCCCGGGCCGAGGCGGTGGATCCCCTCTCCCCCGTGGTGAAGACGGCCCTCAGCGAATGCCACTACTTCGCCCGGGATTTCGACCGGGCCGAGACCGCGGCCAGGGCGGCCATGGAACTGGATCCCGCCTTCATGCTGGCCCACGTGAACCTGGGCCGGGCCCGGGCCCAGAAGGGGGACCTGGCCGGCGCCGCGCGGATCTTCAAGGCCGCCTGGGAGCAGTCGGGGCGGGGCCCCGGCCTGGCCATGCTCCTGGGCCACACCTACGCGCGCATGGGGGACCGGGCCCGGGCCCAGGAGATGCTCGAGGCCCTGCGCCATCCCCCGGTGTACGGCGGCAGGCCCCTGCCGGTGCCCAGCCTCTACTTCGCCGCCATCCACGCCGCCCTGAAGGAGCGGGAGGCCACCTTCCGCTACCTGGACCGGGCCCTGGACGAGCGCTGCGAGTACCTGGTCTACCTCCGCAGGGACCCCATGGCCGACGAGCTCCGCCAGGACCCCAGGTTCAGGGCCCTGATGGGCAAGGTCGGACTGCCGGAGAAGTGAGGGGGCCTACTTGACGACCTTGGCTTCCTCGACGATCACATCGTAGGCGTAGCCGGCGCCGAAATCCTTGGAGAGGCGCACGACGCCGCGGACGGTGACCACGTCGCCCACCTTGCAGGCGTCCTTGGTGGTGACGGTGATGTCGTTGTCCTTGGCCGAGGCCGAGCCGCTGCCGTCCCGCAGGTGCAGCCAGTTGCGGCCCATGATGCCCTCGTTGTACTTCACGACCTTGCCGCGGATGGCGACGGTCTTTTCCTTCAGGGCGGTCTTGGCCTGGAACACCTCGGCCACGGTGCGGGCCTCGGCGCCGGTGGCCTTGGCCACCTTCTCGTCGGGGCCGGCGGGGGCCTGGGGGGCGGGGGCGGGCATGCCCATGGGGGCGCCGGCGGGGGCCTCGCTCCCGGCCAGGGTGCCCATGTGCAGGTTCTCGAAGGTGCGCTTCAGGCTGGGGGATTCGAAGCGGTCCATGCGCATCTGCACCTGGACGGTGACGGTCTGGCCGGTCTTCACCTCGGCGGCGGGCACGGCGGCCCACAGATCGCCCTGGGCGGCCTTGATGCGCAGGTAGGTGTAGGGGGCGGCGGGAATGACCTCCTGGACCGTGCCCGTCAGACCGCCCTGGCCGGCCGGCTTGGCGGCCACCGGAGGCACGGCCTTGTCCCGGCCGCAGGCCAGGAAGGAGAGGAGGGAGGCGGCGCTGGCCGCGAGCAGGAGGGAGTGGCGCATCAGGTTGGGCTCCGGTTGGCAACCGCGGTTGCGGTCCTCCAGGATAACCCCCTCCTGGGATTCTGTGAAAAAGCAAGCATTGCAGGTACAATCCGGAACGATCATTCTGGCCTCCGGAGACAACCATGAACATCCTCCTCGTGGATGACGACGAGCTCATCCTGGCCTCGGTCCCCAGCCTGCTGGAAATCCTGGGTCACGTCGTGGAGACCGCTGACCGCGGGGCCAAAGCCCTTGCCCGGCTGGAGGCCGGCCCCGATCCCGATCTCGTGATCCTGGACGTGACCATGCCCGAGATGGGCGGGGTGGAGACCCTGGGACGGCTGCGGCGGATCAAGCCGGCCCTGCCCGTGCTCCTGGCCACCGGCAATGTGGATGCCGCCGTGGAGGACGCCATCGCCGGGGACCCCAGGGCGAGCGTCATCCCCAAGCCGTTCACCCTCGGCCAGATCCGGACCGTGCTGCAGGAGGCGGTGTCCTAGTGTAGGCCGCCAGAAATACGTGTAACGCCATTTCAGCCCGGCGCATCCAGGTGGCAGGCGAGAACCCATTTTTTCTTTTCCTCGGAATCCTCGGCCTTCTCGGCGCCTCGGCGATGGTTATTTCTATCGGCTGCCGGCGCAAAAATGACCCGCGCCGAAACACCCATCGAAAAGCCCATCGCCGAGGCGCCGAGAC
>DATGXY010000258.1:0-11928 GCA_035298525.1 Holophaga sp.
AGGCCAGGGTGCGGAGCACCTGGCCCGCATCCTTGTCCGTCAACGTGGCGCTCAGCAGCTGACCGGCGGCGTCATGGGTGAAGGTCTGGACGAGGGGGGGGCGGGCATCCCGGACGTGGGTCCAGGAGCGGATCCGCCCGCCGGGATCGTAGGTGTAGGCATGGACCGAAAGGAGACTGCCATCCGAGCGCTGGTTCCGCACCTCCCCCAGGCGCAGGTCCTGGCCCTCGGGGAGGAGGCTGAAAGTCGTCGACTGGCCGTTGGGCGCATCGATCCGCCGGATCTGGTTGCCGGCCCCGTGATAGGCGAACCGGAAGGCGCCGAGGTCATTCGTCGTGCGGGCGAGGCGGCCGAGATCGTCGTAGACGCGCGTTTCCACCCGGCCATCCACCTCCCGCCGGGCCAGGCGGCCCAGCTCATCGTAGGCGTAGGCCAGGCCCCCGGCGGGGGTGAGGACGGAGGCTAGCCGGCCAGCGCCCAGGGTGGGCCTTTCCGTGACGGGGTGATAGGCGTACGTGGTGAGGCCCTGGGCTCCGGTGGAGCTAACGATGCGGGGGTAGGCCGGATCGAAGGCGAAGGTGGCCGGGGGGGTGGAGGCCTCGGCGCCGGGGTGGTCCACCTGGATCAGGGCGTCATCGGCCGCGTATCGGTAGGTGGTCACCTGACCCTTGGCATCGGTGCGCTTGGCCAGGCGGCCAACGCCGTCGTACTGGTAGCGGAAGCTGCTGCCGTCCGGAAGGATGCGGGCGCAGACCCGGCCCTGCAGGTCCCGGTTCCAGGTGGTGGACCGGCCCAGGGGATCGGTCAGGGATTCCAGTTCGCCGCAGGCGCACCAGGCGAAGCGGGTCCGCCGGCCGAGGGGGTCCTGGATCTCCTCCAGGCGTCCCAGGGCGTCATGGGTCATGCGGGTCCAGCGATCCAGGCGGTCCTTGGTCCGCTCTGGCTCCAGGAGGTGGTAGGCCGTTTCCTCGGTGGTGCCGTCGGGAAAGGTGACGCGCACGAGGCGGTCGAGTGCGTCGTAGTCGAAGGCGCGCTTCAGGCCGTTGGCGTCCTCGTGGGTCCGGACCCGGCCGGCCTCGTCCCAGGTGGTGGCTTCGAGGCGTTCGCCCCCGGGGCCGAGGATCTCCCGCCGGAATCCCTGGTCGTCGTGGATCACCGTGTTGGTGCGCCCCAAGGGATCGCGCCTGGACGTGAGCCGGCCCCAGGCATCGTAGGTGAAGGTGGTGGTCTGGCCCGCGGCGTCCGTGGCCGTGAGGGGCAGGTGGCGGTGGTCGTACGTGAAGGCGGCGAGTCTTTCGGAACGCCCCCCCGTGACGTTGCGCACTTCCAGGAGATCGGATCCATCCTCGGAATACCGGTAGCGCAAGGTGCGCCCCAGGGCGTCCGAAGCCTCGGTGACCTTGCCCCAGGCGTTGTAGGCCCAAGTGGTGCGCTGCTCCCCGCCCCTGTCGAGCATCCGGGTGCGCACGGTCGGCCTGGGGCTCCGTCCCTCCCGGATGGTGTCCCCCGTGCCGCCATAGGCCATCCAGACCCTGGATTCCAGGGGCTTCCGGGTGCTTTCGGGGATGGAGGAGAGGATGGCGGGATTGGACGCATGGAGGAAATGGGTGATCTCGGCCTGGCGGTAGTCGCCGGGGCCGGCGGCGTAGGCCCGCTTGCTCCAGTAGAAGGTGTTCCGGAGATCCAGGTGGGCGTTGGTGAATCCCTGAGGGGCGGCGGCCTCCGCGGCCGCGATGCCGGGGGCCGCATGCCGGAATTCCACCCTTTCCCTGTGCCCGAGGGGATCGGCCGCCTCGATCCAGCGGGTCCCGCCCCCCCCTTCGCCCATGGCGAAGGTGGTGGTGCCGTAGGGCGTCGCCATGGCGTTGAGGAAGTCCCTGGGCGCGCCGGAGGCCTGGGGGGTGGGGCCGTAGGTGAAGGTGGTGGCCATGCCCATGGCGTCGGTGACCTGGACGAGGAGGCCGGCGTCGTCGTACTCCAGGCGGGCCCTTCGGCCGAAGGGATCCTGGACGCCCGTGATCTTGAGAGGGTCGGAGGGGTTGCCGTAGACCAGGAGGGTGGACCGGCCCAGGGCGTCCACGACCTCGGTCAGCCGGTTCCGATCGTCGTAGCGGAAGTCCAGGGGGTTGCCGGCGGGATCCAGGCGCCGGGTGAGGAAGACGCGGCGGGGGAAGGTGGATGCCCCGTCCACATGCTCGAACAGCGCGACGGAGCCGTCCGGATGCTCCAGGCGATAGGCGGCTTGGCCGGTGCGCCGGAGCCGGTCCCGGGTCCGGGCCTGGGGCGCATAGGCGGCGGTGGCCGGGTCATAGCCCGCGTAGGGGATGCGGCCGCCGGTTCCGGCGTGGAGGTACACGGTCTGGCCGGGGAAGGCCGGGTCGTCCACCAGGTATTCCACCCAGCCCGCGCTCCACCGGGGGCCCAGGTTGGCGAAGGTGAAGGCCTGGGGTTGATGGGCGTTCCGGCTGTCATAGGTGATCCGGAAGCGCACCGCGGGCCCCCGCGGGGGGGCGTAGCCCACGGGGGAATCGGTCACCTCCAGGTTCACGTAGGCGGTGCCCATGCGGTATACGGGCATGCCGGGGGGGGCGGGGCAGCGTTCCGGCTTGCGCTCGTCGTCGGGATAGGGGCCATTCTCCGGACCGGTGCTGGTGGTGCCCCGACCCCATACCCGGCCTGCCTCCGTCCGTGAAACGGGCCTCCAGCCGCGGGGAAGGGGGCCCTTGGGAATGAGGGCGTAGCCGCTTCCCTCTTCCTCAAGAGTACGGTCGGGGATCCAGATCTCCTCCCCGAAGGTGGGATCCTGGAGGCGGTACCGGCCGTCCCGGTGCTCGATCACCGCGGCGAAGTGGCCGAGGCGACCGTGGATAAGGGCGGGCAAAGGAAGGGTGGCGCCTGGGTGGCGGTGGGCGGCCCGGAGGGGGAGTCCCAGTTCCCGGGCCCAGATGGCGTTCTGGGCGAGGCTGGTGCCCCTGGGGGTCGAAGGGGTCCGGGCGGCCCAATCCGGGTGGGGGGGCAGGCCCCGGGCGGCCCGGATGCGATCCAGGCCCAGGGGGCCGCAGCGGAAGGCCAGGGCCGGCTCCGAGGCCATCAGGCCAAGGCCACGGCGCGCCTTGGCGAGCCGTTCGAAGGCCGAGCCGACCAGGGGACGTCCTTCCACCTGGGAAAGCAGGTGGGCAAGGGCGTCTTGGCGCCCGAACTGCCCTTGCAGTTCGGCCAATTCGGCCGCGGCCCGGTCCGCCAGGCGAGAAAGGCTGGGGGTCCGGCACGGCTCGAGCAGGCGCCAAGCCTCCTCCAAGGCCGTCATGGCCCGGGAATACCGGCCCGCCTGGCGCCAGGCCAAACCCAGGTTCAGGAGCAGGGAGGCCCGGTAGGGAGAACGGGGATGCTCCGCGAGGTAGGCCTCCAGGGGTGCCATGGGAAAGGCGCCCGGGGGCGTCGTGCCGCCCAGGGCTCTGGCCAGGCTGGCCTCGTCTTCCGGCGGGATGGGGCCAGGGAGCGGGCTGAGGGGTTCGGATAGGCCGATGGCTTCCCTGGGTGGGGTCATGGAGATGGCCGTGGGCATCAGGGCAAGGGCACATGCGGCCCAGGGAAGCCTGGGGGGGCGCAGGGGTCGGACAAGGGGCATGGCAGGCTCCTGGACGCCCAGGCCAGTGGCTTCCCTCCGTTGAGCGGGCAACGGATTGGAACCTGGCATCGGCGTGCTGCTCTGATGCCGGCGGAGAGGGGTCCGCGACGCCCAAGATGCGTCCTGGAAGGGCGTCCGGACCCTTATCCTTGAGGCGCCTACCCCTTCACCTCCACCGGCTGCACCCGGTCCCCGTCCTTCAGGGTGGCGGAGGGGTTCATGACCACCTTCTCCCCGGCCTTCAGGCCCTGGAGGACGCGGACCCGGCTGCCGGTGTCCTCGCCCAGGAGCACGGGGCGGATGGCGAGGCGGCCGTCGGGGCCCACCACGGCGGCGAAGGTCTTGTCGCCCTTGATCAGCACGGCCTCGGAGGGGATCTCCAGGCGGCCCTCCTCCCGGGGCAGGGGGAGGCTCACGAGCATGGCGCCCCCGGCCACGAAGGCGCCGTCCCGGTTATCCAGGTCGGCCTCGGCGAGGCGGGTGCGGGTGCGGGGGTCCAGGGCGCCGGAGATGCGGGAGACCTGGATGGAACGGGAAAGATCGGGGCGGTCCACGGGGCGGACGGCGAGCGCCTGGCCGGGCTTCACCCGGGCGGCCATGCCCTGGTCCAGGTAGAAGGCGACGCGCAGGCGCTCCACCTGGGCCAGGGCCACGATGGGCTGGGCGGTGGTGGTGCTGGCCCCGTTCTGGATGAGGGCGCCGGGATCGGCGAAGCGCTGGGTGACGACGCCGGAGAAAGGGGCGGTGACCGTGAGGTAGCCCTGCAGGGCGGCCTGGGAGGCCAGTTTCTCCTCGGCGATGCGGGCGGCGGCCTCGGCGTCCTCCAGGTCGCGGCTGCTGATGACGCCCTCCCGGGCCAGCTTGCGCACGCGCTCCGCCTGGCGGCGCTTGTTCTCGGCGTCGGCCTTGAGGGCCCGGGCGTCGGTGTTCACCTCGGCGGATTCCAGGACGGCCAGCACCTGGCCCTTGGCCACCCGCGAGCCCTTGTCCACGCGGATCTCCCGCAGGAAGCCGCTCACCTTGGCGTAGAGGGTGGTGGATTCGAAGGGCAGGGCCTCGCCGTTCAGTTCCACCACGCGGCCGTCGCCCTCGCCCCCCACCTGGGCGACCCGCACCCGGGGTCCGGCCTCCTCCTGGTTGCGGAGGCGGGAGGCCTCGGCCTTCACCCCGGCGCGCTGGAGGGCCCAGAGGGCGGTGATGGAGGCGGCGGCGGCCAGGAGGAGGACGACGCCCCCGAGGCGGAACCGGGAAAAGCTGGTCTGGGCGGTCATGCTTCGCTCCCTTGCTGCTCGATGTGGAACTTCTCGTCCAGGAGGTGGGCCGTGGGGGGCTTCTTGCGGAAGAGGCTGTAGACGACGGGCACCACGAAGAGGGTCACCACCGTGGCCATGAGGAGGCCCCCGATGACGGCGCGCCCCAGGGGCGCGTTCTGGCTGCCGGCCTCGCCCAGGGCCAGGGCCATGGGGATCATGCCCAGGATCATGGCCAGGGCGGTCATGAGCACGGGGCGCAGCCGCACCCGGCCCGCGGCCTGGGCCGCCTCCAGGGCGGAGAGGGTGGGGTCGGCCACGCGCACGTCGTTGGCGAAGCTCACCAGGAGGATGGAGTTGGAGGTGGCGATGCCCACGGCCATGATGGCGCCCATCATGGATTCCACGTTCAGGGTGGTGCCGGTCAGGGCCAGCATCCAGAGGATCCCCACGAGGGCCCCGGGCACGGAGAAGAGGATGATGAAGGGGTCCAGCCAGCTCTGGTAGAGGACGGCCATGAGGAGGTAGACGAGGACGATGGCGATGACGAGTCCGCCGCCCAGGTTGGCGAAGGCCTCCACCATGACCTCGTACTGGCCCCGGACCCGGAGGCGGATGCCGGGGGGCAGCTGGCCCAGGCCCTTCACCTGGCGCTGGATGTCGGCCATGACGGCGCCCAGGTCCCGGCCCTCCACGTTGGCCATGACGTCCAGCACCCGCTGGACGGTGGAGTGGTTGATCTCGGTGGGGATGGTGGTGCGCTGGAGGGCGGCGAAGTTGGAGAGGGGCTCGAAGGTGGGCTGGGCGGCGGGGCCCACGGGGGCGGTCCCGGCCTGGAGGAGGGCGGTCCCCCCGGGAAGGGCGAAGGGGGTGGCCATGAGATCGCCGGGGGTGGCCATGCGGGTCAGGGGGGTCTTCACGGCCACGGTGTAGTTGACGCCCGTGACGGGATCCAGGAAGTACGAGGGGGCCACCTGGCCGTTGCCCGAGAGGCTCACCAGGAGGCCGTTGGCCACGGCCTGCTGGCTGAGGCCGAGGCGGGCCGCGCGCATGCGGTCCACTTCCACCCGGTAGCCGGGTCCGTTCACCACCTGCTTGAGGCGCACGTCCACGGCCCCCGGCACCTGCCGGAGGGCGGCCTCCAGGCGGCGCGCCACCTCGGCGCTGGCGGCCAGGTTGTTGCCCTCCACCTGCACATCGATGGGGGCGGGCACGCCGAAGTTGAGCACCTGGCTGACGATGTCGGCGGGCTGGAAGTAGAAGGAGACGCCGGGGAAGCGCCCGGGCAGGACCTCGCGGAGGGCCTTCATGTAGGCCTGGGTGGGCCGGTGCCCGTGATGGAGGCTCACGAACACGTCCGCGTCGGCGGAGGTGACGTTGTCCGAGGGGATCATGCTCAGGTTGAAGGGGCCCGGCACACCGATGTTGCTGTTGAGGGTGGCCAGGTCCCGGGCGGGGACGGTCTCGCGGATGACCTTCTCCACCTCGGCGATGAGGGACTCGGTCCGTTCCAGGCGCGTGCCCGCGGGGGCCCGCACGTGGAGCTTCATGAGGCCCGCGTCCACCGCCGGGAAGAAATCCCGGCCCAGGAAGAGGAGGAGCCCCGAACTGACGAGGGCGAAGGCGCCGGCCAGGGCCAGGACGTAGACCCGGTGGTGCAGCACCACGTCCAGGGCCCGGCCGTAGGCGGCCTGGAAGCGGGCGAAGCCCCGCTCGCGCCAGGCGTTGAAGCGCCCCAGGGCGGTCTCGGGGGCGTGTTCGTCATGCTCCAGGAGCATGCGGGCCAGGGTCGGCACCAGGGTGCGGCTGAGGAGGTACGAGGCCAGCATGGAATAGACCACGGCCATGGCCAGGGGCGTGAAGAGGTACCGGGCGGGGCCCACGAGGAGCACCACCGGGAAGAACACGATGCAGATGGCCAGGGTGGCCACGATGGCGGGGACGGCGATCTGGCCGGCCCCGTCCAGGATGGCGACGGTGAGGGGCTTGCCCATGGCCTGGTTGCGGTGGATGTTCTCCACCTCCACGGTGGCGTCGTCCACCAGCATGCCGATGGCCAGACTGAGGCCGCCCAGGGTCATGATGTTCATGGTCTGGCCGGAGACCTTCAGGCCGATGATGCCCGCGAAGATGGCCAGGGGGATGCTGGTGCACACCAGTAGCATGGCCCGGCCCGAACCCAGGAAGAAGAGGATCATGAGCGACACGAGGGTGGAGGCGATGAAGGCCTCCTTCACCACGTCGGAGATGGCCCCCCGCACGAAGCGGCTCTGGTCGAAGTCGAACTTGAGCTCCAGGCCCTGGGGGGCCGCGGCCTGGATGACGGGGAGCATCTCCCTGGCGGCGTCCACCACGGCCAGGGTGCTGGCGTCGGACTTCTTGAGGATGGCCAGGTACGTGGCGCGCCTGCCGTCGATGCGCACGATGTTGGTCTGGTCGGAGAAGCCGTCGTAGACCTGGGCCACGTCCCGGAGCAGGACGGGGGCGCCGCCCACCACCTTGAGGGGAAGGGCGCGCAGGTCCTCCACCCGGGAGGGGTTGGAGTTGGTGAGGACGGGCATCTCCCGCGCGCCCAGGCGCGCGGTGCCAGCGGGGGTGATGACGTTCTCGCTGGAGACGGCGGTGACCACGTCGGCGGGGCTCAGGCCCCGCGCGGCCAGCTTGTCGGGGTCGATGTCCACGGAGATCTGCCGCGAGCGCCCCCCGAAGGGGCCGGGGCTGGAGAGGCCTGGAATGGTGAACAGGCGCAGGCGGATGGCATTGAAGGTGTGGTCCCACACCTGCTGCTCGGACATGGTGTCGCTGCGCGCCGTGAGCTGGACCACGGGCACGTTGCCCGCGTTGAACTGGAGGATGCTGGGCGGGGTGATGCCCGGGGGGAGGATGCGCAGGATGGTGCTGGAGGTCGAGGCGATCTGGGCGATGGCCGCGCCGATGTCGGTGCCGGGCTGGAAGTGGACCTTGAGGATGCCGATGCCCTGCAGGCTCTGGCTCTCGATGCGTTCGATGCCGTTGACGGTGGTGGACATGGAGCGCTCGCTCACGGCCACCACGCGCCGTTCCATCTCCTCGGGGGTGAGGCCGCCGTAGCTCCACACCACCGTCACCACGGGGATGTCGATGCCGGGGAAGATGTCCACCTGCATGCGGCGCATGGAGAGGCCGCCCATGAGCAGCAGGAGCAGGCACATGACGGCGATGGTGTAGGGGCGGCGCAGGGCCAGGCGTACGATCCACATGGGGGGGCCTCAGGCGTTGTCTTGAACCGGGACCTCGTCCAGGCGGTCGAGGTTGAGCTTCAGCTTCAGGAGGAGGGCGCGCACGGCCTTCCGCTCCTCGGGATCCAGGCCCGCTTCCAGGCCCTCCCGCACGGCGCGCCGGAAGGGGGCCAGGCGCTCGATCAGGTCCCGCCCCTCGGGGCTCAGCTGCAGGTGCTGGCGCCGGCCGTGGCCGGGGCTGGGCAGCACCTCCACCCACCCCTTGCGGCGGAGGTTCTGAAGCATGCGGGTGGCCGTGGGCTTGTCCAGGCCCAGGGCCCCGGCCAGTTCGCCGTGGGAGAGCCCGGGGCTGTCGTGGAGGACCCGCAGCACCTGGAACTGCTGGGGGGTGACCCCGTAGGGGGCCAATAGCCGCCAGGAGACCTGGCGGAGACGGCTTCGCACGACGGTGAGCATGAGGGGAAGACTGGCCTCTTCCCAGGGGATCAGGAGTTGCATAAGCAACAAGTATGATCGGCAAACGGCCGGATCGCCAAGGGCTCCGGGGCGCGGAAGCGCTACCAGGCGATGGGCTTGCGGTCCCGGAAGAAACCGCCGTTGGGCCCGCCGGCGGGAAGGGTGGCCAGCCACAGGGGGGTATCGGCCCCTTGTTCGGGCGTTCGGGGGGCCTCGCTCCCCCCCATGCGGGTGTGGACCCAGCCCGGGCAGCAGGCGTTCACCAGGATGCCGGGGGGCAGGTCCCGGGCCAGGTTCACGGTAAGGGCATCCAGGGCGGCCTTGGAAACCGAGTAGGCGAAGGGGCCGGTGAGGCCCTCCCGGAAGGAACCCCAACCACTGCTCACGTTCACGATGCGCCCGTAGCCCCGCGCCCGCATGCCGGGCAGGACCCCGCGAATGAGGGCCAGGGGGCCGAACACATGCACTTCGAAGGCCTGGCGGACGACCTCCAGGGGCACCTGCTCCGCCGTGCCCTCCGGGCAAACGCCGGCGTTGTTCACGAGCACATCCACGGGGCCGGCCTCGGCCAGGGCAGCGGCCAGGGAGCCGAGGGCCTCCAGGTCCAGCACCAGGGCCCGGGCCCCCGGGATGAGCCCGGCCGCCTCCTGGCCTTCCTGGGCGTTCCGGCACCCCAGGAGGACCCGGTGGCCCTGGCGGGCCAGAGCCTGGGCAAGGGCGAGGCCGATGCCCCGGTTGGCGCCGGTGATGAGGGCGGTGCGGGGCGTGTCCATGAGACCTCCATCAAAAAAAACAGTGTGACCGAGACTCGTTCGTTGTGGCATGTTGATCGGATGTGGTTCTTCGGATCCAAGTCCAAGGAAAAGGCCCGCGGGTTCGCCTGGAAGTCCCGGGAACACGGCACGGGCCACGAACGTCTGGACGAGGATCACCGGGATCTGGCCCGCCGGGTGGAAGAGGTGCAGGCCCTGGTGGCGGCGCGGGGGGACCGCAACGAGGTCTACCGGATCCTGGAGCAGCTGGTGCAGGCCACCCGGGAGCACTTCCAGCGGGAGGAGGAGGCCATGGCCGAGGCGGGCTTCGGGGGTCTGGCCCGGCATGCGGCGGAGCATGAGGAACTGCTGGCCCAGTGCCAGGATCATCTGCGCCAGTACAAGAACGGTTCCCTGAGCGGACTGGCCCTTCCGGCCTTCCTGAGGGATTGGCTCCTGCCCCATATCCAGGAATCGGACCGGCAGTTCGTCCAGGAACTGCGCCGGCAGCCGGGGAAGTTGCCCCTGGGATAGCCGTCCGATCCCCCGTTTTTGCCATTCGATCCTCCATTCCTGCCATTGGAGGGCGCCCCTCGGCCTTCCCGGTCTCCGGACCGTCCAATGGGGCAAGGCGGAACCGCAATGGCCGCCGATGGAGGCAATCATGGAACCCACGACCCGACGCATCGCCCGCACCCTTCTGGCCGGGCTCATCCTCACCCTCGCCCTGCCCGCCGCCGCCCAGGGCTGGGGCGGCCGCAGGGGCGCCTGCGACGGCCCCCAGGGGGCCTGCCGCGCCCTGCCCCATCTGACCGCGGATCAGCAGGCCGCCTTCAAGAAGCTGGACGAACAGCACAAGGCCAGCCTCGAGGCCAAGCGCAAGGCCCACCAGGAGGCCCGCCAGGCCCTAAAGGCCGCCATGCGGGACGGCAAGACCGCCCTCAAGCCCCTGGTGGAAAAGGAAAGCCAGGCCAAGCTCGCCCTCATGGAGGAGCACCGCGCCCTCCGCCTGGAGCGGGAGAAGCTTCTGACCCCCGAGCAGAAGAAGGCCATGGACGAGCGCATGGCCGCGGGTCCGGGCATGGGCCACGGCCGGGGCCACGGGCGCGGATACGGCCAGGGAGGCTGCCGCTGAGCTAGACTGGGCCCATGCGGGCCCAAGCCGCCGCCGGGGCCATCCGGCAGAGGATCGGGCGCCCCTTCACCTGGGGCGCCGTCCTCGGTTTCGGCCTTCTGTGGAACGGGGCCCGGTGGATCCTCCTGCCCCACGGCCTGGACCTGGACGGGGAGGCCCTGGCCCCCTTCGCCTGGGGCTGTCTGCTGCTGGTCCTATCGCCCCTGCCCTGGCAGTGGACGGGGGATGACCGGCCCCTGGCCTCCCCGGCCCGGGGCCTGGTCCAGGCGCTGCCCTTCGGGCTGCTGTGCACCTGGCTCCTGGTGGAGGCCCTGGGCACCGGGGGCCTGGCCGGGGGCCGGGGCCCCGGCATGATGGGCGGCCCCGGCATGGGGGGCGGCCGGGGCATGCACGGCCGGGGCACGCACGGGCCCATGGGCATGGCGCCGGCCCGCAGGACCCTCCTGGCGGCGGGGGTTTCCTTCAGCTTCCTCGTGCTCCTGGGCGCGATCCTGGCCCGGCTGGAGAGGGCCGAGGCGGAGGAGGCCCGGGCGAAGGCGGCCGCGGGCCGGGCCCGGCTCCGCACCCTCCAGGCCCAGCTGCACCCCCACTTCCTCTTCAACGCGGTGAGCGGGGTGGCGGAGCTGGTGCGGGAGGACCCGCCCCGGGCGGAGCGGGCGCTCCTGGACATGGCGGGCCTGCTGCGGCAGGTGCTGGACCTGGGGGAACGCACGGCCCATCCCCTGGGGGAGGAACGGCGGCTGGCGGAGCGCTACCTGGCCCTGGAGGCCCTGCGCCTGGACCGGCGCCTGCGGGTGGTCTGGGATTGGGACGGGAACCTGGATGCCTGTCCGGTTCCGCCCCTGCTCCTGCAGCCCCTGGTGGAGAACGCCATCAAGCACGGCATCGCCCCGGAGCACGGGGGCGGGGAACTGCGCATCCGGGCGGCGGGGGTGGACGGCCGGCTGGAGCTGGAGGTGGCCAACACGGGCCGGCCCCTGGCCCCGGAGGCCCCCAGCGGCGTGGGCCTGGGCAATCTGCGGGAGCGCCTGGCCCTCCTGGGGCCGGGCTCCGCCTTCACCCTGGCCCGGGACGGGGCCTGGACCCGGGCCACCCTGCGCCTGCCCCTGGAGGCGCGCCATGGCTGAGATCCTGCGGGTGGTGGTGGCCGAGGACGAACCCTTCAACCGCAAGCGCCTGGTGCGCCTGCTGCGGGAGCAGGGCTGCGAGGTGGTGGCGGAGCTGGAGGAGGGCCCCGGGGTCCTGGCCTGGCTGCAGGCCGGGGGCTCGGCGGACGCCCTCTTCCTGGATATCCAGATGCCGGGCCTTTCGGGCCTGGATCTGCTGGCGGAGCTGGGGGGCTCCATCCCCGTCGTCCTCGTCACCGCCTTCGCGGAGCACGCCCTCAAGGCCTTCGAGCACGCGGCCCTGGATTACCTGTTGAAGCCCGTGACGGAGGAACGGCTGGCCGTGACCCTCCAGCGCCTGCGCACGGCCCGCACGGGCCTGC
>DATGXY010000259.1:0-4499 GCA_035298525.1 Holophaga sp.
CCAGACACTTCGACGGGGCCAAGGACCTGTTCAAGTTCCTGGCGGACCCCGGCCGCTGGCTCCCCGGAAGGAAGCGGGAGGCCGTACAGGCCATCTTCGTGCGGGAGTACTACGGCCTCAAGCCCATCCGGGCCGAGGCCGCCTGGTTCGTGGTGGGCTCGGATACCCTGGGGCCCATGGGTCACGAACTGGTGCCCCTGGAAACGGAGGCGGACGCCCGGGAGTTCCTCCGGGACCACGGCGGCCGCCGTATCCTGCGCTTCGCCCAGGTGGACGGGGCCCTTCTCCAGGGCCTGGACGCGGGGCGCTTCTAGGGAATCCCCAGCCGCTCCTTCAGGCCCGGGGCCGCCCCCCGGCTCACCTCCACCACGGCGCCGCCGGCCAGGTTCACCTGCAGCCGGCCCGATTCCAGGTTGCGCAGGCCCACCACCGCCTCGGGGCGCAAGAGCAGGTGCCGGTGGCCCCGCACGAGGCCCCGGCCCTCCAGGGCCTCCTCCGCCTCCGCCAGGGTCTTCCACAGGGCCGTGGCCACCCAGGCCCCGTGGGGGAGCACCCGCATGCCGCACACGGGGCAGGCGGCCTTGGGGCCCGGTTGGGGCGCCTGGGCGGAGAGGACCGTGCAGGCCGCGAGCAGGAGGGCCTTCACGGCTTTGCCGCCGGCATTTGCGGGGCCCGGCGGCGGCGCTCGGCGCGCATCTTCCGGATGCGGGCCACGTCCCTGGCCATATCCGCATAGGCGGCCTGCAGGGCCTGTTCGAAGGTGGCCAGTTCGCCGCCCTGGGCGGCCTGGATCTTCAGGGCCGCCTCCCGGCTGGCGAAAGCGGCCTTGCTGGTGGCGGTCATGACGCCCGGGAGCTTGCTGCCCAGGAGGAAGGTGGCCTTCTCCGCATCCAGCAGGGGCCGGGGCGCGGCCTCCGAGCCCTGGTCGCCCACCCAGATGGCGGCGGGCTCCCGGTCCAGGTTCAGGGAAAGGCCGATGGCGGCGCAGTGCAGGCTGCAGGTGCCCTCCAGGTGGCCGTCGCCGTACTGCACCAGCATGCGGGTGGCGCTGAACTGGCGGCGGTCCATGCCGCAGAAGGGGCACTTGGGGTGGAGGGCCAGTTCGTCGGCGGGCGCCTGCAGCGGGGCGGGGGCGGGGGTTTGGCCGGCCAGGGGGAGGATCAGGAAGAGGCCCAGGAGGGCGATGGCGCGCATGGGGACACCTCAGAGAAGGATCAGGCGGGAACGCCCGATCAGGACCAGGGAAACCAGGAGAAAGAGGAGGAAGGCGATGCCGGCGGTCCAGGCCAGGCACCGGCCCACCGCCGCCTTGGCCGGGGCCAGGTCCCCGCCCCGGAGGGGGACCAGGGCGAGCTGGGCCAGGGAGGCGGCGGCCCCGGCCAGGAGGGCCGGGTGCAGGAGCCAGCCCACCCGCCCGTGCTCGGGGCGCAGGAGGCAGAAGGGGCAATGGTGTCCCGGCAGTTCGTACACGTAGGGGCCCAGCACGGACACCAGGGCCGCCGCTCCGGCCGCGGAGGCGCCCAGGCCCGCCAGGGCCGCCAGGGGACGGAGGCGCTCGGCCCGGAGGCCGGCAAAGGCCGAGATGGCGGCCAAGGCCAGGGCCGTCCCGGCCACGGGCAGGGCCAGGCGGGGAGACCAGGCGGCCAGTTCCCCGGGGAGGCCGGCGGCACCGGGATCGAAGAGGGCCTGACAGCAGCTGGTGAGGCCGCCGGGCTCCAGGCCCGCGTAGAAGGCGGCCTGGAGCCCCAGCACCACCCCCTGCAAGGGCGCCAGCCCCAGGAGCCCCGCGGCCAGGACCCGGGCCAGGGGGCCCCCTGGCGTGCCCACATCCACCCGGTGCAGGGCCAGCCACGCCAGGCCCAGGAGCACGAGGCCCAGGTGGGCCAGGAGGGCGGGGAAGCCCAGGGGGCCGGCCCGGAAGGTGCCCACGGCGCACATGGCCCCGGGCAGGAGTTCGGCGGCCCGGTCCGCGTCCTGCACGAGGATGGGCAGGCCAAGGACCTGCAGGGACACCGCCAGGGCCACCAGGGGCGGGAAGAGCCAGGTGCCCCGTTCCAGGGCCACCTGGCCTTCGCCCGGGTCGGCGGGGTTCCAGCGGCGGAGGATGCGGAGTGCGTGGGGCAGGGCCGAGGCCAGGAGCAGGGCGCCCACCAGGGAGATGGCCAGCAGGGCCAGGGCGCCCGGGCGCAGGAGCATGGTCAGGCCTCCTCCAGGCGGCCGTCCCGGAGGCGCACGATGCGGTGGGCCGCCCCGCTTTCCACCAGGCGGGGGTCGTGGCTGGAAACGATGAGGGTGCGACCCCGGGTGTCCAGGCGGCCCAGCAGGTCCACGAAACGGGCGGCTGCCGCGGCGTCCAGGTTGGCGGTGGGCTCGTCCGCGATCAGCACCTCCGGGTCGTTCATGAGGGCCCGGGCGATGGCCACCCGCTGCTGCTCGCCTGCGGAGAGGCGGGAGGCGTCCGCGTGGGCCCGGTGCCCCACCTGGAGGGCATCCAGGAGGCCCAGGGCCCGGGCCTGGCGGGCCCGCCAGGGGGTGCCCAGGGCCAGGGCGGGCAGTTCCACGTTCTGGAGGGCCGTGCGTCCCGGCAGGAGGTTGAACTGCTGGAAGACGAAGCCCACCCGCCGGCGCCGGGTCTCCGCCAGGAAGCGCTCCCCCAGGTGGGACACGGGTTCGCCCCCGAAGAGGACCCGGCCCGCCGTGGGCCGGGAAAGGCAGCCGGCCAGGAGCAGGAGGGTCGTCTTGCCGGAGCCGCTGGGGCCCGTCAGCACCGTCACCCGTCCCGCCTCGAAGGCCAGGTCCACGTCCCGGAGGGCCCAGTGCTCGGCCGGGGTGCCGGGATGGAAGGCCTTGCTGACGCCGGCGAGGGAGATCATGGGCGCATGCCCTCCGAGGGTTCGCCGGCGGCCGCCCTCCAGGTGGGCACCAGGGCCGCGGCCGCCGCCGGGGCCACGGCCAGGGCCAGGAGCAGGAGGGCGGTGGGGCCCGTGTCTCCCGGCGCCAGGGCAAGGCGGGCGGGGAAGGCGCTCCCCCCCCGGAGCAGGGGCTCCAGGAGGCCGCCGCCGAAGTGGAACACGTGCACGTAGGCGGCCGTGTAGCCCCCCAGGAAGGCCCCCAGGGCCACCAGGGCCCCCTCCCACCCCTTGAGGGCCATGAGGTGCCCGGGATCCCAGCCCAGGGCCCGGAGAACGGCCAGTTCCCGCCGCTCCTCCGCCGAAAGGCCCGAGGCCCGGTCCCAGGCCAGGATGGCGAAGGCCAGGATGGCGCCGGCCAGGGCGGCCAGGCCCAGGCCCTGGCGCCAATCCAGGATGGTCCCGTAGGCCCGGACCAGGTCCTCCCGCAGCACGGCCCGGGTGCCGGGCAGGGTGCGCACGGCCTTGGCCGCCAGGGTGCGGGCCTCCTTCGGGTTGCCCGCCTCCAGGGCCAGGTCCGTCCAGTGGCCTTCGGGATAGGCGAAGAAGCCGCGGAAATCCGACTCCCCCATGAAGAGCTGGTCCCCGGCGGCCAGGGCCAGGGAGGGGGGCAGCACCTCCACCACCCGGAAGGGCCGGGGCTCCCCCCGGGCGTCCAAGAGGGCGATGCGGTCCCCCGGCCCCCAGCCCCGCAGGGCCGCCAGGGCGGAGCCCACCCGCACCGTGCCGGGGTCCATGGGCTCGGCCGGCACCCACACCGTCAGGGTGGCCCCCGTGACCGGGTCGAAGTGGAAGCCCCAAAGGCGCCCGTGGGCGGCGCGCAGGCCCCGGAGGGGGCCAAGGGCCTCCAGGGCGCCGGGGGGCACCGTGTCCAGGCGCCCCGCCAGGCGCTTCTGCAGGATCACCTGGGGGGCGCCGGCCAGGGTCGCCGCCGCCTCCCGCCGCAGGGCCCCGGCCAGGAGGAAAAGGGAGCCCAGCAGGAAGACGAGGAGGGCCTGGACCGCCAGGAGGACGAGGGTACGGGCCCAGCGCCGGGCCAGGGAAGCCCGGGCCGATTCCAGGAAGCCCAGTTGGCGTTCAATCCAGGGAGCCATGGGGGGGGCAGGGGATGGGGAAGCGGTCCAGGGGCACGGGATGATCCTGGATCGCGTCCGGGGGAAGGGCGAGGCCGGGCTGGCGGGTGTGGGGGGCCCCGGCGAAGAGGGCCAGGGCGCTGAGGCGGTGCCGGGCGGCGAAGGCGGCCGCGGCGGCCTGGGAAGGGGCGGACCGCCGGCGGAGACGGGCGCCGTCCGCCCAGGTGAGGGCGAAGGCCAGGGCCAGGAGCCCAAGGGTTCCCAGGGTCCAGGCGGTGGACCGGGGCATCACAGGAGCCTCCGCAGGGCGGCGAGCACCCGGTCCTCCCGGACCCCGGCGGGCAGCACCTCCACCAGGCGACCATGCCCGTCCACCACATGGATGCGGCGGCTGTGGGTGACATCGTAGGAGCCGTCGGGCAGGGCGGGGCCCCGGGTGGCGGGGGCCCCGAAGGCCCGCTCCACCGCCTCCACCGCTTCCGGCGGGCCCGTGAGGCCCGTGAGGGCGGGATCCAGG
>DATGXY010000260.1:0-1586 GCA_035298525.1 Holophaga sp.
GGGTATCCGGCCCCGCCGAATTCGCCTTCGAGATCCGCCCGGCGCCCTGGCGGAGCGGGTGGGCCCTCGTGGGCTATGCCGCCCTCCTGGCGGGCGCCGCCACCGTGGCGTACCGCCTGCGCACCCGCATGCTGGTGGCCCGGTCCCGGGAGCTGGAGGCCAAGGTGGCCGCCGCCGTGGCGGAGGTGGAGGTCCTCACGGGCCTCATCCCCATCTGCTCCTACTGCAAGAAGATCCGGGACGACCAAGGGGGCTGGGCCCAGTTGGAGAGCTACCTGGCCACCCACAGCCGGGCCACCTTCTCCCACGGGGTCTGTCCCGACTGCAAGGCCCGGACCCTATCGGAGCTGGAGGGCTAGGGGAACCACGGACAGGCAGGTGACGTGCCGGCCGCCGTCCGTGTAGGTCTTGATCTCGACCTTCATGCGGACCTTGCGGTTGGCCAGGCGGTCCAGGTCCGCCTTGGGGCCCCCGTCGATGATGTAGGACTCCTTGCCCACCTCCAGGGTGGGCTTCCAGTCCGTGGCATGGAAGCCGCTGGTCAGTTCCCCCACCAGGGTGGCCGTGCGGGTGCCGGTGACCTTGCGCTCCTTCCTGGGGAGATCCCGGGTCGATACCTGGCCCAGGGTGATGGTGTGCATCACCCCCTCCCGGTGGATGGTGGGCTCGATGGCCAGGGCGAGGGCGGGTCCGTTGGGGAAGATCTCGGCCCGGTCGAAGAGATTGGGGGCGTCCAGGGCCCGGGTGGCCCAGCCCCGCTGGCCGTCGATGACCACCGCCCAGTAGGTCACGTCGGGCACGGCGTTCCCGCCCGAGCCTTGCACGAAGAGGTGGAACTCCACTCCGGAACGCTCGGCGGGGAAGCGGAGGGGCCCGATATCGCGCTCCGCCCTCAGGGCGCCCGGGCCCGGGTCCTGGTAGCCCGCCTGGAAGAGCACCTGCACCTTGTCCCCCGGGCGCTGGAACCCCACCTCCAGGGAATCGCCCGTGCGCCGGCCGACGAAGGTGCCGTACTTGGACGGCTCCTGGATGGCGACGGTGCTCACCCGGGCGGGCCTGGCCTTCCGAGGGGGCCCGGCCGGGGCCGGCAGGGCCAGGAGCGCGAGGGCGGCGAGGAGGGTGGCGGGCCGGATCATGGGGGCGCTCCCGGGGCATGGGTTGGGGGGTGAGGCCCCATCATGCCATGGCGGAGGGGTCCCGCCCCACCACCAGGTTCGTCCACCGGACCCCCTCCCGTCCCAGCCCGTCCTCCTCCTCCACCCGCCTCAGGACCCGCAGGCCCGGCGCCGAGGCCCGCTGGGTGGACGACGCCCTGCCGGAACTGGCGTCCCTGGCCGGGGAGGCCTTCGATTTCATCCTCCTGGGCGGGGTCTGGATGCACGTGGCGCCCGAGGACCGGCCCAGGGCCCTGGATGCCCTCGCCGCCCTGCTGGCCCCCGGGGGGCGCCTGGCCCTGAGCCTGCGCCACGGCCCGGATCCGGGCGGGCGGGGTTTCCACCCCGTGTCCGGGGACGAGGTGGCGGCCCTGGCCGAGGCCCGGGGCCTGCGGGTCCTGAGGCGGGTGGAGGAGGAGGACGGGCTGGGAC
>DATGXY010000261.1:0-6158 GCA_035298525.1 Holophaga sp.
GGGGGTGGGGGCCGGGGCGGGCCTGGGCGGGGCCGAGGCTTCGTCCACCGCTGCGGTGACCTCGATGTAGGCCTCCTCGCCCAGGGGCGTCCTGCGCCTCCGGGTGCGGGTGGAGAGGATGAAGGCGTCCTCGCCCATGTCGCGCTTCACGACGGCGAGGGCCTCCTGCATGGACGCGGCTTCGAAGGTCTTCACGCGCATGGGGTCATCCGGGGAAGGGGGGAGGTGCCTGTCATGACACGGTCCCGAGGTTCACCACGCGCACGTCCATGGGGATCTCGCTGTGGCTCAGGACGACCAGGTGGGGCAGGGCGCGCTCCAGGAGGCGCCGCAGGTGGGGCCGCACCACCGGGTTCGTGAGGAGGACGGGCTGGGCCCCGGGCAGCAGGTTGGTGATGCCGGTGCTGATGCGGGCCAGGATCTCCTGGAGGCGGCCGGGATCCATGGCCAGGAAGCTGCCCCGGTCCGTGTTCTCGATGCGGGACTGGATGGCCTGCTCCAGCTGGGGATCCAGCATGAGCACGCCCAGCTCGTTGTTCTCGGAGACGTGGGGGGTGGTCAGGGAGCGGCCCAGGTGCTGGCGCACGTACTCGGTGAGGACGAGGGGATCCCGGGTGATGCCCACGGCGTCGGCGGTGGCCTCCAGGATGCGGCCCAGGTCGCGCACGGGTACCCGCTCCCGCAGGAGGTTCTGGACGACCTTGAGGAGGACGCCCACGGGGACGGTGTTGGGCACGAGCTCGTCCACAAGCTTGGGGGCGGTCTCCTTGAGGTTGTCCAGGAGGCCCTGGAGCTCGGGCCGGCCCACGAGCTCGGGGGCCTGCTGCTTGATCAGCTCGGAGAGGTGGGTGGTGATGACGGTGGCGGGGTCGACGACGGTGTAGCCCATGAGCTGGGCGTGGTCCCGCTGGCCGTCCTGGATCCAGAAGGCGGGGAGCCCGAAGGCGGGCTCGGTGGTGGCGGTGCCCTGGACGTCGCCCGTGGCGGTGCCGGGGTTCATGGCCAGGAACATGCCGGGCATGACCTCGCTGCGGGCGATCTCTTCGCCCCGGAGCTGGACCCGGTAGGCGTTGGCGGGCAGCTGGAGGTTGTCCCGGATGCGGATGGGGGGCACCACGATGCCCAGTTCCTGGGCCATCTGGCGGCGGAGGGCCTTGATGCGCTCCAGCACGGTCCCGCCCTGGTTCACGTCCAGGAGGGTGATGAGGCCGTAGCCCACCTCCAGGCCCAGGGGATCCACCTTGAGGAGGGCCTCGACCCGCTCGGGGGCCTCGGTCTTGGGCTTTTCTGGCTGGGCGGCCTTGGCGGACCTCTGGGCGGCGAAGACGTAGGTGGCGTAGGCCATGATCCCGAAGACGATGCCCATGATCCAGAAGGGCACCAGGGGCAGGCCGGGCACGGCCCCGAAGAGGAAGAGGACGGAGGCGGCGATGGCCAGGGGGCGGTAGTCCAGGCCCAGCTGTCCGATGACCTCGGAGCCCAGGTTGGGGCTGTTGCTGCCGCTGCGGGTGGTGAGGATGGCGCCGCCCACGGAGATGAGGAGACTGGGCACGGCGGTCACGAGGCCGTCGCCCACGGTCAGGAGGGTGAAGGTCTCCATGGCCGAGATGACGGGCATGTTGTACTTGAGGATGCCGATGATGATGCCGGCGATGATGTTCACGGCCAGGATGATGAGGGCCGCCACCGCGTCCCGCTGGGTGAACTTGACCGCGCCGTCCATGGCGCCGTAGAAGTTGGCCTCCTCGCCCAGGTCCTTGCGGCGCTTCCGGGCCTCGGCCTCGTCGATGTAGCCGGCGTTCAGGTCGGCGTCGATGGCCATCTGCTTGCCGGGCATGGCGTCCAGGGTGAACCGGGCGGTGACCTCGGCGATGCGCCCGGCGCCGTGGTTGATGACCAGGAACTGGATGGCCAGGAGGATGAGGAAGACCACGAGGCCGATGACGTAGCTGCCGCCCACCACGAACTGTCCGAAGGCCTGCACCATGTGGCCGGCGGCCTCGGGGCCCTGCTCCCCCCCGTACAGGAGGATCCGCCGGGTGGTGGCCACGTTCAGGCCCAGCCGGAAGAGGGTGATGATCAGAAGGATGGAGGGGTAGGCGTTGAACTCCTGGGGGCGGGCCACGTACATGCCCACGAGGAGGATGAGGAGCGAAAGGGTGATATTGAGGACGATGAGGATATCGATCATGAACGCCGGGAGGGGCAGGATCATGACGACCATGACGATGAGCACGAAGACGGGCGCAGCCAGGTCCACCCGCCGGCTGAGGCGGCTGACGTAGGGGAGGAGCCGGTCCAGGAAGGTCAGCATGTTGACACCAGGGGCTCCAACAGCGAAAGTGATGCCAACGGGCCATGTGCGTGATCCGGCTTGGTTTGTTCATATTCTGGAGGCTCCGATGGGCATGGACGGGGGCATGGGGACCGGGATCCTGGCGGGGGTCATCGGGCTGGCGGTCCTGACCGGGTGCCAGGAACCCCGGGTGGCGCCGGCCGTATCCCCCCTGGCGGCGGCCCCCCTGGAACTGGAGCCGGCCGGGGCCGCGGTCACCGAGGGGCGGACCCTGGATCTCAAGGTGAGGGGCTGGGAGGCCACCCGGCCAGCAGTCGCTTGGACGGCCACCGGGGGCGCCATCGATGCCCATGGCCGGTTCACCGCCTCCGCCGGGCCGGGCCTGGCCGAGGTTACCGCCCGGGCCGGGTCCCGCTCCGGCAGTGTCCAGGTGCGGGTGGTGCCGGCCCCCCGGGGGCCCATCGCCGGCCCTGCCAAGATCCAGGCGGGGGCCAAGGGCCTCAGGGCCTCCGTGCCCGCCCAGCCGGGGTGCACGTATGCTTGGTCGGCGGTCAACGCCACCCTCCAGGGCCCCGCGGATGGGCCGGGGGTGGTCTTCGACGCGGGGGCCGCGGGCCCCGTCCAATTGGTCTGCCGGGTGGTCAACGCCGGCGGCACGGCCCTGAAGGCCTCCCTGGAGATCCCCCTGGCCCCCCGCCTGGCCTTGGCCATTGCCCCTGACCGGGCGGTCGTCACCGCCGGCAACCGGTACAAGGCCGGGTTCACCCTGGAGGGCCCGGCGGGGACCGAGGTGCGCTGGTCCGTGCTGGAACCCGGCGGCGGGACGGTGGATGGTTCCGGCGTGTACCGGGCCCCCCAGGTGCCGGGGGCCTATACCGTCCAGGCCCAGGTGCCCGGGGAGCCCGGGGCCCGGGCCGTCCTGCGGGTGAAGGTCGTGCCCGCCCCCACCGGTCCCCTGAAGGGGCCCGCCAAGGCCGCCAAGGGAGCGACGGGCCTGCGGGCCTCCGTGCCGGAGCAGCCGGGGTGCACCTATACCTGGACCGTGGAAGGCGGCCAGATCAAGGCCGGCTCGGGCACCCCCCGCATCACCTTCGACGCGGGCGCCGGTTCCCGGGTCCGGGTCACCTGCGAGATCACCAACGAGGCCGGGGAGGCCTACCGGTCCACCCTGGACCTGCCCCTGGCGGAGCCCTAGGAACCGTTGTCCGGAGCCTTGCGTTCCACGTTGTCCCCGGAGGGGAGCTGGCCCAGGGCCTCCAGCATGGCCGTGGCCTCGTTGGGGGTGAGGTAGGGGTGGGCCAGGTCCCTGGCCCGGCGGGCCCGGGACCGGCGCCGGATCACCCGTTCGGAGGCAGTCGGGGCGGGCTCGGGGCTCGATTCCCCGCTTGGGAGGGCGAAGGCTCCCTCGGGGACGGGCGCGTTTCCCGCCGGAAAGGTGGCCGCCGGGACGGCTCCGGACCCTTCCCCGTCTCCCTGGGCTCCGTAGGCCTCGGCCAGCAGGGCCAGGCTGTCGGCCCGCATGCGTACCAGGGCCTCGGGCCGGATCGTGGCATCGTCGGTCTGGACTTCAGGCCGGACTTCCGGTCCTTCGTCCCCCTGGGCCTGTAGGGTCCAGGCCACCGTGAGGCCGGACTGGGCGCGGGCGTCGATGAGGCGGAAGGTGAAGGTGCCATCGCCCGGCAGGGTGACGCGCAGGGAGGCACCCCCCGGGACCTCCAGGGTGCTCACCTGGTCCCGGTCCGTGAGCGCCGTCCGGGTGGGGAGGTCCGCGGCGCGGAGGATCCAGGTGGCCTGGGTGAAGTTGTGGATGGCGATATCATGGGCCCCGGCGGGCAGGGCCAGGGCAAGGGCCGGTCCGACCAGCTTGGCGATGGAACGCATGGACGCCTCCTGGGGGCCTGGGCCCCCCCTGGAGTGGCCGGACCTGCGCCGATGTTCCGGTCAGATCGGGCCCGCCGCCACCGCCTGGTCCAGGCTGATGGGTTGGGTGGCCCGCTGGTTCTCCCGCCGGATGGGGCATCCCGGCACGGCGCACTGGGCGCACAGGGCCCGCTGGCAGGGGTCCACGTGGGTGTGGAGCTCCCCCTCCAGGCCGGCCTCCTGGATCACCCTGCGGCCGAAGGATTCCGCCAGTTCGTGGCTCTGGGCGATGCCGTAGAACTCCGGGAGGACCACGTGGATATCCACGTGCACGTAGCGCCCGGAACGCAGGGTGCGCATTTCGTGGACGGCCAGCACATCCTGGGGGCGGATGCGGTTGATGATCCCCACCAGCTGGCGGAGCAGTTCGGGGTCCTCCGCGTCCAGGAGGGCGGAACTGCTGGTGCGCACGAGCTTGAAGCCCGTCCAGGCCAGGAGGGTGCCCACCGCCATGGCGATGGCGGAGTCCAGCCACAGGAGGCCCGTCAGCTTCACCAGGAACAGGGCGGCCCCCATGCCGCAGGTGGTCCAGAAATCGGACATGACATGGTGGCCGTCCGCTTCCAGGGCCGCGGACCTCTGCTTGCGCCCCTGATGGATGAGGTAGAGGCCCAGAGCCCCGTTGAGCAGGCCCGCCCCGAAATTGATGGCGAGGCCAAGGCCCAGGTGTTCCAGGGTGGGGCGTTCCAGCAGGGCCTTGATGGCCTCGTACCAGATGAGGACGGCCGCCAGGCTGATCATGCCCCCCTCGAAGGCGGCGGAGAAGTGCTCGATCTTGCCGTGGCCGTAGGGGTGTTCCCGGTCCGCGGGCTTGCCGGCGAAGATGACGGCCCCCAGCGCGAAGACCGCGGCCACCACGTTCACCACGCTTTCAATGGCGTCCGACTTGAGGGCCGCGGAATGGGAGATGTGGAAGGCGTAGTATTTCAGCGCCAGGATCAGGATCCCCGCCCCGATGGACAGGGAGGAGACACGGATCCGCTGCCGCTGGCTCTGGGCATCTTCCGACATCTACGACCTCGCCGCCACGTCCGGGCGTACCCCCCATTATGAGGCTTCGGGCCCGGCGTGACAAAGGGACGGGAGGGCGTATCAATTCAATTTCATGACGTTGACATAGGTGCCGGCCCCGGGAACGCTGACGCCGGAAGAGGGAGGGAAGGTGGTTGTGGTATCGATGGGAATGGCGCCCCCGTAGTAGGCATCGCCGTAGCCGCCCTTGGCCGTGAAGTAGATCTGGGTGTCGGAGGTCAGATTTGCCATCCAGGTCACGGTCGTCGCAATCCGGTGGTCGGGGAAGGCGGAGTTGTAATAGGCGGTGGGGCTGGCGGCGAGGTAGGTGTTGCTCCCCCATTTCTTGATGTAGGCCTGAAGGCTGTTCTGGCTGTTGGTACCCACAATGGCCTGGCAGGAGATGTGGAACTCGACCAGATAGTTGCCTGCGGGGAGCGTGATGACGCCTCCCGATGGCACGTTCGCGCTGATCGCCGACCAGGTCCCTGGGGTGTTGAAGATGACCGCCTCGATCAACCCGCTCAGCGTCGCTGATCCGCTTGAGAGGTAGAACTGGAAGGGGTAACTGACCTGAGCTCCGGTGGGCCCGGCCGGGCCTTGGGGCCCGGTGGCGCCGGTGACGCCTGTCGCGCCGGTGACGCCTGTCGCGCCGGTGGAACCGGTCGCGCCGGTGGAACCGGTCGCGCCGGAGGAACCCGTCGCGCCGGTGGCGCCCCTCAGGTTGGTGGCCGAGCCCCACCCGCCCGCGGTCTTGGCGCCATAGATCTGGCTGGCCGTGGTGTTGATGAAGAAGTCGCCCAGGAGGCCCTGGCCCGCGGTGGGTGCCGCCGTGCCGTTCAGGATGGTGTTGCCCGTCGCGCCGGTGGCGCCCTTCAGGTTGGTGGCCGAGCCCCACCCGCCCGCGGTCTTGGCGCCATAGATCTGGCTG
>DATGXY010000262.1:0-1894 GCA_035298525.1 Holophaga sp.
CCCGCCGCTCCCAAGCCCGCGCCTCCCCAGCCCATCCAGGTGGCGCCCCCCAATCCCAAGACCGCCCCCCGGCCCGTCGCGGACCTGCCCTCCTGGCCCGGCGCCGGGGAGGGCCTCAACCTCATCCGGGGCCCCAAGGGGGGCCGGCGCATCTGCATGACCTTCGACGGCGGCTCCAGCGCCGAGGTGGCCGCGGATATCCTGGACGCCCTGAAGGCGAGGGGCATCCGCACCACGATCTTCCTCACCGGCGAATTCATCCGCCGCTTCCCCGACCTGGTGCGGCGCATGGACCGGGAGGGCCACGAACTGGGCAACCACACCCTGGACCACCCCCACTTCGCCCCCAACAACCGCCGGGACCCCAGATGGACCCGGGAGAAGGTCCACCAGGAACTGCTGGACGCGGACCGGGAGCTCATGAAGCTCCTTGGCCGGCCCTTCGATGCCTTTTGGCGGGCCCCCTACGGGGAGCACACCCACGAGATCCGCCAATGGGCCGAGGAACTGGGCTACCGCCACGTGGGCTGGAGCGAAGGGGCCGACACCCTCGACTGGGCCACGGTGAAGGATCGCAAGCTCTACCGCACCGGGGACGCCATCCTGGACCGCCTCAAGGCCCGCATGGAGAAGCAGGACGGGGACGGCCTCATCGTGCTCATGCACCTGGGCTCGGGCCGGCCCGAGGGGGACCGCCCCGGCCAGCTCCTGGGCCCCTTCCTGGACCGGGCCCGGAGCGAGGGCTGGACCTTCGTCAGCATCGGCCAGTACCTGCGGGATCTCGGCAAACCGCGGTGGGAACCGGCCCGCCGGGCCCCGCTTCTGCGGTGAAGCCCACGGGGTCTGCGCTAGACTCGAGGTTTGAAGCGGAGGACGTGTGAAGGGAATGGGCAGGATCCTGCTCAGGGTTCTGGCAGGGGCGCTGGCCCTCGTCATCCTGTTGTCCCTGGCCAGCTACGATCCCCTGGATCCCCACGCCTTCGCCTCGGGCGGCTTCGAGGCGCCCCTGCACAACCTGTGCGGCACCTTCGGGGCCCTGCTGGCGGGTTCCCTCCAGATGGTGCTGGGGGTGGGGGCCTGGCTCGTGCCCGTCTACATCATCTGGGAATGCTTCCCCACCGGCTCCACCCGCTGGCCCCGGCGCGTGGCCTGGTTCGCCCTGGCCCTGGCCGTGTGGACCCTCCTGGGGGCCCTGGGCCCACGCATCTGGCAGATGGCCAATGGACAGACCATCGAGCTCCGCTGGGGCGGCTGGATCGGGCGCACCCTGTACCCCCCCTGCCGCCGCGCCCTGGGCCCGGTGGGGCTCCCCCTCCTGGCCTCCCTCCTGATGGCCGTTTCCCTGGCCCTCCTGGCCCCCGGCCTCACCCGCCGCCTGGGGGACGCCCTGGCCCGGTGGCTGGGGACCAGCGCCCTCCCCTGGTTCAAGCCCCTGCCGGGCAAGGGGGCCCGGGCCTTCCTGTCCATGATCCGCCGCCCCTTCCTGCGCCAGTCCCCCCAGAAGGATGTGCCGGACCTGGACGCCTCGGACGCCCTGGAAATGGGCCGGGAATCGGAGCGGGCCCTGGCGGACCGGGAAAGCATCGAGGCCCTGGAGCGGGCCGAGCGGGAATCCGCCCTGTACCGCCGGCGGAACCCCCCGCCCGAGCCGGACCTGCCCGTCATCCACTCCCTGCACCTGGACGTGGGCCCCGAGGACCTCCCGGGCGATCTCTCCGTCATCGTCGTGGAGCGTCCCGTCACGCCCGCCGAGCCCCTGCCGCCCCCGGCCCTCCTGCGGGACCTGCCGCCGCCCCCCCCGCCCAAGCCCCAGCTGGTGGCCCCCAAGGTCGCCAAGGACGCCTTCGGGCGCGTGGCCCTGCAGCAGCCCCTGGGCATGACGGAGCCCACCCCC
>DATGXY010000263.1:0-9841 GCA_035298525.1 Holophaga sp.
ACTGCTTCTCGGGGCGGCTTCCAGGGTGGGTCAGACCTTGAGTGCGGGATTGCCCCCCGAGGTATTCAACCGGCGCGTCCCGGCGGGGAACGTTCTTGATCCATCCACATTGTCGGGGTTCGCCAAAGCTGGCATATTTGCGGCACACATCCTAGCATCAATCGGCTTTGGAAGGGTGCGCCACGCCGGGGAGGGAAACATGAGGATCGCAAGACTTGCCGGTGCCCTGCTGCTTTGCGCCGTGGCCCAGGGCCAGACGGTGCGCCAGGGATCCGTGAAGCCCATCTGGATCTCCTCCCTGCCGAGCCAGGCCGGACGGGTCTACGCGGTGGGCCTGGCCAGGCTGGACGACTCCGAGGCCGACGCCATCCGCCAGGCGGGGCAGAACGCCCGGGGCGAGGTCCTGAGCCGGCTCCGGGCCGACGTGAAGTCCGAGACGAACATCAACGCCCGGGCCACCTCCACGAGGGATTCGGAGGGCCGGTCCTCGGGCAGTTCCGAGCAGCGCGTGGACCAGAGCACCCGCATCCAGGCCTCGGCCACGGAGCTGCCGGGGCTCTCCGTGGAAGAGGTGTGGGTGGACGGCCGGGGCGCCACGGCCTATGCCCTGGCCTGTCTCGACGTGCCCGTGGCCGAGCGGGAGATCCGGACCCGGTTCCGGGCCCAGAAGGAGGACCTTTTCCGGGAGGACGACACCCCGGCTGAGCCCCGGGAGCGCATGCGCATGCTCGGGCGGCTCCGGTCCGCCCAGGCCGAACTGGTCAAGCTGGACGACATGGCCGCCCTCGTCGCCGCCGGCGGCGGGGACGCGACCCTGCGCCGCCAGGTGCGGGAAGGCCGGCTCGCCGTGGACCGCCAGATGGAGAACCTGCGGGCCTCCCTGACCCTTTCCATGGAGGGGGCCCGGGGCGCCACCCAGATCGCCGCCGTCGTGCGCAACGCCGCCCTGAAGGCGGGCCTGGGCTGGAAGGAGGCCGGGGGCGAGTTCCAGCTGGTGATGGACCTGCGCACCGACCGGAAGACCGCCAAGGTCGACAAGACCGAATCCCACTGGAACGGGTGGTGGCACGGGGGCTGGGTGGCCCACACGGTCACCCGGGACACGGGCATCATCGTGGCCCGGGGCCAGCTGACCCTCACCCTCCAGGACCGGGCCGGCACCCAGTACGAAAGCGTGGACATCGAGGCCAAGGGCCTGGGGGTCACGGAGTTCCAGGCGGAGAACGATCTGAAGAAGGACTTCAAGGCCAAGGTGGAGAAGACCTTCTCCAGGTGGCTGGAAGGCCTGGTCAAGTAGGCCCAGCCCTCAGAGGGCGGCCTGGACCTTGAGGATGACCTCCTCGGGGAGGACCATGGCGGACGGGTTCGTCTTCCGGAGGCGGAGTTCCTCGGCGATGGCCGCCTTGAAGGCGGGGCAGGCCGCGAGCATGCGGCTCACGGTGACGCCGGAGCGGGTGGCCCGGGCCAGGGCCCGTTCGAAGTCCCAGGCGTTGCGGCTCCGGTACAGGGACGCCAGGTAGAGGCCCTGCAGTTCCGCGTTGCCGGGATCCATGGCCACGGCGGCCTTGGCCTCCGCCGCCGCCAGGCGGGGATCCGCGGCCAGGAGGGCGGTGATCTTCTGGGCGGCCTTGGGGGGTTCGGCCTTGGGCGGCTCGGCCTTGGGCGGCTCGGCCTTGGGGGGCTCGGCCTTGGGGGCCGGCGCGGGGACCTGACGGGACGGTTCGGCCTTGGGAGGTTCAGCCTTGGGGGCCGGCGCGGGGACTTGCCGGGACGGTTCGGCCTTGGCGGGCTCCGCCTGCTCCGTCCTGGCGGGGTCCGGCTTGGCCGCCTCGGGGGCGGGGGCCGGGTTCATGGCAGGAGAGGCCTGGACAGGGGCCGGGACCGGCTGGGGCGCCGGGGCGCCGGACCTCAGGAAAAACCAGCCGGCACCTCCGGCGGCCGCGAGGCCCAGGGCCCCGAGAGCGGCGTAGAGGCCGGCGCGGCCACGGGGGGGGACCGGCGCGGGGGCGGCGGGAGGCAGCACCGCCGTGCCCCCGCCCTGGGGCAGGACGGCGGTGCCCGGGGCCTGGGCCCGGGGGGGGGCCACCAGGGCCGTGGCGTCCCCGGAAGGCTGGGGGGGCGGGGCCACCGTCTGGTGGCGGGCGATCATGGCCGTGGCCTCCTCCAGGGTGCCGGTCCAGGAGGGATCCTTGCAGGCCCGCAGGGCCTTGGCCAGGTCGTCGGCGGTCTGGAAGCGCTCGGCGGGGTCCTTGGACAGGGCCTTGTCCAGCACCGCGCGGATGCTGGGGCTGATACCCCGGAGCTGGGACACGTCGATGGGCGGCGCCGTCTCGCTGACGATCTTGAAGAGGATCGTCGTGGTGTTGTCCCCGGCGAAGGGCTTCCGGCCCGTGAGGCACTCGTAGAGCATGACGCCCACGGCGAAGAGGTCCGACTGGGTCGTGGCGTGCCCGCCCCGGATGTACTCGGGGGCCATGTAGCTCACCGTGCCCATGACGATGCCGGTGGCCGTCATGCTGCTGTCCTCGACCCGGGCGATGCCGAAGTCCATGACCTTGGCCTGCAGGTTCCTCCCGTCGCGCACGACCCGCACGTTGGCGGGCTTGATGTCCCGGTGGATGATGCCGTTGCGGTGGGCGTGGCTCAGCCCGTCGCACACCTGGGCCAGCACGTCCAGGAACTGGGCGTGGGAGAGGGACTGGTCGCGGATCACCGCCTCCAGGTCGTCGCCCTTCACGTACTCCATGACGAGATAGAGGGTGTCGCCGTCCTTGTCGAAGTCGAAGATGGTCACCAGGTTGGGGTGGCTCAGCTTGCCCGCGGCCCCGGCCTCGCGGCGGAAGCGGCCCTCGGCGTCTTCCCCCCGGGCCACGGAGGGGAGGATCGTCTTGATGGCCACCTCGCGCCCTATGGCGGCCTGGTGGGCCAGGAAGACCTCGCCCATGGCCCCGGCCCCGAGGGAGCGGATGACTTCGTACTTGCCGATCATTCTGGCCATAGGCGCCCGCGGAAAATTAGGACCATCATACATCCTTCCCCTCCCCGGACACGGGAGGGGAATCATGTGGGACAATGGCTCCGAGAGGAAGAAAAATGCCCCACTTCGAGACCTTCTCCCTGATCCGCTGGCTCCATGTGGCCAGCATGGCCTTCGCGGGCGGCGCCGCCGGCGTCATCCTGATCCTCGTCGGGTTCGAGGAGGAGCGGGAGGACCTGCACGGCCTCACCTCCCTCCTCTGGCGGCGCACCGCCGCCTGGGGCTTCCGCCTGGCCTTCGTCCTCGGCCTCGTCCTCCTGGGCATGCTCATCGCCTCCGGCGCGCAGCCCTTCCAGGCCCTCTGGCTCCACTGGAAGCTGGGGCTGGTGGTCCTGCTCCTGGGCTTCAGCGAGATGAGCCCCAAGGCCCTGGCCAGGCACAAGCGCGGTGCGCCCCTCCTGGCCTTCCTCCTGTTCCTGCTGGCCTCCTTCGTGTCCGTGAACGGCGCCGCCTTCGGCACCCGCGCGCCGAAGCAGGGGCTGGGCTCCTATTCCGGAAGCGTCCAGCAGGCCCGCTAGGAAGCGCATGACCCTGCGGACCCCCAGGCTCGAACTCGTCCCGGCGACCGTGGCGCACCTGGAGGCGGAACTGCGCGGCGGCGGGGGGCTCTCCGCGCTCCTCGCCGCCCGGGTTCCCGGAAGCTGGCCCCCGGGCGAGTACGACCGGGACGCCATGGCCTTCTTCCATGCGCGCCTGCGCGAGGGCGGCCCGGAAGCCGTGGGATGGTACGGCTGGTACGCCCTGACCCGGGACGGGGGCCCCGCGACCCTCGTGGGAAGCGGCGGGTTCTTCGGCCCCCCCGAAGGGGGCGCGGTGGAGATCGGCTATTCCGTGGTCCCCGAGGCCCGCGGCCAGGGCTTCGCCACGGAGATCGTGAAGGCCCTGGTCCGCCACGCCTTCGCCACGGGTGCCGTGCGGGAGGTGCGGGCCCGGACGGAGCCCGCGAACCCGGCCTCCAGCAGGGTCCTGCTCAAGGGTGGCTTCGAGCGCGACGGAAGGGACCCGGAGACGGGCGCGGACCGCTACCGGCTGGCCGGACCCGAAGGCTGAGCGGTCCCCTCGCGGGACAGGTCAGAGGCTGTCGACCCAGGGCTCCAGGCCCTCGATCACGTCCCGCACGCCGGGGCCGAAACGGGCGTTGCTCAGCCAGTGCATGTTCGCGGGGAGGCCCGCCACGGCGCGGTTCACGCGGCCGCGGTGCCCCTTCTCGGCGCGGGGGATGGCGTTGGGGCTGACCTCCTCCCGCGTCTGGAAGGCGTCGGAGAGGCCCGGCACCCAGCGCCGCAGCTGGTCCTGGCACCAGGCCCAGTCCTTGGGCCGCTCCGGGGTGGAATCGCCCCAGAGGGCGGGATCGCCGATGAAGCTGCGCAGCTGCATGCGGTCCTCGGGGGCGCAGCCCGCGTCGATCCAGCTGGGGATGAGGGAACCCATGTAGGGGCGCCCCTCCTTGGGGTGGATGAGGAAGCCGAAGCCGTCCTTGAAGGGGGCCAGGGGGGTGTGGCGGCTGTGCCAGAGCTTCACGGAGGTGTAGGGGATGGAGGCCAGGGCATCCGCGGAGGCCTCGGCCACGGGGCCCAGGAGCCGCGCGGCCTCGTAGGCGGGAAGGGCCAGGACGAGGCGGTCCACGGTGGCCGTGGCCCCGTCGGCCATCACCGTCCACCGGTCCCCGCAGCGCTGGATGGTGTGGGCCTTCAGTCCGGTCCGGACCGCGGCGAGGCGCTCGCGGATGCGGATGGGAAGGCTTCCCATGCCGCCCTGGGGCACCTGCAGGTGGCTGACGCCGCTCTTGCGGATGCCGTTGAAGAGGCTGCCGTGGGCCTCCCACTGGCGCAGCTTGGGAATGGCGTCCACGCTCAGCAGTTCAGCGGGCGAGGCCAGGATGCCGGAGACCATGGGCGGCAGCAGCTCCTCCGCGATGCCCTTGCCGGCGCGGCGGGCCATGAATTCGGAAAGGCCCTCCTCGGGCTCCTCGGGACCCACGGGGATGAAGGGCTCCAGGCACATGCGGAGCTTGGTGCCCCAGCCCATGAGGGGGGTGGTGACCAGGCCCACGGGATGGGCGGGCACGCCCACCAGGCGCCCGTTCACGCCCACCCAGCGGGCGCCCTTGCCGGGGCTGCGCAGGGGCAGGTCCAGGGCCTTGAACAGCAGGTCGGTGCGGCTGCCGGGGGTGACGAGCACGCCCTGGGGGCCCATTTCCACGCGTCCGGGCCGCCCGGTCTCGTCGTTCCAGGGCAGGGTCTTCACCCAGCCGCCCACGGCGGGCTCCGCCTCCCACACTTCCGAGGCCTCCCCCCGTTCCTGCAGGTACCAGGCCGCGAGCAGCCCGGTGATGCCACCGCCGAGGATCAGGGTCGTCATGACAAGCCTCCCGGAACAGGATATCCCGACCACCCATCGCTCCGGAGGGATGGGTGATCTAACTCACACCCTCGGGGCGGGGCGCGGCGGAAGGCCCGCTCGCGCGCCCTGTCCCGGCGGGGGCGTCAGTCCTGGCGTTCCAGGATGATCAGGGGGTACACGGCGGAGCGGACTCCCTTGAGGAATTCGCGGAAGTCCTCGTAGCCATCGGCGAGATCCATGGCCGAATCGATGGCGTCCTTCATCTCCACCCGCACATCCCCCGAGGCCGGGTCCTGGGAAGCCTTCAGGACCACCGAGCCCCAGCGGTTGGAGCAGCCCGCCAGGACGGGCTCCGGCAGGCGGTAGCCCTTGGGCACGCGGATGACGCTGACGGCCTCCTGGGAGCCCAGGTAGGGCATCAGGATGGGATCCAGGCGCTGTTCGGGCAGGGTCTCCGGAAGGTACAGGCCGGCGTCCATGCCCGGGAAGGGGTCCAGGGTGAGGACGCTGGTGCGCTCCAGGGCCTGGGTCCCCTTGGCGGTGACGACGAGGGGCGCGGCCGCCTCGGTGGCGTTGGCCACCTCCACCCTGGACAGGGTGAACCCCGGGCGCTCCATACGGGCCTTCATGAAGGCCTCCCGGTCCGCGGCGCTCCGGGTGGCCAGGTCCCGGCGCGCCAGGACGGACGCGACGCCCGTGGTCTTCCGGGCCAGGGACACGACCGCCCTCTCCCCCGTGGCGTCGATGTCGTAGGTGAAGGTGCGGGCGTTGGCCTTGGCCCCCGACGCGGGGACCTGGCGGAACTCCGCGCGCCAGTCCGTGCTGGAGAGCACCACGGCCTGGGTGCCCTCTTACATGTTGGGGACCATCCCGGGCGGCGTGAGGCGGTCGATGGGGTCGATCCAGAGGCTCTCCTTCCCGGGTTCGTCCACCACCAGGAGGGTCCCCGAGAACTGGAAGGGGGTGCGGGTCTCCGGGCTCGCCGTCCAGGCGCGCCGGTCCGCCACGAGGGCCACCCGGGGCTGGAGTCCCTCCTCCAGCAGGAGGTGGAAGAGGAGCCGGGTCATGCCCTTGTTGTCCGAGAACCCGGTGCGGGCCGCGTAGTCCAGGTCCGTCGTCCCCAGGCCGTTGTCCACCTGCTGGCTGGCCCCGGCCGGGGGCTTCTCGTCGAAGAGGAGCTGGTCGATGTTCTTAACCCGCGCGTTGAGGCGCTCCGCGATGGTACGGGCCTTCTCCCGGGGGCCGCCGGCGAGGTCCTTGCGGATCTCCTTCGAGAAGGGCAGGTAGGCGCTCCACTTGGTCACCAGGTTCATGAACCAGTTCCGGTGGTGCATGTCGGCCACCTTCTGCCAGTAGGCTTCCGGGGGGGCCTTGTCCAGGTGCTCGGCGCCGGGGAGGGGCCTGTACACCAGCACCTTGGGGCAGGGCCGGTTCATCTCGGCCGAATAGGGGGACTGGGGCGCCGCGGGCAGGTCCTGGAAGGTGAAGGTGTCGCCCTGGCTCGAGGATCCCCGCTGCATGGGGAAGCCCTCGCCCAGCATGGTTAAGGGCCAGAAGAGCTCGCGGCTGCGGACGACGGTGACGGTGCGCGTGGGGAAGGCGCTGCCCAGGGAGGTGTACCAGAAGATGCCGCAGCGCTCGGGCAGGTTGCCGTGATCCTTGAGGGGAAGCCTCAGCTGGTTGGCCCTGCCCCGCGCCGTGGCTTCCCGCCAGTACAGGTCCACGACGCAGTCGGCGGTGAGGCCCGGGGGCAGGAGGACGCCCTCCATGCGGGTGCCGTCCCGGGGGGAAAGGACCGTCCGCGTCTGGAAGTCCTGGCGTTTCTGGATGGCCTGCACCCGCCCATCCGGATAGGTCACCTGGCCTTCCAGGAAGAGGAGGTTCTCGGGCAGGTCGGGCAATTCGGCCGCGGCCTGGCCCGCCTTGCTCAGGATGCGGATGCGGATCGTCTGGTCGAAGTGGAAGGGCTGGAAGTCCAGCCTGCGTTCCACGATGACGGCCCCCTGGGCCACCAGGGCGCCGTCATCGCGCAGGGCCCACACCTCCTTGGGGACGGGGGGGGAAACCCGCGACCAGGGCCGGGGCGGCGGCCAGCACGAGGCAAAGACAGGCCAAGGGCTTCATGGGAAGGGCCTCCGATTGGATGGGATCCTTCCATTGTGATCCCAGGGCCGGAAATCGACAAGGTTTTCTGAATCAGGGGCGCAGGGCGAGGGCGTCCTCATGGAGGGCCCGCACCAGGGCGCGGTCCCCCTTCCAGGCCTCGGCCGCCTCGGCCAGGCGGCTGAGGGGGAAGTCCGCATCCTGGCGCAGGTGATCCACGTGGATATCCAGGAGGCAGCCCCCCTCCGACGCCTGGGTCGCGACCAGCCAGGCCAGGCGCCTGAAGGGCGTCTCCCCCGTGCGCTGGGGTTCCAGGGAGCGAAGGACCCAGGGCAGGCGGAGGGACGCTTCCAGCCTCAGGCGTCCCCCGCCCCGCACGTGCACGGGCAGGAGGCGCTTGCGCCCAGGCGCCGTGAAGGGGCGCGGAATGGCCGGAAGCCCGATCCCCGGGAGCAGGAGGAAATCGCTCCCCACCTTGCGCAGGGCCCGGGGGCTCACGATCTTCAGATCCACGCCAAAGGGCCGGTCCAGGTCCAGGGGATCCCCCTTGGCCACCACCTCCAGGCGCCCGTTCAGGGCCTGGTCCAGGCACTCGGCCTCCAGGTAGGCCCGGAAGGCCTCGGCACTGGCGCCGCGGGCCGTGGTGCGGAGGCCCCACTGGTTGCCTTTCTCCTCCAGACGCACCGTGGCGGTGAGCTGGCCGTCGGCGTCGACGGTCCCCTTCAGGCGGACCAGCATCTCCCCTTCCTGGATGGCCTGGGCGGGAACGGCGGCCCAGACGCCATCCTGGGGAAGGCAGAGGAGGAGCTGCGCGTTCCGGTGGCTGGCAGGCAGCTGGCCGAAGGCGGTCCAGGGGGCCGTGGGATCCACCAGGAGGAAGCGCCCCTTGGCCGTCTCCACCTCCGCGGGCAGGCCCAGGCTCCGTTCCAGGCGCAGGGCCACGAGGGCGTGGTCGAACACGTCCCGGGCGGGGCCTTGGGCCTCCTCGGCCGTGACGGGCCCGCCCTGGATCCGGGCAAGCACGGGAAAGCCCTCGAAGCCTGAGCCCCGGGCCAGGGAGATGAACAGGCAGGATAGATCCTTGCAGTCCCCGTAGCGCTTCCGGGCCACCTCGGCGGCGGTCTCCGGCACATCGCCCCGGTCGGGGGTGATGTACACCTGCTTGTACACGAGGGCCTCTCCGAACCACCGCCAGAGGGCCCGGAGCCCCGGGAGGCCGGCCCCGGGGGCCGGCGCCCCGGAGGCCACCGGCCCCGCGCGGGGCGAAAAGAGGCCGTGGTACCAGCCCCCGAAGGCGCTCCAGGCGTCCAGGATCCGGGAGCCGGGCCACTGGGGGTCCAGGAACCGCACGTCCACCCGGGGGAGACAGCGTTCCGGGCCGGGGGCGCCGACCTCGGTCAAGGGAGCGGCAGGCACCCGGTCCAGGACCAGTTCGCTGCTGCCCGGGGCGGCCGGAGCCAGCCAGGGGGAGAACTGGGTGGTACGGATCTGGATCTTCACGTCCCCATCCCCGCCGAAGACGCCGGGCCGGGACCCCGCCCGCAGTTCCCAGCGCCGCACCGGGTGCCGCTCCAGCACGAGCTCGGCCAGGGAGGCGGAAACGAGGCGGTACTCCACCTCGGATTCGAAGGCCACGAGGCTGCCCTCCATGACCCTGGGCAGGAGCGCCACGGCCGTGAGGCGGTTATCGAAGCGGGTGGCGTCGGTGCCTCCGATGGAGGCCCTGTCCCCGCTGCCCAGCTTCACCAGTTCGCCGTCGGGGCGCAGGTTCCAGCCCCGCAGCTCCCGCACCTGGGCGGAACCGTCCTGGAGGCCGGGGATGAGCAGGTAGGCCTCATCGAGGCCCCTGCCGCCCACCACCCGCACCAGGCGCTGGTGCCGCACCCGGATGGCGCCGGAGCCGGCGTACGTCACCTCCCGGCGGGAGAGGAGCACCCAGGCTTCCGCGTTGGCCGGAGGGGCCTCCTGCAGGCCCTCCCGGGCCGGGGCCTGGGCCCAGCCCGGGAGCTTGCCGGGATCCGGCGCCCCGCAGGCGGCCCAGGCGGAGAGCGCCAGGAGGAGGAGCGCCGTCCGGCCCGGTCTCACGGCTTCGCGTCCCCGGAGCGCTCCAGGAGGATCTCCACGGAGGAGACGGAGCGGGCCCACTGGAGGAAGTCCTTGAAGGCCGCGTACGATTCCACGGGCTCCAGGAACCCGATGGTGGAGCGCCGCATGTCCACCCGGAGGTCGCCCGAGCCGGGGTCCTGGGTGGCCCGCAGGAGCACGGAGCCCCAGCGGTTGGAGTGGCTCACGCGGAGGGGCTCGCGGAGGACGTAGCCCTTGGGCACCTTGATGACGCTGGTGGCCTCCTGCACCCCC
>DATGXY010000264.1:0-32071 GCA_035298525.1 Holophaga sp.
GGGGGTGAGGAGCTCGGGGGCGCCGCCCGCGAGGGGCACCCGGTAGGCGTCCACGCCCACGGGGCTCCGGCGGGTGCCCTCGAACCACGCGAGGCCCCCCTTCTCGTCCACGCCCAGGAGGCGCTTCACGTCCCAGGGCCCCGAGGTCACGGGCACCTGGGTCCTGCCGTCGCAGAGATAGAGGTGGCTGTTCCCGGTGCGGGAGGAGAGCCACAGGAACCGCCCGTCCTTCAGGAACCGGGGCAGGGGCAGGTGCTCCACCCAGCCCCGGGGCTGGGCTTCCCGCACCAGGACCCGGCCGGGGCCGGCCCCCTCGTGGACCCGGCACTCCAGCCAGGTCTGGGTCCGGTCCGTCCAGTGGGCCAGGAGGCGCCCCTTGGGGTCCCAGCCCACCCGGGGCACGAAGACCTCCTGGCCGGGGTAGGGGTCCTCCACCCAGTCCACCCGGCCCTCCAGGTCCGCCACGCCCAGGCGGGGCAGGGGGACGGGGTCCCCGGCCTTGGGGTAGGCCAGGCGCGTGAGCTTCTGGGGCTGGGTGCGGTCGTCGGCCAGGGTGAAGACGGGCACGGGGGACTCGTCCAGGCTCAGGAAGGCGATGCGCCGGGAATCGGGGGACCACCAGAAGCCCCGCCACACGCCCCGCTCGTTGAAGACCTCCTCCTGGTAGACCCAGTCCAGCCTGCCGTTGAGCCGGGTGGGGCCGCCCCCGGTGGTCACCTTGACGACGCGGCCCGTGGCCAGTTCCAGGGCGCGCACATCGTTGCCCTCCAGGTAGGCCACCCAGGCCCCGTCGGGGCTGAAGGCGGGGCTGTCCCCCTCCGCCAGGCGGCGCGCGGGGGCGCCCCCGGCGTCGGCCAGGACGAGGGCGGCGCCGGCCTGCACGAGGAAGGCGGTCCGGGCCCCGTTCCAGGTGAAGGGCGCCGAGAGCCCGGCCTGGATGTCCGCGGGGGCGATCCCCGCGGCCGCGAGCTGTTCCTGCAGGCGCGAGCGGGTCAGCACGGGGGCCGTCCCGGCGCCTTCCCTGCGGTCCAGGACCTTGAAGCCGCCCTTGTCCCGGCGCTCCAGGAGGAGCGTCCCGTCCGGCCTCCACAAGGGGGTGCTGGTCCGGGTCTCCACGAAGGTCTCGGCCTCGGTCGGGTGGAAGATCCGTTCCACGGTCAGGCCACCCCCGCCCCAGAGGGGCTGGAACGCGCAGGCCAGGGCCAGGAGGACTATCCGCATGGGGGCTCCGGGGAATACTCCAGCGTAGCCTCAAAACGGGCGCCGGACCGACCAGGAAGCCCAAAGAGAAGGTGTCTCAACATGTTGACCGGCGTCACGTAAGCCCTTGGCAGTCTTGCGGATCGGTGGCGGGCACCCGATGCTGAGGTTGCGAGGCCAGTCCGGTCGTCAATCGGGAACCCGGCTCTGTCCAGCTCGCGCCCGGGGGCTTCCGGGAACGCTCGGCCGCTTAACGGGACCGGGCCGGCGGCCCCTGCGATTCCCCCGGCATCCCGGCGGGAGCCCTGTCCACGTCCCGTGCCTCGGAGCCGCCATGACCCGGTCCTTCCTCCTTTCCGCCCTCGTCGCCGCCCTCGCGGCCTCTTCCCCCGCCGCGTCCCAGGGGGTCCAGGGCTTCGACGCCCGGCTCGTGGCGGAGGTCCAGGACCTGAAGGCCGCGGTGGCGCGCCAGGGGGGGACCTTCCAGGTGGCCGCCAACCCGGCCATGGAGTACGACCTCTCCAGCCTCTGCGGCACGCGCCCCGAATTCCGTCCCGCCGACTACAAGGCCCGGGCCCAGGGCGGGTACCTCAACGACGAGGTGGAGCTGGACGGGGCCGAGCTGCCCCCGTCGTTCCTGGGGTGGGCCAGCCCGGCCCGCCACCAGGGCGACTGCGGAAGCTGCTGGGCCTTCGCCACCACCGCCACCATCGAGAGCGCCGTGCTGAAGAGCTCGGGCGCGCCCCGGGTGAAGGTCGAGGCCGACGGCGGCATCCAGGTCAGCGGCACCCACGTCACCCTCAGCACCCAGCAGGTGCTCAGCTGCAATCCCTGGGGCTACGGCTGCGGAGGCGGGTGGTTCGCCTTCGACATGTTCGTCCCCGCCAACCAGGCCAGGGGCGAAGGCTACTACGCCGGCATCGTCCCCGCCGCCGCCTTCCCCTACGTGACCCGCCGCACCGCCTGCGCCTTCGAGGCCAAGGCCTCGGCCACCCCCGTCTCCCGCTGGGGCTACCTGGGCTCCGGGGACGGGTCCACCACCGAGGCCATCAAGAGCGCCATCTACCGGCACGGGTCCGTGGCCGCCTGCGTATACGCCGACCGCTCCTTCCAGGCGTACGCGGGCGGGGTGTTCACCTCCACGGGCCGGGGCCAGGTCAACCACGCCATCCAGCTCGTGGGCTGGGACGACGCCAAGGGCGCCTGGCTCCTCAAGAACTCCTGGGGTCCCGGCTGGGGCGTGAACGGCTTCATGTGGATCACCTACGGCGCCAACAACGTGGGCACCTACGCCGCCTGGGCCGACAACTGAGACCGGGCTCTTTCCCGGAACACCTGCGGAGTCAGAGATGAACAAGTCTCCCCTCTTCCTAGCCATCCTCCTCGCCGCCCCGGTCTTCGCCCAGAACCCGGGACCCCAGCCCTTCGACGCCGCGCTCGTGGAGCAGGTCCGCCAGCTCCGGGACGAGGCCAGGGCCGTCGGCGCCACCTACCGGGTGGGGGTCAACCCCGCCATGCAGTACCCCCTGGAGCGCCTCTGCGGCCTCCGTCCGGACCTGCGCCAGTGGGACTACGCCACCCACCTCATGGGCGGCTGCGCCAACGACGCCATGCCCGAACTGGGCCAGACGCCCCTGCCGGAGACCTTCATCGGCTGGTTCAGCGGCCCCCGGGACCAGGGCGACTGCGGCAGCTGCTGGGCCTTCTCCACCATCGCCACCGTGGAGGGCGCCCGCCTCAAGTCCCACGGGGCCCCCCAGGGGCGCGAGGCCGCCGACGGCTCCATCATCACCAGCGGCGAGGCCGGTCCCCTCTCCGAGCAGATGGTGCTCAGCTGCAACCCGGACGGTTACGGCTGCCAGGGCGGGTGGTTCAGCTTCGATATGCTCATGCCCTCCAAGGCGTCCCAGGGCGAGGGCCACTACCCGGGCGCCGTGCCCGCCACCGCCTTCCCCTACGTGGCCAAGCGCGTGGCCTGCCAGTTCGATCCCAAGGCCCCCGCCACCCCCGTGAGCGCCTGGGGCTACGTGGGCGACGGCTACGGCATCCCCCCCGTGCGGGACATCAAGGCCGCCATCGTCCGGTGGGGCGGGGTCTCCGCCGGGGTCTACGCGGACACCCAGTTCCAGGCATACACGGGCGGGGTCTTCAACGGATCCGCCGGCAAGCAGGAGCCCAATCACGCCATCGTCCTGGTGGGCTGGGACGACGCCCGGGGCGCATGGCTCCTCAAGAACAGCTGGGGCGCCGGCTGGGGCATCAACGGCTTCATGTGGATCAAGTACGGCGCCAACAGCGTCGGCACCTCCCCCGCGTGGGCCGCCGTCAACTAGCGGATGGCCGCCGCCAGGTGCCGGGCGAGGACCTCGCGCCGGAAGGGCTTGGGGAGGAGGGAGACCCCCTCCACGGCCGAGGCCAGCTCCAGGGCGTGCTGGTCGATGCGCCCGGTGGCGATGATGACGGGGATGGAGGGCCGCAGGGTCCGCAGGCGCGCCAGGGTGACGGATCCGTTCATGCCGGGCATGTTCAGGTCGAGGATGACCCCGTCCAGGACCGCCCCGGCCTCCAGGATGGCCAGGGCCTCCGGTCCCGAGGCCGCGGCCACGGGCCGGTGCCCCAGGGATTCCAGCAGCTGTTCCAGCCCGTGGCGCACCAGGTCGTCGTCGTCCACCACGAGCATGTCCAGGGGGCGTCCCGGCCCGGCTCCGGGTTCGGGGGCGGCGGGTTCGGCCACGGCCGCGGTCCGGGCCGGGAGGAAGACGGAAACGCGGGTGCCCCGCCCGGGCCCGCTGGCGATGTCGATGCGGCCCCCGTGGGCCTTGGCCGTGCCGTAGGCCATGGGGAGCCCCAGCCCGGTGCCCTTGCCCTGGGGCTTGGTGGTGAAGAAGGGCTCCATGGCCCGGTCCAGCACCTCCGGGGTCATGCCCTCGCCGGTGTCCGCCACGTCCACCCGGATGCGGTCCCCGGGCTCCCGGCGGGTGGAAAGGGCGAGGGTCCCGCCCCCGGGCATGGCGTCCAGGGCGTTCACGCAGAGGTTCATGAGCAGGTGGCTGAGGGCCGAGGGATCCCCCTTCACGGGGGGAAGCCCCGGCTCCAGGTCCGTTTCGAGGCGCACCTGCTGGTGGGTGGTGCGGGCCAGCAGGACCACCTGCTCCTGCACGAGGGCGTTCAGGTCCACGTCCACCTGCTCCGACAGCCCCTCCCGGGCGAAGGCCAGCAGGCCCTTCACCGTGGAGCCGCCGCGCTCGCAGGCCTTCACGATGGCGTCCAGGTCCCTGCGCAGGCGGGAGCCCTCGGGCACCTCGTCCTGGTGGAGGCTGGCCAGGGCCATGATGGCGCCGAGGACGTTGTTGATGTCGTGGGCGACGCCGCCGGCGAGGCTCCCCAGGCTTTCCAGGCGCTGGGTGCGGGCCAGGTGGGCCTCCAGCCTCTCCCGGGAGGCGGCGGCCTCCAGGGCCTCGGTGATATCCAGGATGTTGGCCACCAGGTGGGTGATCTGCCCGGAGTCGTCCCGCAGGGGGGAAATGGTGGCCTCCTCCCAGAAGAGGCTCCCGTCCCGGCGCCGGTTGTGCATGCGCCCCTTCCAGGTCCTGCCGTCCAGGACGGTGTTCCAGAGACCGGCGTAGAAGGCCTGGTCCTGCTCGCCGGACTTGAGGATCCGCGGGTTCCGGCCCAGCAGCTCCTCCCGGGACCATCCGCACATGCGGCTGAAGGCCTCGTTGGCGTATTCGATGATCCCGTCCCGGTCCGTGATGAGGATGGCGGCCGGGCTCTGCTCGATGGCCGCGTGGGCCTTCTGGAGGGCGCTCTGGGCCAGGATCCGCTCCGTCACATCCCGGGCCGTGCACACCATGCAGGCCTTGCCGTCCAGTTCGATGGCGCCGGCGTTCACCTCCGCCCACAGGGTCCTGCCGGACCGGTTCTGCAGGCGCACGAGCCGGTTCACGACCCTGCCCGTGTCCCGGAACTCCTGGTACGCGGCATCCCGGTCCACGGGGTCGGCCCGCAGGCCGAACTCCTCGGAGGTGCGACCCAGGGCCTCCGCGCGGGTGAAGCCCGTGATGCGCTCGAAGGCCTCGTTCACGTCCAGGTAGCGCATGGTGGCCGTGTCCACCACGTAGATGGCGTCGTGGCTGGCCTGGTAGATGCGCAGGAGGCGCTCCTTCTCCTCCCGGAGGGCCTCCTCAGCCCGGTGCTGCCCGGTGATATCCCGGCTGTTCACGACGATGCCCCGGACCTCGGGATCGTCCAGCAGGTTCACCCCCACCGCCTCCATCCACACCCAGCCGCCGTCCTTGCGGGCGTAGCGGTACTCCACCAGGGCCACCCGGGAGGGGTCCTCCAGGATCTCGGCCATGGCCCGGGCCACCCGGACCCGGTCCTGGGGGTGGATCAGCTCCGTGGTGACGCGGCCCTCCAGTTCGTCCCGGCGGAACCCGTGGATGCGCTCGCAGGCGGGGCTGTTGTAGAGCATGCGCCCCTGGCCGTCCATGATGGAGAGGATGTCCCAGGAATGCTCCACCAGGGCCTGGAGGCGGCGCTGGGTCAGGGGGCTGGGCTCGGGATCGGGTCGGGAGCGGTCCATGGGCGGGGTCGGAGGATGGTCTGGCCCCAGTCTGGCATCCGGAGGATTCCCCGCGCAATAAAAGGACGCCCCCGAAGGGGCGTCTTTTCAATGGTTGGGTGCCGGGCCTCAGTTGGCCAGGTGCTCCCGGGTGAGGTTGCGGGGGCCGGCGGGGGTGACGAGGACGTTGTCCTCGATGCGGATGCCACCGCAGGGGGTCAGCTCGTCGATGAGCTTCCAGTTGTACCGGCCCGCGTGCTCGTTGGTTCGGAAGGGGCGCAGGAGCATGGGGATGAAGTAGAGGCCGGGCTCGATGGTGACCACGTGGCCCACTTCCAGGGTGCGGGTGGTGCGCAGGTAGGGGTGCTCGGCGGGGGGCGGGGCGACGGCGCCGTCGGGGCCGGAGAGCTTGCCGGCCACGTCGTGCACCTGGATGCCCAGGTGGTGGCCCAGGCCGTGGGGGTAGAAGGGGCGGGTCAGGCCCAGCTTCACGGCCTCCTCGGGCTCGGCGTCAAGCAGGCCGTTCTCCTTCAGGAGGGCGGCCAGCTTCAGGTGGCTCAGGTGGTGCAGGTCCCCGAAGGGCACGCCGTCCTTCACCTCGGCGCAGAGCTCGAGCTGGTTGCGCTCCATGCCCTCCAGCAGGGCCTTGAAGCGGGGGTCGCAGTCGGGGGCCGCGGTGGTGCGGGTGATGTCGGAGGCGTAGCCCAGGGTGCGGGCGCCGCAGTCCAGCAGGAGCACCTTGCCGCCCCGGAAGCTCCGCTTGTTCTCGTAGTGGAGGGTGGCGCCCTTGTCGTCGAGGGCCACGATGCTGCTGAAGGCCAGCTCGAACTCCAGGCAGCCCACGGCCTGCATGAAGGCGTAGTGGATCTCCAACTCCGAGGCGCCGGCCTGGAAGGCCTTGCGGCCCGCGGCGTGGCCCCGGGCGCCCAGGATGGTGGCCTCCTCCATGCAGCGGATCTCGTAGGGGGTCTTGATGCTGCGCCCCCAGTCCAGGTAGGCGGTGAGGCCGGCCGGGTTCAGGTCCAGGCCGGCGGCGGCGGCGCGCTCGGTCTCGTTGCCGATGTAGGCGGTGCGCTTCAGCTGGCCCACGTTCTCCCACACGGCGTCCAGGCTCGGGGCCTCGACGATGTCGAAGCTGTCGGCCCAGAAGGGGGAGCCCAGGGGCAGCTGCTCGTACCAGAAGTCCTCGGGGGCGTAGCGCACCAGGGTGGGCTTCCGGCCGGGCTTCAGGACCAGGACATGGTGGGGGCCCTTGACGGGGCAGTAGTGGCGGAAGTGGGGGACGGTGTTGAAGGGCGCGTCCTGGTCATCCGCGAAGTAGGTGAAGGGCTGTCCCGCCGAAACGACCAGGGCGTCGAAGCCGTTGGCCGCCAGGGCCTTCTCGAGCCAGGCCATGCGCTCCCGCAGGTGGGCGCGGAACAGGGTGTCGAAGTTTTCCATGGGTTACTCCGGGGGGGGGGATCGGATGCGTTGCCCGATTATCCATCAAATCGCGGGGTTTGGATCACAGGAAGGCCAGGGGCTTCGCCTCGGGGGCGAAGCCCAGGTGCACGGCCTTCTCATAGAAGAGGGCCAGGCTTTCCCGCTCCCGGTCCCCCAGGTGGTACGAGATGTTCTCCGTGAGGTACTCCCGCAGTTCGGGCTTGGTCCACCCGATGGTCCGCCAGGCTTCGTCCACGATGGCGGGCAGGTTCTCGCGGCCCATCTCGAGGCTCCGGTGGAAGAAGGGACCGACGCCGCCGGGGACCTCCAGGGCGGGGGCGTCCTCCCGCACCAGCCACAGGGCGAAGACGAAGGGCAGGCCCGTCCAGGCGTGCCACTCCTCCGCCAGGTCCAGGACGATGAGCCCCTCGCGCCGGGTGCGCATGGCCACGTCGCCGATGAGGAGGGCCGCGTCGCAGCGCTCCAGCATGGCGCCCTGGTCGGGGGCCATGTCCACGGCCTCGGGGGCCACTCCGTAGCGCTCCCGCAGCAGCACCTGGGCCAGCACCACCGAGGTGCGGCTGGAGGTGTCCAGGGCCAGGGTGCGGATCTGCTCGGGGGGCACCTTGGAAAGGATGATCACGGAACGCACCCGCTTGGGGGAGGCGATGCAGAGGCCGGGAACGATCTTCAAATGGGGGATGCGCAGGTATTCAATGGAACTGATGAGTCCTGCATCGACTTCGCCCGCCCGGAGCTGATTGGCGCAGAGGGAAGGCACCTGGAACTTGAGGTGGAAGTGCTCGTAGCCCAGGCCGTGCTTGAATCCGTAATTAAGGGGCGCGGCGTTCAGGTAATCGATGATGGAGATGCGGAAAGGATTTGAATGGGCCATGCCTCCATTCTATTTAGACTTGGGGGCATGCGTCAGCGGAACAGGGCGGAACCCCGGGAAATCCCCCACTGGCAGGCCCTGGAAGGCCTGATGGCCTCGGTCCGGCGCAACCCCGGGGAGTACCGCACCCCGGAGGCCCTGGCCGCCGCGGCCGGGGTGGCACCCGCCGCCCTGGAGGCGGCGTTCCTGGGCCTGGCCCACCGCACCCCCGCGGCCTTCCTGGAGGAGGCCCGCGTCGAGGCGGCCAAGCGCAGCCTCCTGGGCGCCTTCGGCCCCCCGGAACGGGTGGGCGAGAGCGTGGGCTTCTTCAGCCCCCAGGCCTTCCGCGCGGCCTTCCACCGCCGCACGGGCATGACCCCGGCCCGGTACCAGGACCTGGGGCAGGGCGGGGCGGCCTTCACCCTGGACCTGCCCTCCGGCTACCGGGTGGAGGATGTGCTGGCCTACCACGGCCGGGATCCCCTGAGCTTCTCCGAACGGGTGGAGGGGGGCACCCTCCTCAAGGCCCTGCGCCTGGACGGGGTGGACGCCACCCTGGAACTGCGGTTCGGGGATGCCAAGGTGAAGGTGCGCCTGCACGCCCCGGGGGAGGCGGACCCCGCCCGCATGGGCCTGGCGCACCGGCGCGCCGTGCGCATGCTGGGCCTGGCGGCGGATCCGGGCCCCTTCGAGACCTTCCTGGGCGCCCATCCCGCCTTCCGGGACCTGGTGGCGCCCCGGTCCGGCCTGCGCATCCCCCTCACCCCGGACGTGTGGGAGTGCCTGGTGTGGGCCATCCTGGGCCAGCAGGTGAACCTGGCCTTCGCCTACACCCTGCGGCGCCGCCTCACGGAGCGCGTGGGCGGCCCCGCCCCCCTGGGCCTCACCGCCCATCCCGGGCCGGGCGCCGTGGCGGCCCGGGATCCCGGGGAACTGGCGCCGCTGCAGTTCTCCCGCGGCAAGGCCTCGTACCTGGTGCTGGCCGCGGGGGAGACCGCCGCGGGCCGCCTCCCCCTGGAACGGCTCCCCGAGGGCACCGCCGCGGGCGCCGAGGCGAGGCTCCTGGCCCTGCGGGGCGTGGGTCCCTGGACGGCCCACTACGTGCTGATGCGGGGCTGCGGCTTCGAGGACTGCGTTCCCCTGGGCGACGCGGGGCTCACGGCCGCCCTCCAGCGCCACCACGCCCTGGACCACCGCCCGGGGCCGGGGGAGACGGCGGAACTGATGGCCCCCTACGCCCCCCACCGCAGCCTCGCCACCTTCCACCTGTGGGCGAGCCTCAAGGGCGTGCCGGCGTGAGCCTGCGCCTGGTGGAGAGTCCCCTGGGGCCCCTGGCCCTGGCCTGCGACCGGCAGGGCGCCATCCGCTACCTGGGTTTCGCGGACCACGAACCGCGGACGCGGCTCCTGGCGGGGATCCTGGCGGAACCGGACCTGGGCCGGGACCCGGCCCTCCTGGACCCCGCGGCCCGGCAACTGGAGGCCTGGTTCACGGGCCGCCGCCGCGCCTTCGATCTGCCCCTGGCCCCCCGGGGCACCCCCTTCCAGCGCCGCGTGTGGGAGGCTCTCCAGGCCATCCCCTACGGGGCCACCGCCACCTACGCCTCCCTGGCCGCGGCCCTGGGCGGCCCGGCCCTGGCCCGGGCCGTGGGCGCCGCCAACGGCGCCAACCCCATCTCCATCATCATCCCCTGCCACCGCCTCCTGGGATCGGACGGTGCCCTCACCGGTTTCGCCGGGGGGCTCGAGCGGAAGCGGCTGTTGCTGGCCTGGGAGGCTTCCGGCGCGGTCCCTGGGAAATAGGTGACAGATCACGTCATCGATCCCACAATCGTCCCACCCCCCCGGAGGCCCCTTTGCGCACCCTCGCGATCGTTGCCTTCAGGGACGGCAAGGCCGCCGTCTGAGGCGCTTCAGGCCTTCCTGAGCCAGGCCACGCACTCCACGTGGACGGTGTTGGGGAAGAGATCGGCCGCGGCCAGGGCCTCCAGGCGCCACGCGGGCTCCAGGCGCTTCAGGTCCCGGCAGAAGGCCGCCCCGTCGCACCCCACGAGCACCAGGTCCTCGGCCCCCACGTCCTGGAGCTTGGCGCACATCTCGGGCGCCAGGCCCGCCCGGGGCGGGTCCAGGAGGATGAGGTCCCCGGGCAGGCCCAGGCCCTCCTGCATCCACTCGCCGGCGTCGGCGGCCACGCATTCGGCGTCCGTGCCCTCCAGGTTGCGCTGGGCCCACGCCACGGCCGGGGCGTCTGATTCCACCAGCACGGCCCGCTGGACGCGGCCGCCCATCAGGGCCGTGAAGAACCCCACGCCCCCGTAGAGGTCGTACAGGGTCCCGGGGGGCAGGTCCCAGCCGGCCAGGATGCGTCCGAAGGCCTCCCAGGCCCAGTCGGGACACACCTGGAAGAAGCCTCCGGGGCGGTGGGAGAGGCGGGCCTGCCCCAGGCGGTGGGCGACGCCCCCGGCGTAGGGATGCCATCCGTCGGGTTCCAGGTGCCAGGCCTTGCCCTGCTCGTCCTGGGCGTAGACCTCGCCGGCGGGGGTGCCCGTGACCAGTTCCCAGCGCTGGGGACGGCTGGGCAGGATGCGGGCCTCGAGGGCTTCCTGGAGGCGGGGGATGGCGGCGGAGAGGACGGGGACGGCCGCGGGGCAGGCGCTCACGGGCACCAGGGCGTTGGTGCCCCGGCGGTGGAAACCCAGGTCCCGGCCGGTCCAGTGGAGCTGGATCCGGTGCCGGCGCGCGTTGGCGGGCGCCTCCAGCCAGGCCCAGGCCGGGGCCCCCGGCAACTGACGCGCGAAGAGGTCGGCCACCATGGCCTGCTTCAGGCCAGGAGCGCAGCTGCCCGCCTCCCACAGGTCGCAGCCGCCGCAGGTGCGCGCCACGGGGCAGCCCGCGGGCTCCCGGCGCGGGTCCGGGCGGATCCAGCCGCGGACGTCGCCCTCCCCGTGACGGGGCTTCCAGCGGATCTCCGCTTCCACGATCTCGCCGGGGAAGAGGGCCAGGGGCGCGGAAAGGAGGATGAGGCGCCCGTCCCCGGCCCGGGCCACGCCCTTGCCGCCCCAGGCGAGGCGTTCAACGGTGCAGGGCGTTTTCTCCGTGGCGCCCTGCGGCTTCCGGTAGAATTCCCCCTGTCCTCTTCCCTTCGATGGTGATTGCATGGTGCGTCTCACGGTCGCGATTCCCAACATGCACCGTAGCAGCCTCGAGGCCTCCCTGGGGCAGGACCTTTCCAGGGTGGTGGAATGGACCGCCGGTCCCGAGGCGGACGTGGTGCTGGGCGTGCACGGCCGCGGGCGCCTCGCCGGATGCGCCGAATGGCCCGGCCTGGAAGGCGCTTTGGCCCTGATCCGGGCTGGTCACGAGCGCAGCCTGGACCTGGCCGACATGGACCGGCTGCAGGAGGTGGGCCGGGCTCTGGCCTCCGAGCAGGACCTGGACGCCCTCCTGGACCGGATCCTCACCCTGGGCCGGGGCCTGGTGGAAGCCGAGGCGGGTTCCATCTACCTGGCCCAGGGCGAGGAGCTGGAGTTCGTCCACGCCCAGAACGCCCGGGTCCGGGTGCCCTACGCGCGGTTCCAGGTGCCCGTCTCCGGGGAGTCCGTGGCCGGCTACGCCGCCCTCACGGGGAGGATCCTCAACATCCCCGACGCCTACGCCATCCCCCCGGAGGCCCCCTACCGCTTCCACACGGGCTTCGACGACCGCACCGGGTACCGCTGCCGGTCCATGCTCGTGGTCCCCATCAAGGACCCCCAGGGGGAGATCCTGGGGGTCCTCCAGTTCATCAACCGCCTGGAGGGGGGCGAGCCGGTCCCCTTCCGGACCTGGGACGAACGGCTGGCGCCTAGCTTGGCCGCCCAGGCCGGCGTCGCCATCCGCAACGCCCGCCTCCGCCAGGACATCCTGGAGGACAAGCGGAACATGGAACGCCTGAACGAGGTGGGCAAGGCCCTGGCCTCGGAACAGGACCTGGACCGGCTCCTGGACCTGGTCCTCACCCACGGCCGGAGCCTCCTGCGGGCCGAGGGCGGGTCCATCTACCTGAAGGAGGGCGGGGACCGCCTCCTCTTCGCCCACACCCAGAACGAGCGCGTGGACCTCCCCTTCACCCGGGCCACCAAGGCCATCGCCCCCACCTTCATGGCCGGCTTCGTGGCCGGGACGGGGGAGACCCTCAACCTCCCCGACGTGTACGCCATCCCCGGGGACGCCCCCTACCGCTTCGACGACAGTTTCGACCGCCTCGCGGGCTACACCTCCCGCTCCATGCTCGTGGTGCCCATCCAGGACACCCGCGGGGAGATCCTGGGGGTCCTGCAGTTCATCAACCGGGTGGAGGAGGAGGGCGGGGCGCCCGTGCCCTTCCGCACGGCGGACGCGCACCTGGCCCAGAGCCTCGCGGCCCAGGCCGGCGTCGCCGTCAAGAACGCCCACCTGCGCCGGGACATCGAGCACCTCTTCGAATCCTTCGTGGACGCCTCCGTGAAGGCCATCGAGCAGCGGGACCCCGTGACCCGGGGCCACTCGGGCCGGGTGGCGGAGCTCACCGTGGGCCTGGCCGAGGCCGTGAACCGCACCTCCACCGGCCCCTACGGCGGCCTCCGCTTCGGGGAGGCCCAGCTGCGGGAGATCCGCTACGCGAGCCTCCTCCACGACTTCGGCAAGGTGGGCGTGCGGGAGAAGGTGCTCGTCAAATCCAAGAAGCTGGAGGAGGACCGCCTGGCCCTCCTGCTCCAGCGCCTGCGCCAGCGCCAGGAGGAGGCCACCCTGGAGGCCCTGCGGGAGGACTGGGCCGCGGGCCGGCCCTTCGACCCGGCCCGCTGGGAGGCCATCCTCGCCCGCCAGGAGGTGGAAACCGCGTCCCTCATGGATTTCCTGCGGCGCACCAACGAGCCCACGGTCCTGACCCAGGAGCTGGAGGACGGCCTGGGCCGCCTTGAAGCCCTCACCTTCGCCGCCCCGGGCGGGGGGCGGGCCCCCCTCCTGGAGTCCGGCGACCTGGCCTGCCTCAGCATCCGCCGGGGGAGCCTCTCCGACGAGGAGCGGCTCCAGATCGAAAGCCACGTGACCCACACCTTCCAGTTCCTGTCCAAGATCCCCTGGACCCCCGACCTGGCCCGGGTGCCCGACATCGCCTACGGCCACCACGAGCGCATCAACGGCCAGGGCTACCCCAGGGGCCTGGCCGGGGAGGCCATCCTGCCCCAGAGCCGGGCCATGGCCATCACGGATATCTTCGACGCCCTCACGGCCCAGGACCGCCCCTACAAGGCGGCCGTCCCCCTGGAACGGAGCCTGGACATCCTCCGCCAGGACGCGAAGGGGGGGCACCTGGACCCCGATCTGCTGGACATCTTCATCGGGGCCAGGGTCTTCGAGCGGACCGTCCCGTGCCATTAGGGGCCCCCCTGTGGCAGAATGGGGGATTGGAGTGACCATGCCCGAAACACCGGAACGCACGCCCAGGACCTTCGACGTCCTCGCAATCCAGGACCTGCTGCCCCACCGCTACCCCATCCTCCTGGTGGACCGGGTCCTCGACTACGAACCCGGCCAGTGGATCCGCGGCGTCAAGAACATCACCATCGGCGAGCAGATCTTCCTGGGGCACTTCCCCAAGAACCCCGTCTTCCCCGGCGTCCTGATCGTGGAGGCCATGGCCCAGACCGGCGGCTGCCTCATCCTGAGCACGATCCCCAACCGCCACGACAAGCTCATCTACTTCATGGCCATCGATAACGTGAAGTTCCGCAAGCCCGTCGTCCCCGGCGACCAGATGATCATGGAGGTCAAGGTCCTCACCCTCAAGGGCAAGGTCGCCAAGCTGAGGGGCGAGGCCTTCGTGGACGGCCAGAAGGTCGCCGAAGCCGAATTCATGTCCATGCTGGTGGACGCCCCCCAGAGCGAGGCCAAATGACCGCCCAGATCCATCCCTCCTCCGTCGTGAGCCCCGACGCCGTCCTCGCCGACGGCGTGGTGGTGGGCCCCTTCTGCGTCATCGAGGGCAATGCCCGCATCGGGGCCCGCACCCTCCTGCGCAGCCACGTCGTCATCGGCCCCCACACCGAGCTGGGCGAGGACAACGACGTCTATCCCCACTGCACCATCGGCATGGGCCCCCAGGACCTGAAGTTCAAGGGCGCCCCCACCCGCCTCGTCATCGGCGACCGCAACGTGTTCCGCGAGGGCTGCACCCTCCACCGGGGCACCGAGGGCGGCGGCGGCCTCACCACCGTCGGCAACGACAACTTCATCATGACCGGCTCCCACGTGGCCCACGACTGCCACGTCGGGAACAACAACATCTTCGCCAACAGCGCGACCCTGGCAGGGCATGTGGAAGTGGGCAACGGCTGCAACGTCGGCGCCTTCTCCGCCGTCCACCAGTTCTGCCGCGTGGGCAACCACGCCTTCATGGGCGGCTTCACCGTGGCAACCATGGACGTGCTGCCCTTCATGAAGACCGTGGGCGCCCGGGACACCAAGAGCTACGGCGTCAACGTCATCGGCCTGCGCCGCAAGGGCTTCCCCGAGGCCACCGTGGACGGCCTCGTCAAGGCCCACCGCATCCTGTTCCATTCCGGGCTCCTGCGCGAGGAGGCCATGGGCAAGGTCGAGGCCGAGCTGGGCTCCATCGCCGAAGTCAAGGAACTGCTCGACTTCATCCGCGCCGCCAAGCGCGGCATCCATCGTGGCTGAGGCCCGCCGCTACGCCACCGTGGCCCTGGTGGGCCTGCCCAACTCGGGCAAGTCCACCCTGCTCAATACCCTGGTGGGGGAGAAGCTGGCCGCCGTCAGCCAGACCCCCCAGACGACCCGGGGCCGCATCACCGGCGTCGTGAACCGGGGCCCCGTGCAGCTGGCCTTCCTGGACACCCCGGGCGTGCACCAGGCCCGGCACGCCCTCAACCAGCGCATGCTGCACCACGTGGACATCGCCCTGCAGGAGGCCGACCTCCTCCTGTGGGTGGTGGACGCGGACGGCTTCCTGGGCACCGGCGAGCGCGAGCTGGCCAAGCGCCTGAAGGAGGCGAGGCAGCCCGTGTACCTCGTCCTCAACAAGCTGGACCTGGTCTCCAAGGGCCGGCTCCTGGAGAAGATCGCGGGCTACAAGGACCTGCTGGCCTTCCGGGAGATCGTCCCCGTGGGCGCCAAGCTGGGCCAGAACCTGGATCCCCTCTGGTCCATCCTGGAGCGGGACGCCCCGGCCGGGGACTGGGCCTTCGAGGACGAGACCTTCACCGACCAGACCGAACGCGGCATGGCGGCGGAGTTCATCCGGGAGAAGGTCCTGCGCAAGACCCGGGAGGAGGTCCCCCACGGGGTGGCCGTCGTCATCCGGAGCTGGTCCGAGGACGGCGACGAGGCCTACCCCGAGGAAGGCCCCGAGGGCGGCACCTGCATCGAGGCCGAGATCCTCGTGGAGCGCGCCGGCCACCGCAAGATCCTCCTGGGCAGCCAGGGCGCCATGATCAGCGACATCCGCACCAGCGCCCAGCGCGAGCTGAAGAAGCTCCTGCAGCGCCCCGTGAGGCTCTCCCTCCACATCAAGGTGGAGGAGGACTGGCGGGACCGCCCGGACCAGCTGGACAAGCTCCAGCTCTGAGGCGGGAAGGGACCGAGGTCACACCCTCTCCATGCGAGGGTTGGGGTAGAATGCCCGGAAAGATCTTTTCATCCGGAGAGCCCATGCGCCGATCCCTCCTGACCGTACCGGCCCTGATCCTGGCCCTGGCCCCCGCGGGAGCGGCGACGCCGGGTGTCGACGCCTCGCTCATGGACCGCTCCGTGAAGCCCTGGACGGACTTCTACCGCTACGCCAATGGCGCCTTCGACAAGGCCGTGATCCCCGCGGACCGCACCTCCTGCGGCGTCAACCTGGAGATCGACGACCGGAACCGGGCCATCCTCAAGGACATCCTGGAGACGGCCGCCAAGGACCTGGACGCCGCCCCCGGCACCCCCGCGCGGCGCATCGGCGACTTCTACCGCAGCGGCATGGACGAGGCCGCCATCGAGAAGGCCGGCCTGGCCCCCCTCCGCCCCGTCCTGGCCGCGGTGCAGACCGTGGACGGTCCCCGCCGCCTGGCCGAGGTGCTGGGGCGGCTCCACGCCCAGGGCCTCGGCGGCGGCTTCGCCTTCGGCGTCGCCCAGGACGAGAAATCCAGCCGGGAGCACATCCCCGTCGTCTACCAGGGCGGCCTGGGCCTGCCCGAGCGGGAGTTCTACTTCCGGGACGACCAGGTCACCCGGGACCAACGGGCCGCGTACCTGAAGCACATCGCCGGCATGCTCCAGCTCGCCGGCGTCAAGGCCCCCCTGGCCAAGGCCCAGGCGGAGCGGGTCCTGGCCCTGGAGACCCGCATGGCGAAGATGAGCCGCAAGCTCCAGGACCTGCGGGATCCCGAGGCCAACTACCACAAGTGGACCCGGGAGGAGCTGGCGAAGAAGGGCCAGGGCTTCCCCTGGGAGGTGTTCTTCAAGGCCGTGGGCATGCCCCAGTCCCAGCGGGTGGTGAACGTGGGCCAGCCCGAGTTCGTGCAGGGCCTGGGCGCCCTGGCCCGGAAGGCCTCCCCCGCCGACTGGAAGGCCTACCTCACCTTCCACGTGCTCACCTCCGCCGCCCCCTACCTGCCCAAGAGCTTCGTGGAGGACGAGTTCGCCTTCTACGGCAAGGTGCTCACCGGGAGCCAGGAGCTCAAGCCCCGCTGGGAGCGGGTGCTGGGCGTCGTGGACCGGGGCATCGGCGAGGACCTGGGCCGCATCTACGTGGAGCGCGCCTTCTCCCCCAAGGCCAAGGCCAAGGTGAAGGAGATCGTGGCCTTCCACGTGGAGGCCCTGCGCGCCTCCATCCGGCGCGCCACGTGGATGGGCGAGGCCACCAAGGCCCAGGCCATGCGCAAGCTGGACACCCTCAATCCCAAGGTGGGCTACCCCGACGCCTGGCGCGACTACTCGACCATGGACCTCAAGGCCCAGCCCTACGTCCTGAACGTCCTCGCCTCCCGCACCTTCCAGGTGAAGCGCCAGCTGGCCAAGCTGGGGCACCCCGTGGATCCGGGCGAATGGGAAATGACCCCCCAGACCAACAACGCCTACTACAACCCCTCCCTCAACGAGATCGTCCTGCCCGCGGGCATCCTCCAGCCGCCCTTCTTCGACGAGAAGGCCGACGACGCCAGCAACTACGGCCTGCTCAGCTCCACCATCGGCCACGAGCTGATGCACGGCTTCGACGACCAGGGCAGCCAGTACGACGCCGAAGGGAACATGCGCAACTGGTGGACGGCCGAGGACCGCAAGGCCTACGAGGCCCAGACCGCCGCCGTCGTTCGCCAGTACGACGCCTACGAGCCCTTCCCGGGCCTCCACCTCAACGGCAGGCAGACCCTGGGCGAGAACCTGGCCGATATCGGCGGCCTGAAGATCGCCTTCGAAGCCTGGAAGCTGGCCACCGCCGGCAAGCCCCAGCCCGCCGTGGACGGCCTCACCCCCGAACAGCGGTTCTTCGTGGGCTTCGCCCAGAGCTGGCGCACCAACGTGCGTCCTGAGATGGAGCGCTACGTGGTCCAGTCCGATGTGCACGCCCCCGAGCGCTGGCGCGTGAAGGGCTCCGTCGCCGCCCTCCCCGAATTCCACAGGATCTTCGGGACTCCCGAATCCGAACGCAAGGCCGGGGACGCCGTCTTCACCCTCTGGTAGGAGGCCGTCATGGATCGCAACCCGCCCCGGTCCATCAGATACAAGGATTTCATCGAGCGCTTTCCCGGGGTGGGGGAGGCCTGGGAGACCCTCCACCGCCAGGAGGCGGAGGGTCCCCTGGACGAGAAGGCCCTTCGCCTGGCGAAGCTGGGCGTGGCCATCGGATCCCACCGGGAAGGGGCGGTGCGCACGGCCGTGCGCAAGGCCCTGCGGGCGGGTATCGACCGGGCGTCCATCGAGCAGGTGGTGGCCCTCAGCGTGAGCACCGTGGGCCTGCCCAGCGCCGCCGCCGTGTGGACCTGGATCCAGGACCTGCTGGACGAGGCATGACGGGGACGGCGGGCCTGCTCCTGCTGACGGGGGGCTCGGGCCGCCGGCTCGGAGGCCCCAAGCATCGCCTCCCCCATCCCGCAGGGGGCACCTGGGGGGGGCACCTGGTCCGCGTCTTCGAGGCGGTCTTCCCCGGCGGCCCCGTGCGGGTCCTGGGGGAGCCTCTGCCGGACCGGCCTGGACTGCCCCGGGTGGAGGATCCCCGGCAGGGACCGGCGGCGGCCCTCATCGCCTGGGCCGCCCAGGAGCGGGCGTTCCCCCGCCGCTGGTGGGCCGTTCCCTGCGATCAGGTGCGCTGGGACCGGGAGGCCCTGCAAGCCTGGCATGCCGCCGCCGAGGCCGCCGATCCGGAAGGCGGGGCCTGGGTGGTGGCCGAGGGGGAGGTGCACCGGCAATGGCTGGGCGGCTTCCTGGGCGGATCCCTCCTTCCGGCGCTGGCGGCCCGGGAGGCCCGGAGCCTCCACGCCCTGGCGGGGACCCTGCCCGGGGTGGCCCTGGCCTGGCCCGGTCCCTGGTGGTCGGACGTGGATACCCCCGAGGCCCTGGCGGCCTGGATGGACGCCCACCCCGGCTGAGCCTTCCCCCCGGCCTCAGCCGCCCCGGCCCGCCAGGGGGATCTCCCGGCCCCGCCAGTGGTTCACGCCCCGCAGCCGGTCGTACAGGGCCCAGGCCACGGCGGCGGCCAGGATGGGACCCTGGAGGGGCCAGAGCATCCAGGCGGGATCCATGGCCTTCCCGGTGTAGCGCTGGTGCGCCTCGCCCATGAGGGTGGGGCCCAGGAGCCACAGGAGGAGCCCGGCCCACCCGTGCCCCCCCGCCGCCAGGATGAGGGGCCCCAGGGGCACGGCCAGGGCCCCCAGGAAGAAGAGGGGGCTGAGGCGGAAGGCCCAGGGCCATGCCACCAGGTTCTTGCGCAGGCCCCGGAGGATGTCCCCCAGGCCGCCATACATGCGCAGGCGCAGGTCCTTCCCCCCCAGGGCCACCCGGTTCACGCCCCCGGCGGCCTTCACCCGCTCCGCCAGGCCCATGTCGTCAATGGCCGCCATGGGGGCGGCCTCGTGGCCTCCCGCCCGGTCATAGGCCTCCCGGCGCAGGAGCATGAAGGCCCCCACCCCGCAGTGGAAGGGATTCCCCGGCTCGGGAATCCGGCGCAGGGGCAGGAGCCAGAGGAAGCCCAGGTTGGCCGCCGGCAGGAAGACCCGTTCCGCCAGGGTCTCCGTCTCCAGGCCCGGGAGGAGGGTCAGGAGGTCCGCCGGGTGTTCGCGCAGGAAGGCGAAGCACCGGCGCAGCAGATCCGGGGCGGGCACCCCGTCCGCGTCCGCCAGGACGAGCCAGGGGGAGGCCAGGGCCTCGGGCTGGCCCGTGGCCAGGTGGAGGGCGTGGTTCTTCCCCAGCCAGCCCGGGGGCAGCTGATCGCAGCGCAGGCCCCGCAGGCGGACCGGATCCCGGGCCTCCCGCGCCGCCAGCACCCGGGGGGTCCCGTCCGTGGACCCGTCGTCCACCACCAGGATCCGCAGCCCCGGCAGATCCTGGGCCAGCCAGGCGTCCAGCGCCGGACCCAGGCCCGCCTCCTCGTTCCGGGCGGGGATGCACACGGTGACGGGGGGAATGGGATCCGCCGCCCCCGCCTCGGGCAGGCTGGGCAGGTCCCGCAGCCGCGCCCGGGTGAGGAGGGCGCCCAGGACCCACAGGACGAACCAGGGCAGGGCGAACCAGGGGGGCGTGGGGAACAGGGCCATCCCCAGAGTTTCCTCCTTCTTCGGCCCAGGTCCAGGCCCGGGCGCGCCGTTCATGGGGATGCGATGAACCAATAACAATGAAAAAACATGCGCTGGACGCCGGCCTTGAAGCGGGGTGGCCCGGGACCGGCGACACCCTATATTGGCCTGCACCCCCGAGGAAGGGGGCTGTTTTTATGCAAAGGGACGATCATGGCGGCCAAGGCACCCAAGCGATTCAAGGACGATGTGAAGCGGGCGAAGCTCAGCGCCCTCGACCTGCTGAGGGAGGACCACGAGAAGGTCCGGAAGATGTTCAACGCCTTCAATCGCATGAAGGAGAAGGGGGATCCGATCGACAAGGAGAACCTGGTGGAGGAGACCTGCCTGGAACTGCTCGTCCACGCGGACATGGAGGAGCAGGTGTTCTACCCGGCCGTGCGCAAGGCCATCCACGACCCGGAACTCATGAACGAGGCCCGGGTGGAGCACGGGGAGACCCGGGAGCTCATCGCCCAGATCCTGGAGATGGAGCCGGAGGACGAGCTCTACAACGCCAAGGTCACCGTCCTGGGCGAGTACGTGGTGCACCACATCCGGGAGGAGGAGGACGCCATGTTCCCCAAGATCCTCCAGTCCCGCCTGGATCTGGAGGAACTGGGGGACCGGATGCTGGAGCGCAAGGAGGTCCTCCTCGCCGAGCGCGAGGCCCAGTAGCCATGCGTGCCCTGACCGACCCGGCACCGGCGATGCGCGGGTGGACACCGCCCCGGTCCCTTCCGCGTCGCCCCGGACGAGATCCTCGTCCAGGTGGCCGCCGCGGCCATCTGCGGTTCCGATCTGAACGCGGAGGTCTGCCGGACGGTGGCGCTCCGATCCTGAGGCGGGAGAACGGACCGCACAGACCATGAAGATAGCATTCGATTATGAGCTTCTTGAATGCACATTCAAGGCATCCATCGATGGGCATCATAAAAAAGCGGGGTATAAGCACCTAAATAATCGATTCAATGATGTTCGCATGTCCGTCCACCCTTGACGAAAAGGGCGTCCATTCTATCCTTCCATGGGGCGCGGATGTCCCGCACCCGTTTCCCTAAAGGCTTGGCTTGACCAGGTTTGGAGATACTTATGTCTGACAACAAAGAAAAGCAATCCAACGCATCCGAGAACAACCGCGGTTCCAACCGGGGCCCCGAGCACATGGCCGAGATCGGGCGCAAGGGCGGGGAGACCGTGAGCCAGAACCGGGAGCACATGGCCGAAATCGGCCGCAAGGGCGGCGAGGCCGTGAGCCAGGACCGGGAACACATGTCGGAGATCGGCCGCAAGGGCGGCGAAAGCCGCAGCTCCGGCACCCAGGGGCAGGCCCACATGGCCGATATCGCCCGCAAGGGCGGCGAGGCCTCCCAGGAGGGCCGCCGCTAGGCGACCCGGCACGTACGAAACCAGGGGCCCGGCATGCCGGGCCCCTGGCCTTGGGGGGGTCAGGGCTTCAGGGGCTCCCGGGTCACCTGGAGGGTGTAGGGTTCCTCCCCCGCCAGGTACACGGTCGTGTCCACCACGAAGTAGGCGGTGCGAGGGGTGGGGCCGTCGTTGATGAAGGAGGCCTCGGGGTTGCCCGTGGGGATGACGTTCTGCAGCATCCCCTTCTCCCATTGGCCCATGCGGCTCACGCAACGCACGACGAACCACCCTTCATGGTCCCCCCGCAGGCGGACCTTCACCCGGGTGCCGGGCGCCGCCTCCACCTGGTAGGCCTGCCAGCCCGTGGGGGGCGAAACCGCGTGTTCGATGGCCGCGTCGCCCGGTGGCACGGCCACGGCGGGAACGGAGGCGACGCGGCGGGCGCTGCGGCGAAGGGTCACCTCCACGCCGCTGGCGCCCATGGTGGGGGCGAGGTCGTGAAGGCGGTCGGGGGTGACGAGGGGACCGGGCACCTGCTTCAGGTCCTTGCCGGCCACCACGGGCAGGGGGGCCTGGGCGAGGAGGGCGCCGCAGCCGATGAGCATCAGGGCTAGGGTCTTCATGGACATCCTCCGGAGGTTTGAACTCCATTCATTGGATCAGGAAAAAGCCTTGGGGGTTGAGGCGGGGAGAGGCCGAAGGGCCATCCTTTCGGCCCGGGGGCGGAGCCGGGGCTGGCCAGGGTCCGCGCCCCCTTCTAAACTGGGATCTCCCCTCGAGGTGCCCTTGAACGGAAAACCCACAGATCTGGCCGACCTGGAACGTCCCATCCTGGACCTGGAGGCCCAGATCCGCGCCCTGGAGATGGACCCGGCCAAGGCCAAGGAACGGGAGCGGCTCCGGAAGAAGGCCGAGAAGCTCAAGTCCGAAGTGTTCGCCTCCATCACGGACTGGCAGCGCTCCCAGCTGGCCCGCCACCCCCGGCGCCCCTACACCCTGGACTACATCGAACGCATCTGCGACCGCTTCGAGGAGATCCACGGGGACCGCGCCTTCGCCGACGATGCCGCCATCGTGGGCGGCATGGGCTGGATCGCGGGCGAGCCGGTCATGATCATCGGCCAGCAGAAGGGCCGGGATACCAAGCAGAAGATCATCCGCAACTTCGGCATGCCCCGGCCGGAGGGCTACCGCAAGGCCCTGCGCCTCATGAAGCTGGCCGAGAAGTTCAAGCGGCCCGTCCTCTGCCTCATCGACACCCAGGGCGCCTTCCCGGGCCTGGACGCGGAGGAGCGGGGCCAGGCCGAGGCCATCGCCCGCAACCTGAAGGAGATGGCCCGCCTGAAGGTGCCCATCGTGGCCATCGTCATCGGCGAGGGCGGCTCCGGCGGCGCCCTGGCCCTGGGCGTGGCCAATACGGTGCTCATGCAGGAGTACGCCGTGTACTCCGTCATCACCCCCGAGGGCTGCGCCTCCATCCTCTGGAAGGACGCCAGCCAGGCCCCGGCCGCCGCCGAGGCCCTGCGCCTCACGGCCCCCCATCTCCTCGAGCAGGGGATCATCGACGCGGTCATCCCCGAGCCCCTGGGCGGCGCCCACGGGGACTGGGACCAGGCGGCCGCCCTCCTCAAGGAGGCCGTGGTGGCCGCCTTCCAGGCCCTGGCCCCCCTGGGGCCCAAGGAACTGGTTGACCACCGCTACGACAAGTTCGCCCGCATGGGGAGCGTCATCTCATGAAGCCGCTGCCCTGGCGGATGCGCCGGGCCCACCTGACCGCCACCACCCCCTGGGCCCCCCTGGCCGGGCGCTGGGGGCTCACCCCGGAAGCCGCCCGCCTGGCTTGGCTCCGGGACGCGGGGGAGGAGGAACTGGCCTGGCGCCTGGACCCGGATCTGAAGCGGGCCTCGGATCCCTACGCCCTGCCGGGCGTGGGCCAGGCCGTGCGGGAGATCCGGGAGGCCCTGGCCAAGGGCGAGCGCATCTGCGTCTACGGGGACTACGATGTGGACGGGGTCACCGCCACGGCCCTGCTGGTGCGGGTGCTGGAGCACCTGAAGGCCCGGGTGGACTTCTTCATCCCCAACCGCTTCAACGACGGGTACGGCCTGAACCTGGACTGCATCCGGGAGGTGGTGGCCTCCCGGGGGCCGGCCCTCCTCATCTCCGTGGACTGCGGGGTGCGCTCCGCCGCCGAGGTGAAGGCCACGGCCGAGCTGGGCGCCCGCTGGATCATCACGGACCACCACGCCCGGGGTCCGGAACTGCCCGCCTGCACCGTCGTGCACCCGGGCCTGGAGGGCTACGCCAATCCCCACCTCTCGGGCGTGGGGGTGGCCTTCAAGCTGGCCCAGGCCCTCCTGGAGGGCCGCGAAAGCGAGGCCTTCCTCCTGGGCCTCCTCAAGCTGGTGGCCCTGGGCACCGTGGCGGACATGGTGAGCCTGCGGGGAGAGAACGCCCTGCTGGTGAAGCTGGGCCTCCGGGCTCTGGGGGGCGCCAACGGCCCCGGCCTGGCCGCCCTCCTGCGCACCGCCAAGGTGGAGACCCCCTTGCGCGCCCGGGATATCGCCTTCAAGGTGGGCCCCCGCCTCAACGCCGTGGGCCGCATGGGCGGGGCCGAGGACGCCGTGCGCCTCCTGCTCACCCGGGACGCGGCCGAGGCCGAGGCCCTGGCCGCCCAGGTGGAGGCCCTCAACCAGCAGCGCCGGCGCATCCAGGAGGACCTGGCCGCCGCCCTGCCTCCCCCGGGGGAGGAGGCCTTCGACCTGGTGGTGGAACCCACCGCCCACAAGGGCGTCATCGGCATCGTGGCCGGCCACCGCATGCGGGACGCCAACCGTCCCTCCGCCGTGTGCACGGTCATCGACGGGATCGCCCACGGCTCCGTGCGGGCCCCCGAGGGCTACGATCTGGGCCCCATCCTGGACCAGGCGGCCCCCTTCCTCCTCACCTACGGCGGCCACCGGTGCGCCGCGGGCATCTCCTTCCGCCTCAATCACCTGGCCATGGTGCGCCGCACCTTCTGCACCGCGGCGGAGGCCCAGGCCCGGCACCGGGGCCAGACCGCCCTCCTGGTGGACGGCCTAGGCACCGGGGAGGCCCCGGGCGCCTCGGAACTGGATCGCCTGGAACCCTTCGGCCAGGGCTTCCCCGAGCCGGTCTTCCGGGTGGAGGGTGAACTGGAGGGGGGCTTCCGCTCCATGAAGGGCGTCCACAAGTTCCGCCTGAAGGGCCAGCCCACGGAATTCACCGCCTTCGGGGAGGCCCCCCCGGACCTGGCCGGGCGCTTCGCCCTGGCCGTGTGCCCCCAGGATAGCTCCCGCTGGCCCCGCTCCTGGCGGGTGGAGGGCGAACTGACCCTGGGAGAGCTGCCGTGACGAACGGTCGCCGGCTCCTGAACGCCCGCCATCCCCTCTGGAAGGCGGGGGGCTGGGCCCTCGTGCTGGGCATCGCCGGGTTCACGGGGGTCTTCATGACCCGGGGGCCCCGGCCCCTCAAGCCCGCGGCGGGCGCCTACCCCGGCGACGGCACCCAGGGGCGCTTCGGCACCTTCGTGGAACAGCTGGGCAACGGACGCTTCGTGCTGTCGTACGAAACCATCGAAGGCACCCGGGACGAGGTCCGCCTGGGCAAGGTCGCCGGCCGCCTGGAGGAGCCCGAAACCATCTGGGGCATGGTGAGCCCCAGCGCCGCCCGGGAATCCGGCGTCTGGACCCTCATGGGCCCCATGCAGGTGGAGGCCCACGATCCCAAGGGCGCCTTGACGGGCAAGGGATTCATGAGCGTCGCCGCCCCGGCCCTGGCCTGGGACCAGGGCGTGTGGAAGGGCCTGGCCCCCCTGGTGTGGGACGATCTGGAAGGGAACGGCCGCGGACGCTGGTTCCTGCCCGCGGGCTGGCGCCGGGGCCTGGACGGGCGCTTCAAGGTGGCCCAGGGCCCCGTGCGGTGGGAAGCCGCCGAGCCCGGGACCCTCCACACCCTCACCGCCGGGTCCATGGAGGCCGTCCTCGGCTTCCGGGAGGGGACCCTGGGCGATGTGGAGGCCCACCTGGAAGGGGGGGACGTGCAGGCCCGCCGGGTGGATATCACCGTGCCCCGGGTGGTCTTCCAGGACCCCGTGACCTTCCAGCGCGCCGATGGCTGGAAGGGCTCCGCCCAGGGCGGGGAGGCCCCCCGGCCCCCCAAGGGAGAGCCCTTCGAGCAGTTGGAGTTCCGTCACTTCCAGGCCTCCCGGGCGATGGGCACCGGCACGGAATCCGTGCAGGCCCTGGGCGCCCGCTGGACCCAGGCGGGCCTCCGCCTGGAGGGGGATGTGCGCCTGGAGCAGCCCGCCGAGGGTCAGAAGGCCCTCCTGCGCGCCCCCCGGGTCCTGCAGCGCACGGCCCCGGGTCCGGATCTGCCCGCCGCCCTGGGCGTGGGCGAGACCTGGGCCGAGCCCCAGGCCGTGCTGAGCTGGGGGGAGCGGACCCTGTCCAGCCCCCGTATGATCGGCCGCCACAAGGACAAGGCCTGGCGCATCCAGGCCCCCGTGCTGGGCCGGGGCGAAATGGGCACCTTCACGGCCGGGGAGGGGGAGGGGACCCCCCGCCGGTGGACCTTCAAGGGCCCCATCCTGGCCCGCTTCTTCGACGGGGCCATCGTGCGGGGGGACTTCCTCCTGTGGGAGGATGGGGCCATGACCCTCACCGGCCGGCCCGTCACCTGGACCCGGCTCCGCCAGCGGCTGGCGGGGGCCAAGGTACGGCGGGCGGGCGACACCGTCCAGTTCCCCGAAGGCATTTCCGGCGCCCTGGCCGGCCAGGGGGGCGATATCAACCTGCGGGCTGAGCGGGCGGATGCCCGGGGCGCCCTCCTGAACCTGGACGGGCGCGTGGAGTGCACGGGGGAGGGGTGGCGCTTGCAAGCCGATCACATCTCGGTAACCCTGGGGCCGGGGAACACTGTGAAGCAAATCTCTGCGAATGGAACGGTTGTGCTGAAGGGCCGCCTGGGGGAGGGCCGGGGCGACGCCCTGGACCTGGACCCCGCCAAGCAGACAGCCAGCTGGCACGGGAACGTGCGGGCGATCACCGAGGTGCGACCATGAGCCCGAAGCAGGAGCGGAGGGCCACCGCGCGAAGCGCGGCCCGGAGGGCGGTCGCACAGGAGGGAGCGACCGTGAGGCCGAAGCATGAGCGAAGGCCCACCGCGCGAAGCGCGGCCCGGAGGGCGGTCGCACAGGAGGTGCGACCGTGACGACAGACCCCATCCGGCTGGAGGCGTCCAACCTGCACAAGCGGTACGGCGACCGAAGCGTCGTGCGAGGCGTCTCCCTGGACGTGTCCCCGGGCGAGGTCGTGGGCCTCCTGGGGCCCAACGGCGCGGGCAAGACCACCACTTTCTACATGGTGGTGGGGGTGGAGGCCCCCGACCAGGGCACCATCCGCTGGCAGGGCCGGGATGTGACCGGGGAGCCCATGCACCGGCGGGCCCGCCTGGGCATCGGCTACCTCCCCCAGGAATCCAGCGTCTTCCGGGGCCTGACCGTGTGGGACAACCTCATGGCCCTGGCCGAGCTCCAGCCCCTTTCCCGGGAGGCCCAGGTTGCCCGGTGCGAGAAGCTCCTGGCCGATTTCCACCTGCACAAGGTGAGGGACACCCTGGGCATGTCCCTGTCCGGCGGCGAACGGCGCCGCTGCGAGATGGCCCGGGCCCTGGTGACCGATCCCCGCATCATGCTCCTGGACGAGCCCTTCGCCGGGGTGGATCCCAAATCGGTACTGGAGATCCAGGGCCTGATTGCCGATCTGAAGGCCAGGGGCATCGGGGTGCTCATCACCGACCACAACGTGCGCGAAACCTTGCAGATTGCGGACCGGGCGTACATCCTTGCAGATGGAATGATCATGAAGCACGGCCTCCCACAGGAAATCGCGGACGACCCCGATATTCGCCGGGTATACCTGGGCGACCGGTTCAGGCTGGACTGAATGGCGAACCTCGGCCCCAATCTCTCCCAGCGCCTCACCCAGAGCCAGACCTTGGCCCTGACCCCGGCCATGCAGCTGAAGCTCAAGCTCTGGCAGATGAACCTGCTGGAGTTAAGCCAGACCATCGAGCGGGAACTGGGCGAGAACCCCCTGCTGGAGCTCCTGGAGGACGGGGATGAGACCCCCACCCTGGAGGCCCTGGAGGAGGGGCGGGATAGCGAAGTGGCCGAAGTGGCCGAGGCCAACGCGGAGGTGCCCGAGGGCACGGATTCCGTGGACCTGGGGCCCCTGCCGGACGCCACGGAAATGAACCCCGAGGCCGATCTGGAGCGGTTCACCGAGGAAGGCATCAGCCAGGTGCAGGAAATCGAAATGGGGGCCGAGAACAGCTGGGATCTGGACGTGCCCAGGACCAGCAGCCTCCCCGACGACGAGCGCATGAGCTGGGAGGACCGCCTCAGCAGCAACGAGACCCTGCAGGAGCACCTCCTGGGCCAGATGTACCAGGTCATGGACCCGGACGATCCCCGCGCCCGGCCCCTGGAGGCCCTCATCGACCACGTGGATCCCAAGGGCTTCCTGCGCCTGGACCCGGACCAGCCCGTGGAGACGAACCCGAAGGAACTGGCGGAGGATCTGCAGATCTCCGTGGAACTGTTCATGGAACTTCTGGAGATCCTCCAGGAGTTCGACCCCTCGGGGGTGGGCTGCTTCAATGTGAAGGAAAGCCTCCTCCTCCAGCTCCGCCACGCGGGGGCGGAACCCGACGACCTGGCCGTGCGCATCATCCAGGAGCAGAGCGAGCTCCTGAGCCAGCGGGACAACACCAAGCTCCGCAAGGCCATGGGCTGCAGCGAGGAAGACCTGAGCGAGGCCCTGGCCGTGCTCCGCCACCTGCACCCCACGCCGGGCCGGGCCTTCGACCCCGAGAACGAGCGGGTGGTGAAGCCGGATGTGGTCGTCCTCAAAGGCGAGGACGGGGCCTGGAAGGTCTACCTCAACGACGAGACGGTGCCGCGCCTGCGGGTGAGCGGCGAGTACCGCCACTTCCTGGCCGCCGCCGAGGCCAAGGACGACAAGGATTTCATTCGCGAGAAGTACCGCTCCGCCCGGGATTTCATCCGGGGCGTGGAGGACCGCAACCGCACGGTCCTTCGGGTGTCCGCGGCCATCGTGGACCTGCAGCGGGAGTTCCTGGAGCACGGCACCCTTCGCCTGCGCCCCATGGTCCTGCGGGACGTGGCCGAAGCCACGGGATTCCATGAATCAACTATTTCGCGTGTGGTGAAGGCCAAGACGATCCACACGCCCCAGGGGCTCTTCGACCTGAATTACTTCTTCAGTGCCAGCCTGGGATCCAACAGCGGGGACGATGTCTCCGCGACGGTGGTCAAACACAAGATCAAGGCATTGGTGCAGGCCGAGGACCCTGCGAAGCCGCTTTCCGACGAGACCATCGCCAAGCTGCTGGAACGGGACGGCATCAAGGTCGCCCGACGGACCGTGAACAAGTACCGGGAGGAAATCCGGATCCCTCCGGCCTCCCGCCGCCGGAGACGGTAAACGTTCACCCCGGACGGCGCACCTTATTCAAGAGGCAGTGCCGTTTTCCACCGGACCCCCCGGGGTCCATCCTTCAAAGGAGTCCTCTATGAAGGTCATCTACACCGGCCGCCACGTCGAAGTGTCGGACGCCCTGCGCTCGGCCGCCCAGGAGGGTCTGGACAAGATGCAGACCTACCTGGACGACATCATCGACGTCCACGTGATTTTCAGCGTGGAGAAGTTCAGGCACACGGCCGAGATCACCCTCAAGACCCGGAGCGCCGACCTGTTCGCCTCCGCCGAAAGCACCGATATGTATCAGAGCCTCGCCGCCGCCCTGGACAAGCTGGAGACGCAGGCCCACAAACATACCGGCAAGCGCCAGGCGGGTTTCAAGGGCAAGGTCCAGGAGGCCCTGGCCGCGGAGGGGGAAGCCTAGATACCGCGCGATTCGCAGGAAGGGGGCCCGGCGACGGGCCCCCATTTTCGTTCAAGGGTTCCCTCGGCGTTCAGGCGTCGACGTCGAGGGCTTCGCGTGCCGCCCTGGCGAGGAAGGCGCTCCGGGTCATGCCTCTGGCCCTGGCCTGGCGGTCGACGGCCTGAACCAGGTCCCAGGGGAGGGAAACGTTTAGCCGGACGGCCCGCTGTTCGGGTTCGGGCAGGCTCACCACGAAGAAAACCAGGGCGTCCTCAGCGAACGGATGGGCCATGGCCGCTTCCAGGCCCATGGGGTCCGGGACGGGATCCCCGTGGTCCCGGCACACGGCCACATGCCCTTCCAGGGCTTCCTGGGCCATGGCCTTGGCCTCGTCCAGGGTGGATCCGGCCGTGATGCACCCCGGAAAGTCGGGGAAGCTGACACCGAAGTCACTGACGGCCTCCTTGTGGATGATGGCGATGTAGTTCTTCATGGGTCACCCCCGGGGTAGGCCGGCCTGCCGGCGAATGGACCGCTCCGTGCCGAGCGGGATATCCCGCCTGGGATGGGGAACGGTCACCGTTCCAGGCTTCAAGGCGTGCCTGTAGTGGTGGTGACTCCCCGTGACGCGAACGAGGCGCCATCCATCCGCTTCCAGTTCCTTGATGAGGGACCGGCTGTCCATGGGAGAAGTTTACACACGATTACACACGGCGGTAGGGTCCGATGGCGTCCCTGTTCCAGGGACCCGCACAGGTCCTTCAGCCTTTCGTGCCCAGGACTCGCCCAAGATTGGCGTTGAGCTCCACGGCCCGGGCATGGGCCTTCCGCCCCTCCGCCGCGCGGCCCAGGGCCAGGAGGAGATCCCCTTGGACCCGGTGGACCTGCGCGTCCCAGGGGCGCCGGGCCAGGGCGGGGGCCAGGGCCTGGAGGGCCTGGGCGGCGGCGCCCGAACCCGGGTCGGCCCGGTGCAGGAGCCAGCCCGCGTGGGCCAGGGCCAGGGCGGCCACCGGATCGGATCCGAGGGGCCTGCCCAGGGCCAGGGCCTCCCGGGCGGCCTTCAGCGCGGCGGCCCTGGCGGCCCCCTGGGAGGCCAGGGCCTCCAGGGCCCGGCACCGGGCCAGGGCCGGGTACACGGTGCCGCCCAGGTTGGGATTCAGGGCCAGGGTCTCCCGCAGGTGGGAGGCGGCGTCCTCCAGGTCTTCCGCCACGGGCTGGCGGTGCTCCACCCGCCAGGCGGCGCGTTCCAGCAGCATGGCGGCCATGCCGGCCTGGGTCTGGAAGGACCGGGGATTGAGCTTCAGGGCCGCCTCGAAGGCCGCCTTGGCCTCGGCGAAGGTGGGGAGGGGATCCTCGCCCTTCAGGGCCTGGTACAGGGCCAGGTCCACGAGGGTGCCGCCCCGGCTGGAATCGTGGCCCACCCAGGGCTTGAGGGCGGAGGCCTGGGCGAGGGCTTCCACGGCGCGCCGGGCGGCGTCCGTGGGATCCAGGCCGTGATCCAGCTGGTACTTGGCCTCCTGGCCAAAGCAGCAGCCGATGCTGTCCAGGAGCCAGTCCTTGAACTGGGGGCGCTCCAGGGCGTGGGTGAGGGCCTCCACCGCCCGGTCCAGGGTGGGGCGGGGATCCAGGCCCTGGCTAGCCTCCCAGTCGGCCCGATTCCTCAGGCAGGTGCCCAGGTTGTTCCAGAGGGGGTTGTCGTGGGGGCGGCTGGCCAGGCCTTCCCGGGCGGCGGCGATGGCCGCGTCCAGGCTGGCGGTGGGGTCCTCGCCCCGGTTGAGCTGGAGCACCCCCCAGCGGCGGTGGATGGCGGCCCGGTAGCCCAGGGCCTTCCAGTCCCGGGGATTGGCCTTCAGGCAGAGGGCCACCGCCTCCAGGGCCCAGTCCCGGTCCTCGGCGGTGGCCCGGCCCCGGTCCATGCGGATCTGGAAGAGCACCAGGCGGCGCTGCACCTCCCCCAGGTAGGCCATGGGGGCGCTCCGCGCCACCTCCCGGGCCTCCAGGAGGGCCTTGCCGGCCTCCTCCAGGCGTGCCTCGGCCGCCTCGAAACGGCCCTCCCCGTAGCTGCGGGAGGCCTGGGCCCGCAGGGCGTCCGCCTCCAGCAGGGCGGCCTCGAAGGCCCAGGGGGCGGCCCGGCGGTGCTCCCGGGCCTTGGCGATGGCGTCGTCGAAGCGCTCCTCCACGTAGGCCAGCACGCCCTCCACGTAGGCGGGCCCCTCCTGGCGGGCCCCCTGGGCCCGGCGCAGGCAGGCGAGGGCGGGCAGGCGCAGGTCCTGTTCGCATTCCTTCTTCTTGTCGGCCAGGTTCTGGCCCCGCAGCCCCTCCAGCTCGCCCATGTAGAGGCGGCTGAGGGTGAGGCCCAGGGCCAGGGCCGTATCCGGGTCCTGGGGCAGGCGGCCGGCCCCCGCCTCCAGTTCCCGTCGCGCCTCTTCCAGGCGGTCCAGGGCCAGGTAGCAGCGCCCCAAGGCCACCCGGGCCGCGGGCACGGACCAGCGCCCCAGCCGTCCCAGACCCGCCTCGATGCGCTCCAGATGGGCCTGGACCCGGGCCCGCTCCTCGCTCACATCGTGGAGGGGGAGGGTGTAGGCCTTGTGGAGGATGCCCTCCAGATACTCCGCCTCCCGCCCGTATTTCTGGTAGGCCTGCCCCATGACCCGGGCCCGCAGGGCCATCACGGAACCGAAGGCCGCGAAGCCCGCCACCGCCAGGGCCGAGGCGGCCAGCACCCAGGCCAGGAGGCGGTTCTTGCGGTAGCGCTTGAGCAGGCGGTACCCCAGCCCCGCCCGGTAGGCCTGGATGGGATCCCCGTCCAGGAAGCGCTGCAGGTCCTCCGCCAGGGCCCGGGCGCTTTCGTAGCGACTGGAGGGGGCCTTCTCCAGGGCCTTGAGGACGACCGTCTGCAGATCCCGGGGGATGGAGGGGGGCAGGG
>DATGXY010000265.1:0-2863 GCA_035298525.1 Holophaga sp.
AGGTGCGCGAGGCCGACTACACCCGCCCCGAAACCCTGAAGGCCGCCTTCCGGGGGGTGGACCGGATCCTCCTGATCTCCTCCAACGAGATCGGCCAGCGCGCCGCCCAGCACCGGGCCGCCATCGAGGCCGCGGCGGAGGCGGGGGTGGGCCTGCTGGCCTACACGAGCCTCCTGCACGCGGACGCCTCCCCCCTGGGGCTGGCCGATGAGCACCGGGAGACCGAGGCCCTCATCAAGGCCTCGGGCCTTCCCGCCGTGATCCTGCGCAACGGCTGGTACACCGAGAACCACACCGCCTCCCTCCCCGCGGCCCTGGCCCATGGAGCGGTGCTGGGCAGCGCCGGGGAGGGGCGGTTCAGCACCGCCTCCCGGGCCGACTTCGCCGAGGCCGCCGCCGCCGTGCTCCTGGCGGAGGACCCCGCCGGGCAGGTCCTGGAACTGGCGGGGGACGCCTCGTACACCCTGGCGGAACTCGCCGCCGAGTACGCGCGCCAGGCCGGGAAGCCCATCGCGTACCGGGACCTGCCCCCGGCGGACTTCGCCGAGGCCCTCGTGGGGGCGGGCCTGCCCCGGCCCTTCGCCGAACTCCTGGCGGATTCGGACGCGGGTGCCGCGAAGGGGGGCCTCTTCGATGACAGCGGCGCCCTGAGCCGCCTCATCGGCCGGCCCACCACGCCCCTGGCGGAAACCGTGCGGCGGGCCCTGGCCTGAGGGCCGCTCATGGGGGAAGGGGCCCTGGCCGAAGAGAGGGGGTCCGGGCCCGGGGAATCCGAGGGCCTGGACCCCTTCCCCCACGCGATCAAGCGACCGCGCTCCCTTCCGGAGGCCCCATGCGCAAGCGTACCCTTATCCTCCTTCTCGCCGCCGGTGCCGTCCTTCCCGCCGCCCCTCCGCCCCATGGGGTCAGGGGCCGCATGGCCTTCTGCCATTCCCGGGGCGGCGTTTCCGGCGGCCACCGTTCCACCCCGGGCACGGGCGGGGCGGCCGGGGCCCGTACGGATGGCACCCACAGCGGCGGCGGAACCGGCAGCGACCACCGGGGGGACGGGGATCCCGGGGATGACGAGGGCTGGTACGAGGACGGCCCCTGGCGGCTCCTGCGTTGGCTGGGGCGCTGAAAACGGCAAGCCGATGCCACGGGAAGGGCCCCCGACGGGGCCTCCTGCATCAGGAACCCACCCTGGGGGGAAGGCTTGGGGCGGAATAACGCGTCCGCATCTGACAAAGGCCATCAGGCAGGATATTGTTAAGTCATAAATAAAGGAGAGGTATGAATTTCATGGCCAATATCCCCTTTGTGCTTTTGTGTACGCTCGGCGCACCCGCCGCCGCCGGCGCGCCCAAGGGGGCCAAGGTCCCGGCCGTCTCCGCCCCGGGGGCCGAACTGCGCTGGGGCCCGTTCGCGGAAAACCCCATCAGGGCCCAGCTCGCCAAGGCCAGACCCATCAGCAAGCGCGAGGAACTCCTGCTGGCCATCGCGCTCGCCCACGGGAATGTGGATATTTCGGTCCTGATGAAGCTCTCCGAGATGCAGGACTACTTCAAGGCCTATCACGCGGCCAAGAACGAATTCGACCGCAACCGCCGCATGACGGAAGCCCGCGCCCTGATCCAGAGGGACGTCAACGCCATCACGGAATCGGCCAAGACGAACCTCTTCTATGTGCCCTACGGCACCGATGTCTACGAGTATTCCTTCCAGCGCAATGGATTCCCCATGTCGGATTTCACGGTTCCCTGCCCCGTGCGCTTCGACAGCATCGGCAATTATCACCACAAGGCCCTTTTCCCCGAATTCATGCCCATGGACGCCAGCGCCGGTGAACGGCTCAGCGCGAAAATGGGTAAGTCATTCAAGGTTCAAAGCGGCGGTTCCGTCAAACGCTTGCTCGGTTACACCGTTTTCAAGGTGACCGGTGGACGCCAGTCCTATTTCGATGTCTTCGTCACGGGCCAAATCATTGGCAATGTCTATTACATCGCCGGGACCCGGGAGGTTGTGTTTGCCGCCGGAGAAGAGGAAGTGCGCCTCTGGGAGCTGAAGGCGGCCCTCGCCGGAACCGAGCGGGCGCTTGAGGACCTGCTGAAGCTCTGCGATGAGAACGTCAACAGCTCGTACTACAGCGCCGCCCAGCAGGCCAAGAATGCCAAGAAGCGCCAGGACGCCTACGAGGAAGCGAGGCAGAAGGTCCTGGCGATCGCCAACGGCAAGGGCGGCACCGCCGAACTGGATCGCCTCGCCGAGCGATACGAGTTCTGCGCCCAGGAGTCCCTGAAGAAGCTGGAATCCCTGGTCCAGCCCGGCCGCACCTACACCAGCAAGCGCTTGGCCAGTTCCTGCTCGATCACCTTCATTTCATACAACCCCGCGGAACGCACCTTCCTGGCCGATATCATCGCCAAGGACGGCGGCTTCAGTTCCCGGGAGAGGAATGTCCGCACCGTCGGCCAGATCGTGAGGAACGGGGCCTGGTACCAGCTTGAATTCGAAGACGGGAAGAAGGACGGCCTCTTCCTCGACAGCAAGGGCCGGTTCCGCGGCTGGCTGACCATGGGATACAAGGGCGTCATGTCCCCGGAGTCTGTTCCTTTGACGTTTGAATAGGGCGGGATCCCCTCCGGGCCGCGTCCGCCGCTGCGCCCGGCCCTGATCCTCCGGACAGCCCCCCGGGCTGTCCTCCGGGGGCCTACCGGCGCGCGGCGGACGATTCGATCCCGATCCCCCACCCCAATGAAAAAGCCCCTCGCGGGGCCTTTTCATTGGAGCGGGCGATCGGGATCCCCTCCGGGCCGCGTCCGCCGCTGCGCCCGGCCCTGATCCTCCGGACAGCCCCCCGGGCTGTCCTCCGGGGGCCTACCGG
>DATGXY010000266.1:0-12363 GCA_035298525.1 Holophaga sp.
TGGGGTCTCCGGGGTGCGCGGGGGGGCGGGATGGGACAGGGTCCCATCCCGCCCCCGCGGTCCTGGCTGGGTCAGATCAGAGGGAATCCGTGTAGGCTACTTCGCCGTGCAGGCCCATGTCCAGGCCGGCCTCCTCGACGCCCTCCTCCACCTTCACGCGGGTGATGCGGTCGATGATCCACAGCATCCCGTAGGTGAAGACGAAGGCCCAGGCGCTGGAGATGGCGACGGCGGCCAGCTGCTTGTAGAAGAAGGTGGTGCCGCCGCCGGTGAAGAGGCCGTTGTCGGTGATGGCGGGGTTCCAGGCCTTGTTGGCGAACATGCCCAGGAAGATGATGCCGATGAAGCCGCCCACGCCGTGGACGCCCCAGACGTCGAGGGCGTCGTCCCAGCCCAGGCGGTTCTTCAGGGCCACGGCGTAGTAGCAGATCACGCCGGAGAGCACGCCGATGAGGGCGGCGGTGGCGGGGGAGACGTAGCCTGCGGCGGGGGTGATGGTGGCCAGACCGGCCACGGCGCCCGTGAGCAGGCCCAGGAACTTGGGCTGCTTGGCGTTCATCCACTCCACCACCAGCCAGGTCACGGCCGCGAAGGAGGCGGCGACGTCGGTGTTGATGAAGGCGGAGGTGGTCACGCTGTCCACTTGGAACTCGCTGCCGGCGTTGAAGCCGTACCAGCCGAACCACAGGAGGCCGGTGCCCAGGGCGACGAGGGGGATGCTGTGGGGGACGCTGTCGACGACGCGGCGCTTGCCCACGTAGAGGACGGAGGCCAGGGCGGCGATGCCGGCGGTGTTGTGCACGACGATGCCGCCGGCGTAGTCGAGGACGCCCCACTTGGCCAGGATGCCGTCGGGATGCCAGACCATGTGGCAGAAGGGGAAGTACACGAAGATCAGCCAGGCCGTGAGGAACCACATGTAGGCCTTGAAGGTCACGCGGTTGGCGAAGGCGCCGGTGATGAGGGCCGGGGTGATGATGGCGAACATCATCTGGTAGGCCACGTGCACGAAGGTGGGGATGCCCAGGGCGGCGTTGCCCTGGTAGAGGCTCTGGAGGGTGATGCCCTTCAGGAAGGCGTGGCTCAGGGGGTTGCCGATGATGCCGTGGACGGTGGGGCCGAAGCACATGGAGTAGCCGAAGGCGAACCACAGCACGGTGGTCCAGCCCATGGACACGAAGCTCTGGATCATGATGCCCAGCACGTTCTTGCGGCCGCAGAGGCCGCCGTAGAAGAAGGCCAGGCCCGGGGTCATGAGCATGACGAGGCTGGCGCAAAGGATCATGAATCCTGTGTTGCCGGTGTTGATCTGGGGTAGCACGGGGAACTCCTATGGATGGATGCGTTGGGTTTCCCGTGGGCAGGGCTTCGCCGGTCCGGCTGAGCCGGGGCTCGATCCTGCGCACGGGGGCAAGATACTGCCCAAAACAGTGATATGAAGAGGTTCTCAACGGGCATAAAGATTGTGTAAAAAAGTGACCCCGTGGTCGCCTTTGCCAAGCCCGTGGCATGATGGCCGAGCACGCCCTTGGGAGACCGTCCTTGACCCCCGATCCCGCAGCCGGCCCCATCCTGGTGGCCCTGGGCTCCGACGCCCGGAGCCTGCGCCTGGTGCATGCGGGCGTGCGCTTGGCGGGGGAGCGGGGACGGCCCTGGCTGGTGGCCCACGTGGAGGTGCCCGGGGGCGAGACGCCGGAGGAATCGGACCAGGCCCGGGCCTGGTTGCAGGAGGCCTCCGAACTGGGGGCCGAGATCGCCTGGGTGAAGGCGCCGACGGTGGTGGCCGGGCTGGTGGGTCTGGCCCGCAGGCGTGCGCCCTCCCAGGTGGTCCTGGGGCTGGCCCGAACAGGGGGGCCCTGGGATCGCCTGGAAAGCGCCCGCATGCGGGACCGCCTGGCCCATGATCTGGACGCGCCCATCCTGGCCGTGCCCCTGGACGCGGAGGCGGCCCGGGGGCCCCGGCCCGCCGGGCTTGGCGAGCGGCTGGGCACCGTCGCGGCCCTGGCCGTGATCCTGGCCCTGGCCGGCATCTTCGGGGCCTCCCTGGCCGAGGCCGTGGGCTTCCCGGGCCTGGTGGGGATGTACGCCCTCGCCGCCTGGTTCATCCACCGGCGCTGGGGCCTGGCCACGGCCCTGGCCGCCTCCGGGGTGGCCACGGCCCTGTGCGCCCTGCTCTTCGCCTCTCCCTCGGGGCCCTACGGGGCCGGGGGATGGATGCGGCTGGCCTCCTTCGCCGCCTCCCTGGGGGGCGTCCTCCTCCTGGGGGGCCTGGTTGAGCGCCTGCGCCAGGAATCCCGGTCCGGGCGGGTGGCCCAGGCCGAATCCGTGCTTCTGATGCTGTTGGGCCGGACCCTCTCCCGCTGTTCCACGGCGGAGGAGGCGGCCGCCGTGCTTTCCCAGCGGGTGGCGGGCCTGTTCCGGGCCGAGGCCTGGATGCTCCTCCCCGGGGAGGGGGACGCCTGGCGCCGGCTGCCCGCGCAGGGCCCGGCCCCGGAATGCCCGCCCCCCAGCCAACTGCTGGCCGCCTTCCCCGGCGCGGGGGCGGGGGAGGATCCCCTGGCGCCCCTGTACCTGGGGGCCTGCTCGTACGTGCCCCTGGGGGGACCGGCGGGCCCCCTGGGCCTCCTCCAGTTGCGCACGGCCGGGGGCGAACCGGTGCCCCAGGCGCGGTGGGGGCTCTTGCAGGCCTTCGCCACCCAGGGCGCCCTGGCCCTGGAGCGCATCCGCTGGGTGGAGGCCGCCCAGCGGGCGCGGGTCGAGAACGAGACGGAGCGGACCCGCAGCGCCCTCCTGGGCGCCGTCTCCCACGATCTGCGCACGCCGCTGGCGGCCATCCAGGGCGCGGCCTCCAGCCTCCTGCTGACGGGGGAGGCCATGCCCGAGGCCAGCCGCCATGATCTGCTGGCCATGATCCGGGATGAAAGTGTGCGCCTGGCCCGCCTCCTGGGCAATCTCCTGGATCTCACCCGCCTGGAGAGCGGGGTGATCCGGGTGCGCAAGGAATGGCAGCCCCTGGACGAGGTGGTGGGGGCCGCCCTGGGCCGCCTGGAGCGCCAGGGGCCCCTGCCCGTGCAGGTGCACCTGCCCGCGGAACTGCCCCCCGTGCCCCTGGACGGTGGGCTCATGGAGCAGGTCCTGCTCAATCTCCTGGCCAATGCCCGCATCCACGCGGGGGGAGGTCCCGTGGGCCTGGCGGCCTGGGCGGGCCCGGACACGGTGGAGCTGGCGGTGGAGGACCGGGGCCCCGGCGTCCCGTCGGAGTTCCATTTGCGAATCTTCGATAAGTTCTTCCGCATGCCGGACCGGCAGGGCGATGGGGGCACGGGCCTGGGGCTCGCCATTTGCGATGCCATCGTCAAGGCCCACGGCGGGCGCATCTGGGTGGAGGACCGGGAGGGGGGCGGCGCCCGCTTCCGCATCAGCCTGCCCGCGGGGGGCGCGCCCCCCCTTCCGCCCCTCGCCCCGGAGACCGCCCCATGATCCAGCCCCAGATCCTGATCATCGAGGACGAGCTGGCCCTGAGGCGCTTCCTCGTGCCCACCCTGGAGGGCCAGGGCTACCGGGTGGAGGTGGCCGGCACCGGCGCCGAGGGCCTGGCCCAGGCCGGCGCCCACAACCCGGACCTGGTGCTCCTGGACCTGGGCCTTCCCGACATGGACGGCCTGGAGGTGCTGCGGCAGGTGCGGGCCTGGAGCCGCAAGCCCATCCTCATCCTTTCGGCCCGGCACCAGGAGGAGGCCAAGGTGGCCGCCCTGGATCTGGGCGCGGACGACTACCTCACCAAGCCCTTCGGGGCCGCGGAGCTCCTGGCTCGGATCCGGGTGGCCCTGCGCCACGCGGCCCGGCCCGCCCAGGAATCGCCGGTGCTGGCCTGCGGGGCCCTGAGCCTGGACCTGGAGCGGCGAGAGGTGACGGTGGAGGGCGTCCCGGTGCGCCTCACGCCCCTGGAGTACCGGCTCCTGGAGGCCCTGGCCCGGCGCGCGGGGCAGGTGGCCACCCACGCCCAGCTCCTCAACGAGGTGTGGGGGCCCGCGGGGGCGGGCCAGACCCACTACCTGCGCATCTACATGGGCACCCTGCGCCGCAAGATCGAGCCCGATCCCACCCGGCCCCGGTACCTCCTCACGGAGCCCAGCATCGGCTACCGCCTGGAGATGGAGACCGGTTCCGGGCGCGGCGAGTAATGATTTATTTCTGAGGGTTAGGGGGCGAGGTCTTCAAATGGTGGGCCGGGACCGGGTTGGGTCCGCGCCCCCGGGCCCGCCGCGGCCGCACGAGAGGGCGATCGATGAATGAAATAACCCATAAAATGGGTCGCACATGCGCTCAAGCTATTCATTTCAAAGGCTTTCCCGCAGAAATCCATTGACCTGGACCCCGGCTTGGACGATAAGCACGTAACAGGATGCCTTCCCGGACCATGCCCAGCCTTTCCCCCCAGACCCACCCCAGCGCCTTCATCCTGATGATGGCGCTGGCCGCCCTGGGCCTGGTGCTGGCCATTCCCCACATGCCCGGGGAGATGCCCTGGCGGATCCATGCGCTCCTCATCCTCGGCTTCAACGCCCTCTCCTGCGCGGTCGCCTTGAAAAGGGCGGCGGAGGACCCGGATGAGCGCGTGGGCTGGCGCCTGGTGGCCCTGGGCTGCGCCATCGCCATGACGGGAAACCTCCTTTGGACCTTCCTGCCCCATGGCCTCCTGACCGGGGGCTTCAGCCGCTGGATCCTTTCCGCCTGCACCCCCCTGGCGGGCCTGGCCATGGGCCTGGGCCTCCTGCGCTGGCCCTGGCGGGCCCATGAGGGGAGCGGATGGGCCCACGTGCTGGGCAGCGCCGTCTTCTGTCTGTCCATCCTCCTCCTCCCCTGGGTGCAGGGGCTTTGGACCCCCTTCATGGAAGGGCAGCCCCTCATGCGGGTCCTGGGGGTGACCATGCTTTCCCGCCTGGTGCTCGTGGGGGGCATCGCCGCCTATCTGGCGGCCGAGGACCCCCGGCGCCTGCGGGGACCCGTGGGCTGGATGACCCTGTACTCCTGCCTCGTGTTCATCCAGATGGCCTTCATCGCCCGGGGGCCGCACCGGCTGGACGTGATCACCAGTTCGCCCTGGCTGGGGCTCACGCCCCTCATCTCCGCCATCTTCTTCATGGTGCCCGCCTGCCGCCGTCCCGTGGAGGCCCCCCCGGCCGAGGGGGAACTGCCCCCCCTGCTGCCCACCTTCCTCCTGCACCTGCCCTTCCTGGTCTCCACGGGCCTCCTCGTGTTCCAGGTGATGGCGGGCGCCTCCCCCAAGCCCTGGGTCATGGGCACCTTCCTCGTCCTCACCGCGGCCCTGGTGGGCCGCCAGTTCATGCTCCAGGTGCAGCTGGCGGGGTCCCACCGGAACCTGGAAGCCCGGGTCCGCGCCCGCACGGCCGACCTGGAGCGCATGCAGGACGTGGCCCTCCTCAACGAGCGCCTGAACGCGGTGGTGGTGCTGGGGGCCGGGCTCGTGCACGACCTCAACAAGGGCCTGGGTTCCATCCTCAACGCCGCGGAGGTCCTGCGCATGGAACTGGCCCGCCGCATGAAGGTATCGGATTTCGCCGTGGAAGCCATCATCGACGCGGTGGAGCGCTCGGCCACCCTCTCTTCCCGGGTGATGGATTTCTCCAAGCGCCTCCAGGAGGAGGGGGAGGTGCGGGATCTGCGCCGGGAACTGGCGGCCCTGGAGGGGCTGCTGCGCCTCCTCGTCCCCGGCGGGGTGCGCCTCCTCCTCCACCCGGGCCAGGAACCGGCCCCCGTGCGCATCCACAGCGAGGACCTGAAGCAGATCCTCGTGAACCTCATCACCAACGCCCGGGACGCCATGCCCGCGGGCGGCACCATCCGCGTGGCGGTGGGCAAGCTGGAGGGGACGGGGGAGACGTTCCTGGATGTGGAGGACACGGGCACCGGCCTGGAGGGGGGCGTGCGGGAGCGCATGTTCGATCCCTTCTTCACCACCAAGGAGCCCGGCAAGGCCTCGGGTCTGGGCCTCTCCAGCGTGCGGATCCTCCTGGACAAGGCCCAGGGGCGGGTGGAGGTGAGCAGCGAGCTGGGGGTGGGCACCCGCTTCCGCCTCCTCTTCCCGGGCGCGGCGCACGCGGCCTAGCAGCCTTCTATTACTTGGTCAGGCTCCTGCGGGCCTCCAGCGCCCGGAGGAGTTCCGCCATGCGGAAGAGGAGGGGCTCCACCACGAGGGGCGACCAGGCGGGGTCCTCCAGGAGCTCGAGGGCGGGGCCCAGGGCCTCCTCCAGATCGGCGGCGAAGCCGGAGCCCAGTTCCGGCGCCAGGGCCTCGAAGTCCTTGCGGAAGTCGGGGGACTCCCTCATCAGGGCCTGGTCGTCGTCCCGCGCCAGGGGGCGCCGGGGGGTCTCCCGGCCCTCCCGCTCCATCCAGACCTCCCGGCCCTCCTTCCGGTCCTGCACATGCAGGGCGAAGGCGCCCACCCGCAGGGTGGTGAGGAGATCGCCGTTGGCGGAACGGACGAAGCGGGCCCCGGCCTGCTTCGTGAAGGTCAGGGTCTCGTCCGTGCCCAGGGTGGGCTTCTGGATGGGCACGGTCCACGGCCTTTCGGGCGCCGGCTCGGGCACCGGCGCCGGGGACGGCTTGTCGGGCCCCCGCCTCAATTGGCCGTACAGGCCCCTGATCTGGAGATCGGCGATGCGGCCCAGGGTGGAGCCCGACACATTCCTGGGGGCGTTCCACAGGGTTTCCAAGGCCCCCCGCAGGGTCTGGCCCAGGAAGGCCTGGCTGGCGGGAGAGAGGGTGCTGCGGACGAGCTCGGCCTGCTTCCGGTGGAAGGCCTGCAGGGAGTCGAACTTGAACACGGCCTGGCCGGCGGACATCTCCACCGGGGAGCCCTCCGGGGCGTCCAGGGCCTTGAAGTGGGCGAGGGGCGCGGTGATCCGGAACCAGGGGACCCCCAGGACCACGTCCTGGCCGTGGGCGGCCTCCACCAGCTGGAGGACCACCTGCTCCCCCAGCTTCAGTTCCTGGAGGATCCTGGCCTCTCCCCGACCCTTGGATCGCCCTTCCTTCCCCTCCTCCTGGGTGGCCAGGGCCCAGCGGAGGGCGCCGAGGGCGCCCGCCCATTCCTCCACCTGGGCGAGGACCGCGGGGTCCCCGGTGGCGTTGGCGGCCTTGCGGCCGACCTCCTCGGCCTTGTCCAGGTGGGCGGGCAGGGACGCCTTCGCCTTTCCGAGCAGGCGCAGGAGACGGGAGCCGGACGTTTCGATATCCGTGTAGAGGAGGGCCCCATTGCCCGCCTTGGCGGCCACGGCCAGGATGGGGGGGCGCACGCCGTTCTGCGCGAAGGCCAGGTGGACGCCCGGCAGATGAAGGTTGAAGCGAAGGGTCCGGGCGGAAATGCGGGCTTGGTACTCCACATCGTCCCACCAGCCTTGGATTTCCACCCGCTCCGACCCCGGCGCCTCCTTGGCCGCCGCCTTGCGCTCCGGCGGGTCCATGGCCCGCAGGGCTGGGAAGGCGATCAGGAGCAGGAGCAGGGGGATGCGCATGGACACCTCGGGGGCCCGGCCCACCGCCGGCGCCCTGGTGTCCGTGGCCGCCCCCGCCCCGAGGTTCCCGGGGTCAGCGGACCTCGATGGCGCCGATATCCACGTGGACGGCCCGGGGATCCACCAGCACGCCCGCGGAAAGGCCCCGGTCCAGCACGTAGGTGTGATCGTCGGGGGTGCGCACGGGGTCGCCCAGGGGGTCGAACACGTGATTGCCCGCCCCGGAGAAGGGTTCCTCCGGCCACACGGAGGCGGCCACGCAGCAGCCCACGGTGAAGACGGCGTTCTCGATGGCCCGGGCCTGCAGGAGGGTGCGCCACACGTGGTCCCGGCGCCAGGGCCACCAGGCGGGCACCAGGAGGACGTCGCAGCCCGCCTTCAGGCGCAGGGCCCGGGCCTGCTCCGGAAAGCGGATATCGTTGCAGGTGAGCAGGCCCAGGGTCCATTCCCGAAAGCGCACGGCCACGTACCGGTCCCCGGGCGTCCACAGCTTCTCCTCCCCGTTGGGCCGGAACAGGTGGACCTTGTCGTAGCGGGCCCGCTCCTCCCCCTTCTCCCAGAAGGTGAGGCGGTTGCGGCCCTCTTCGGTGAGGGTGCCCATCAGGAAGGCGGTGCCGGGGTGGTCCCCGGACAGGCGCCGGAACCGGGCCCGCAGGGCCTGGGGATCGGCGGCCTGGCGGTACCCGTGCAGGAAGCCTTCGGGGAAGACCACCAGGTCCGCCCCCGCGGCCGCCGCGGCGGCCCCCTCCCGGTCCATGGCGTCGAGGCCGGCGGCCACGTCCGTGGTGACGAAGCGGGACAGGTGGATCTGCATGGACGCCTCCCGGCCTCTACCCTACCCCGTGTCCGCCATCACTGACAGGGGACCGGGCCGCATGGTGCACTGGGCCGTCTTCCGGAGTCGCCCGTGCGTCCTTTGCTCAGCCTGTTGCTCGCCCCATGCCTGACCACCGTCCTGGCCGCCCAGACCGGAGGCCGGGGGGTGCACCCCGCGCACATGGACACCACGGCGGCCCCCTGCCAGGACTTCTTCCGGTACGCCAACGGGGCCTGGCTCAGGGCCACGGCCATCCCCGGAGACCGGGCCACCTGGGGCGCCTTCGACGAGGTGGAGGCCCGCAACCAGGCCATCCTCAAGGAGATCCTGGAGGAGGCCGCGGCCGGGGCCGCCGCCGCCCCGCCCCATTCCGTGCCCCGCCAGGTGGGCGACTTCTTCCGCGCCGGCATGGATACGAAGACCCTGGCCCGCCTGGGCCTCTCTCCCCTCCGTCCGGAGCTTTCCCGCATCGAGGCCGTGAAGGACCCCTCCAGCCTCGCCCGGCAGCTGGCGCGCATGCGCACCCTGGGCCTGGGCGGCGCCTTCGGCTTCGAGGTGGTGGTGGACGACCGCAACAGCGCCGCCTACGCCGCCGAACTCTCCCAGGGGGGGCTGGGCCTCCCCGACCGGGACTTCTACCTCAAGGACGACGCCCGCTCCCAGGATCTGCGGGCCAGCTACCGCAACTACCTGGCGGCCCTCCTGGAACGGGCGGGGGAGAAACCTCTGCTGGCCCGGGCCCACGCCGCCGTGGCCTTCGATCTGGAACTGCGCCTGGCCCGGGCCTCCATGACCCGGGTGGAACGGCGGGATCCCCAGGCCTGCTACAACAAGCGCACCCTGGCGGAGGTCAAGGCCCAGGCCCCCGGCTTCGACTGGGAGGCCTTCTTCCGGGAGGCCGGCCTCCAGGCCCCCGCCCAGGTCCTCGTGCGCCAGCCGAAGTTCATGGAGGCCCTCGGGGCCCTGGCGCGCGAGGTTCCCGCCGCCCAGTGGCGCACCTACCTGCGGGTCCGCCTCCTGGACGCCGCCGCGCCCCTGCTGGACGAGGCCTTCGAGCGCACCCGCTTCGCCTTCCACGGCACCACCCTCCAGGGGGTGAAGGAGCTGAGCCCCCGCTGGAAGCGGGTGCTGGAGGCCGAGGACCGGGCCCTGGGCGACGGCCTGGGCCGCATGTACGTGGCCCGGGCCTTCCCGCCCCGGGCCCGGGCCCGCATGCAGGAGCTGGTGGCGAACCTGCGCGCCGCCCTGCGCGAGCGCATCCAGGGCCTGGACTGGATGGCCCCCGCCACCCGGGAGGCCGCCCTCCGCAAGCTGGACGCCTTCACCGTGAAGATCGGCCACCCCGACGCCTGGCGTGACGATTCGGCCCTGCGCATCGAGCCCGCCGATCATTTCGGCAACGTGACAAGGGCCGCGGCCTTCGCCTTCCGGCGGGACGTGGCGAAGCTGGGGGGCCCCGTGAACCGCGCCGAGTGGGCCATGACCGCCCCCACCGTGAACGCCTACTACGAGCCCACCCTCAACGAGATCGTGTTCCCGGCGGGGATCCTCCAGCCCCCCTTCTTCGATCCCGAGGCCGATGACGCCGCCAACTACGGGGCCATCGGCATGATCATCGGCCACGAGATGACCCACGGCTTCGACGACCAGGGCTGCCAGTACGACGGGGAGGGCAACCTGCGCGACTGGTGGACGGAGGCGGACCGCAAGGCCTACGCCGACCGCACCGGCCTCGTGGTGCGGCAGTACGACGCCCTGGAGGCCCTGCCGGGCCTCCCCCTCAACGGCCGGCTCACCCTGGGCGAGAACATCGCCGACCTGGGCGGCCTGCGCATCGCCTTCGCGGCCTTCCGCAAGAGCCTGCAGGGCCGGCCCCGCCCCGCCGCCATCGACGGCTTCACCCCCGAGCAGCGCTTCTTCCTGGCCTACGCCCAGAGCTGGCACTTCCTGGCCCGGGAGGAGACCGCGCGCATGCTGGTGACGGTGGATCCCCACAGTCCCGCCCGCATCCGGGTCAACGCCCCCCTGGCCAACCTGCCGGAGTTCTTCGAAGCCTTCGGCTGCCGGGAGGAGGGCCCCATGCGCCGCCCCGAGGCCGTGAGGCCCGCCATCTGGTAGGGCCTCAGGGGCGCCAGGCCATGCCCGCGGCCCCCAGGGCCACGAGGCAGGCCCCCGCCCAGTGCCGGGCCGGAGGGCGCTCCCCCAGCAGGGCCGAGCCGATCACCGCGAAGACGATGGACGTGTTGCGCAGGGTGGTGACGGCCCCGGCGCCGGCCCAGGCCAGGGCCTGCAGGTACAGGAGGAAGCTGGCCGTGCTGAGGAGGCCGGCGGCGAGGACGAGGCCCGGGCGCCGCAGGCGGAAGGTGGCGGGGCGGATGGCCCCGCCCAGGAGGCGCAGGCCCGCCTGGATGGGCAGGCTCATGGCCATGGACAGGGCGAAGAGGGGCAGGGGGCGCGAGCCCTGGTCCAGGCTCAGCTTGTAGCAGAGGGTGTAGCCGGCGATGGCGGCCCCGGCCACGACCGCCCAGGCGAGGCTGCGCCTCCCGGCCCGCTCCGGCGCCCCGCCCATGAGGACGAGGCCCCCGGCCACCAGGGCCACGGAGAGGGCGGGCACCAGGGTCAGGCGCTCCCCCAGGAACGCCAGGGAAAAGGGCCACACCAGGAGGAGGGCGCCCCCCCGCATCCAGGTGTAGCTCCAGCCCAGGGGCGCCTGGGCCAGGGCCCGGGCCAGGGCCAGGAAGTACAGGCCCTCGAAGGCCCCCGCCGCCAGGCCCCAGGCCAGGGAGGGGCCCGTGGCGAAGGCCGGGCCGGGCAGGAAGGGGCAGGCGGCGGCCGTGAGCAGGAAGGAGAGGGCGGGGATCCCCAGGGAGGCGGCCTCCCGGTCCGGGCTCCGGCGCAGGAGGGCGTTCCAGGCGGCGTGGAGGAGGGCGGAAACGAGGACGAGCCCCAGGGTGGCGGCGATCAAGGCGCTCAGGGACGAAGGATGACGGCCAGGGTGGCCACCGTGCGGTTGCGCATGGGCCCGTCCAGGGGGCGGTGCACGCCCAGTTCCAGGCGCATGCGCCGGAGGGTCTCCTCGCTGGCGGCGCCCAGGGGGTTATCCAGGGAGGCGGTCAGGCCCGCCACCCGCATCCAGGGGGGACGGGCCTCCCCCTTGGACCAGAGGGCCGTGCCCTCCAGGTAGGCGGAAAGGACGCCGCCCGTCTCCCCCCGCCAGCGCAGGAAGCGGTCGCCCACGCGCAGGAAGCCGGGGAGGGCGGGCTGCTCCAGGCGGTCCAGGTCCAGGGCCACGGGCACGAGGGAGGTGGCCTGGCCCCCCAGGTGGAAGACCTGGCGGGGGCCCGAGTCCCCCTGGTTGAGGGCGCCGCCGGAAAGGCGGGCTCTCAGGGCCAGGGCCGGCGTGTCCATCCGCAGGCCCAGGGCGCCCCGCACCAGGGTCCAGGCCCGGGTGGAGCCCGCCACCCCCTGGAACTCCGGGGTGGCCGAGAGGCCCCAGCGGCCCCGGGCCCATAGGAAGCGGGCGCCGGCGCGGAGGCCCGCCAGGGTCCGGGTGGCCGCGGGGCGGACGCCGTCCGGATCCTCCGTTCGCTCCCAGGCGAGGACGGGGCTGAACCACCAGGGGGTCTCCCCCAGGCCTTCCCGGGTGAGGCTGGCCTCGGCCCCGGACCGGCGCCGGTCCGCGCCGGCGGGAACGAAGCGCTGGCGGGAGGGGCGCTCCACGTCCGCGAAGAGGGCCACGGCGGGCTTCCAGGCCCAGGCCGTGGAGGAGAGCCCGGCCATGGCGCCCCGGGGCCCCGCCGCGTCGCCGAAGCCCGCCAGCACCTGCCAGGAGAGGCGGCCCAGGAGATCGGCGCCGGAGACGCCCACCTGCCAGGCCTCGCCGGCGGGGCCCAGGGTGGCGCCGCTGGCCAGCTGCACCCAGCCTTCGGCGGGGGCGTCGTAGGGCCGGGTGGGGAGGGGGTTCGGGACCACGGGCAGGTGGACGGTTTCCACCGGCGGGGGCAGGAT
>DATGXY010000267.1:0-3995 GCA_035298525.1 Holophaga sp.
GTGCGGCGGGGCAGGGGCTGGGTGAGGGTGGCGGAGTTCCCCTGGCCGCTGGCGGGTTCGACGGTGATGGCCATGCCCTTGGCGGAGCGGCCCAGGGCGACGAGGAAGGTCTCGGACCCGGCCCGGTATTCGAAGGCGGCCTCGCCCCTGGCTTCGAGCGCGGGGGCCTCGTGGGGGGGCAGCACCTCCCGGGCCAGGGCCTCCAGCATGACCCCAGAGAGGGGGCTGGCCATGAGGGGGGTCTCCACCCCGGCCGGCATCATGAGGATGGGGGGCGCGCCGGGCTCCAGGCGGAGGCGGAGGCCACCCCTGGGGGTGATGTGGGCCAGGAGCTTGTCCAGCTGAGCCATGGGTTCGACTCCCAGGAGGGGGCCCCCAGTCTATCATCCGCCCGGGCCGCGACTTCCAGTTGCGAACTGGACCCAGGAACGGGTTAAGATGATCGATCCACAAAAGCAAGCGTCCAGGAGCCCCGCATGAACATCCACGAGTACCAGGCCAAGGAACTGCTAAGGGAATACGGGGTGGCCACGCCCCGGGGCAAGGTCGCCCGGGATGCGGCGGAGGCCGCCGCCATCACGGCGGAGTACGGCGGCCAGGGCGTCGTGAAGGCCCAGATCCACGCCGGCGGCCGCGGCAAGGGCGGCGGCGTCAAGTTCGCCAAGAGCCCCGGGGAGGCCTCCGAGCTCTTCACCCGCATGATGGGCATGAATCTGGTGACCAAACAGACCGGGCCCGAGGGCCGCGTGGTGCGCACCGTCTTCGTTTCCGATCCCGTGGACATCGACCGGGAGCTCTACCTGAGCTTCCTCGTGGACCGCGCCACCGGCCGCGTCACGGCCCTGGCCTCCACGGAGGGCGGCGTTGAGATCGAGGAGGTGGCCGCCCACACCCCCGAGAAGATCGTGAAGGTGGCCGTGGACCCGGCCATCGGCCTCGCCGGGCACCAGGCCCGGGAGCTGGCCTTCGCCCTCGGGCTCGCGGGCGACAGCTGGAAGAAGGGCGCGACCTTCTTCCAGAACCTCTACCGGCTCTTCGTGGAGAAGGACTGCTCCATGGTGGAGATCAACCCCCTGGTCGTCACGAAGCAGGGCGACGTCATCGCCCTCGACGCCAAGATCTCCTTCGACGACAACGCCCTCTTCCGGCACCCCGAGATCGTCGCCTGCCGCGACCTCAACGAGGAGGCCGAGGCCGAGATCGACGCCTCCAAGTTCGGCCTCAACTTCATCAAGCTGGACGGCAGCATCGGCTGCATGGTGAACGGCGCCGGCCTGGCCATGGCCACCATGGACATCATCCAGTACCACGGATCCAGCCCCGCCAATTTCCTGGACGTGGGCGGCGGCGCCTCCGAGGAGGCCGTCAAGAACGCCTTCCGCATCATCCTGCAGGATCCCGGCGTCAAGGCCGTGCTCGTGAACATCTTCGGCGGCATCATGCGCTGCGACATCGTGGCCAACGGCGTCGTGAAGGCCGCCCGCGAGATCGGCGTGAAGGTGCCGGTGGTCGTGCGCCTCGAGGGCACCAACGTCGAGGAGGGCAAGAAGATCCTCTCCGAGAGCGGCCTCAGCATCCAGGTCGGCCAGAACCTCGATGACGCGGCCCGCAAGGTCGTGGCCTCCATCGCATGAACAACACCGACCCCAAGGCCGAGTACGAGGCCAAGTGGGCCGAGTACCAGTCCGTGATGCACCGGGGAGCCTGGCGCATCGGCTGGGGTTTCTTCGCCGTCACCGTGGGCCTGCTGCCCATGATGTGGTTCTTCATATGGATGGTGGGGGCGGGCAACTGGGAGAAGGCGGTGCTCCACGCGCCGCTCCTCATGTGGGCCGCCGTCCCCCTGAACCTGGCCGTGGTGGTGGGCCTCATCCTCCATCTCTACCGCAGGAACCTGGAACTCGACTCCGTGAAGAAGCGCTATCTCGCGGAACTCCGCGCCCTCAAGCCGGAAGCCCCCGCCCCCCGGCCCGAGCCCGATTCCGGGCCCGACCCCGACGCCTTCCGCGACGACAACTGAACCCAAATCCTCCGAGGTCAACCATGTCCATTCTCGTCGGCAACCATACCCGCCTGATCGTCCAGGGCATCACCGGCCGCGAGGGCCTCTTCCACGCCAAGGGCTGCCGGGACTACGGCACCCAGGTAGTGGGCGGCGTCACCCCCGGCAAGGGCGGCACCGAGATCGAGGGCTTCCCCGTCTTCAACACCGTCAAGGACGCGCGCGCCGCCACCGGCGCCAACGCCACCATGATCTTCGTGCCCCCCCCGGCGGCCGCCGACGCCATCCTGGAGGCCTACGACGCGGGCATCGAGCTCATCGTCTGCATCACCGAGGGCATCCCCGTGCAGGACATGGTCAAGGTGAAGCGCATCATGGCCGAACACCCCGGCCAGCGCCTCGTCGGGCCCAACTGCCCCGGCGTCATCACCCCCGGCCAGGCCAAGATCGGCATCATGCCCGGGCGCATCCACAAGCCCGGCCACGTGGGCATCATCAGCCGCTCCGGCACCCTGGCCTACGAGGCCGTGGGCCAGCTGACGGCCCTGGGCATCGGCCAGAGCACCTGCGTGGGCATCGGCGGCGACCCCATCAACGGCACCAACTTCATCGACGCCCTGGAGCTCTTCAATGCGGACCCCGAGACCCACGCCATCGTCCTGGTGGGCGAGATCGGCGGCGACGCCGAGGAGAAGGCCGCCGAATACATCAAGGCCCACGTGAAGAAGCCCGTGGTGGCCTTCATCGCCGGCCAGACGGCCCCTCCGGGGCGCCGCATGGGCCACGCCGGCGCCATCATCAGCGGCGGGAAGGGCACGGCCTCCGAGAAGATGGCCGCCCTGGAAGCCGCGGGCATCACCGTGGTGAAGAGCCCCGCCGATATGGGCAAGGCCATGGCCGCCCGACTCGGCCTCGCCTGATCGTCTTCCTCCTGTAGAAATTCGGCATCCAGGGGCCGTATACTGGCCCCATGTCCACGATTGCATTGGCTCTTCACGAGCCTGCCGCCGGTCGCGTGCGGGATCTCTGGGCCCAACTGGGGGCAGCCTTCGGCCTGTCGGGCATCCGCATGGTGCCCTTTCCCCACGTGACCCTGCTGGGCTTCGACGGCCTGGACCACCAGGAGGCCAAGGCCGTGCTGGAGCGCATCTCCCAGGAGACGGCGCCCTTCCGGCTGGAGGCCAGCGGCCTGGGACTCTTCCACGGCCCGTCGCCCATTCTCTACTCGCCCGTGGTGAAGGCCCCCGTCCTGCAGGACCTGCATCGCACCCTCATGGGGGCCATGCGCGCCGTGGGCGCCCAGACCTACCGCCTTTACGAGCCCGACAAATGGATCCCCCACATCACCCTGGCCCAGGGCGCCCCCACCCGCGGATCCTACGGGGAGGCGGTGGACCTGCTCCTGGGCGAGGATCTCCACCTTCCCTTCGAGGTGCGCAACCTCACCCTCTTCCAGTGGATCGGTCCCCGGTACGAACCCTGTGACCGCTTCCCCCTCATGGGGCGGGCCGCCGTTTCATGATCGAAGGGCGTCCGCGGGCATGGGCGGACCGGGCCCAGGCCTTCGCCACCCTTCCCTCCGTGGGCCGGGCGGCGGTGATGGCCGGGGCGGTGCTCCTGGTCCTGGGCCTGGCCTTCCTGGTCCTGGGGCTGTGGGCCCTGGCGGCCTTCGGCCTGCCCGAGGGCTCCCGGCACCTGCCCTTCCTCATCCTGGTCGTGGCGGCCCTGCCGTTCCTGGGCGGCTTCCTGCTGGTGCGGCATCAGCTGGGGCCGGAGCCGCGGCGGAAGCGGGCCCGCCAGGCCCTGCTGCACGCCGCGAAGGCGGGGGACCCCGCCGCATGCCATGCCCTGGCCGGGGCCTACCTGCGGGGCGAACCGGACCTGCCCCGGGACGACGTTTCGGGCCGCCACTGGATGGAACGGGCCGCCCGCTGTGGGCATCCCCCGGCCATGATCGGTCTGGCCTCGCTGCTCAGGGAGGGCCGGGGGGGGC
>DATGXY010000268.1:0-5393 GCA_035298525.1 Holophaga sp.
GGGGGGTTCGAAGGGGGCTGCGGGGGGCATGGGGACGCCTCCGGCTTCGGGCGGACCTCGCCCGTCCCCGCAGGGTGGCCCCGGGACCGCGACAGGGGCTGTCGCGCGAAGGGCGCCTGCCCCCGGGTGATAAAAATTTAAATGATTGCGCTAATCACCGGGCGTCCCCATCTTGGGGGGACCCCGGAGGCCCCATGGACTACCGCATCTACCTCACCACCCCCACCGGCGAGGAGGTGCACCTGGACGTGGAGCCGGACCGGGAGGACGCCATCGTCAAGGCCATCCGCTGCCGGCGCAAGGGCCGGGGCGAGCGCTTCGTCATCCGGGACGAGGCGGGGCTGGAGGTGTTCCGGGTGGGCGGCTGAACCCATGCCCGAACGCCGCATCGGCACCGCCGGGGGAGGCCACGGGGCACCCTGTTTGTCTGGCCGACTCCCAAGCCCCGGCCCCCCACTTGTTCCACGGGACGAGGATGGGGGGCGGGGAGGCTGCCCGGCTCAATCCCATTCTCCGTCCAGGGAGTAGTAGAAGCAGGCTCCATGCCCGGAATCCAGGTCCGTCTTCTCAGGCGGAATCCGGAGAAGACCATAGGAGGCGAAAAGCGGATCGAAGCTCCTGTCATGGATGTTCTGCGGGGCACGAATGAAATGGAACCGGCCGTCCCCACCCTGGACAGGGATGGATTCCGTGAATTGGACCTGGTCCCCGCCCCGGAAATGCAGGGCGACGGCCTTTCCCTCCACGAGCTTGCAGGTCAGCCCCGGATTGCGCTTCTGACCATACTTTCGCTGGAGCTGGATCGCGGCGCCCACGTACGAGGGGACCCCGAGTTCCTCGGCCAGCGGGTTCACGTCGTTCTCCGAGGGAGCCTTCCAGAACCAGTCCACGTATCGCCCCTCGAAGGGGGGCGGTTCGGGATTCCGGCTTTTCCTGTAGTCCTCTTTGGCGATCCGCCAGGACCAATAGGCGAGGTACTGGCCGAACCGGGAACGCCCCCCGCCTTCGGAAAGGACGAGACGCGCGCCCGCGATCCGGGTCGCCTCCATGACGGCCTCCACCTTCCTCCTGATTTCCGGGTCGAGGGAATCCAGGGTCTGGGTCGGCAGGTTCTCCCAGTACTCCCGCGTCGGGGTGACTTCACCCCATGCGATGGTGGAAACCAGGGCCGGAAGGATCATTCTTGAATGCATGCCGTTCCTCCGATCCTATTCGCCGGGCTCGATGTCATAGCCAAGATAGAAACCCAGTTTCTCGACCAGATTTCCAGATCCCATCTCCCGGCATTCGAAAAGGATGGCTTCCTCCTGGGCCGTGGTCCTCAGGTTGAACCGCCTTCCCTTGTGGCCCACTTCCACACCGCCGGAGGCACCGGGGACCTCCTTGGCCCCGGGCAGGAGGACAAATCCAAGACCGACGGTCAGGCTGGGCCTTCCGTCCCATTTGACCCGCGCCGAATAGCAGTGGATCGCGCGGTGTTTCAGCAGGTCTTCGGGATTGCCGGGCAACAGCCGCCCTTCCTTCCTGAGGCCTTCGAGGGCCGTCCTGTCGATCCGCTTCACTTCGACGATCCGCCCCCGTTGCCTGGATCGTCCTATCATCCGCATGCCTTCGGTGTGGTCCAGGTGCTCACCGGGGGTGAAGAGGAGGACCTCCTCCCCGGAGAACCGGCAGATTCCCGCAACCGGCGATCCATCCTGGACCGCGGGCCGGGATGCCGGAAGGGGCATTCCCAGGAGCGCGGCCCCCAGAAGGCAGAGCCGTTTCACTTGAGTCATTGATTCATCTCCCATCCGAAGACCAGTGGTTCAGGCTGGCCGGGTTCTTGTGCACCCCGAAGGTCGCGCCGACCGAATGAAGGGTCGTGTTGGATCCCGTCCTGGGCAGCGAGCGAATCACATGCGTCTGCCCAAAGGCGTCCAGGATCTCGAGATCGCCCGTCCACCGTATGACGAGGTCGACAGCCAGCCCCTGGGCATGCCTCGAATGCTCGGCAGGTCTGCTCGCCAATCCGTACCCGTGCACCATCCGGGTTGCAGCCACCACGCTCGGGCGGAATCCATAGCGGTGGGAAGGACAACCGCTGGTGCAGTTCCGGATATGACAGGGCCGCGGGGGTTCGTCCCCCCACCGCCAGAGGATCCGGAACGTTCCGCAGGGCGGATCCGGAACGGCCGGGGGGAACCAGGTGCCCGGTTCCCCCGGCACCGGGCTGGGTTGGCAGGGCTCCACGGTCTGGAAGAAATAGCCTTCCATTCCGATCCGCCACGACCAGTACATGAGGTATTGGCGCTGCATGGACCGCCGGGCCGAGGCGATGGTGACTTCGGCGCCAGCCTCCCTCAAGGCGTCGATGAAGTCGCGAACCCTCGACCGGAAGGGGTTTTCCAATCCCTGGAGGCCAGGGACATCCCCGAACCTCGCACACCAATGCGGCCCGCTGCGCTCGGCTTGCGCAGCCAGGATCTGGCAGGCGCATGACAGAATCACCCCTCTGACCTTCCATGTCATCCGGCCCCTCCACCGTGCGTGGCCGGAACGATCCCGCCACACGCTGTGCCTGATTCATGGCTGGGCGGAGTTCCCCCGATCTTCCCGGGGGCTCGCCCGGGAATGTCGTTCGCCGACCCCTACATGAAAAGGACATAGCCTGAACCAGGCGCCGTTCGGACAGCAACGGACGGCAGTCCAGCATCCGCCTGGGATCGGATCAGATCCGCTCCCGGAGTCCCGTGTTCCGCTCCGTTGGATGATTCACGGCCCACACCACCTGGGCCTCCGCCCCCACCAGCGTGACCCCCGCCCTGGCCCTTGTGACGGCGGTGTAGAGCAGTTCCCGCGTCAGGGCGGGATGGTCGGTGGCCGGGAGCACGACGGCGATGCGCTGGTACTCGCTGCCCTGGGCGCGGTGGACGGTCATGGCGTAGCTGAGCTCCAGGCGGGACCGGAGGGCCTCGATGGGCCAGGCGCGCCAGCCTTCGGGGCCCTCGAAGACGGCGGCCTGACGGAGTTCGTCGCCGAACCTCACGCGCAGCACCAGGCCCTGGTCGCCGTTGAAGATGCCCCGCCGGTAGTCGTTGGCGGTCATCAGCACGGGTTCGCCGGGAAGGAAGGGGGTCTCGGCCCGCAGGCCTCCGCCGCTCACGGGATGCATCCAGTGGTGGAGGAGGGCGTTGATGGGCTCCATGCCCCGGAGGTCGGCGGCCTCCCGGAGGGCGCAGAGGATGCGGAAGGCCTTGTGGTGGCCGAAGAGGTTCCCGATGGCGGCGGCATCCTCCGTGGACCAGCCCTGGGGGCCAAGCGCGTAGTCCCGGTTGGCGAGGTCCCTGAAGTCCCCGAGGCCCAGGACGATCTCGTCGAACCACCGGCGCAGGAAGGGCCTCGGGCCGTCCGGACCGGGTTCCAGGCGCTCCACGCCCAGGCCGGTCCAGGCGGTGAGGCCGGGCAGGACGCGGATGCCCTCCGGCTCCCGGGTGATGCCGTCCCGCTGCAGGCCCGCGGCCACGTCCAGGATGAGGCCGCCCTGGGCGTCGCCCCGCTTCATGCGGTAGTTCTCCTTGAGCCAGCTGGCGTGGGACGGCAGGGCCGCCACCAGGTCGCCGAAGGCGGCGCCGCTTTCCACGCTGGGGAGCTGCCTCGCGTCGCCCAGGAGGACGATGCGGGCACCGGGGGCCAGGGCCTGGAAGAGGCGGTCCATGAGCTCCTGGCCGATCATGGAGGCCTCGTCCACGATGACGATGCGATGGGGCAGCGGGGCGCCGGCGTTGCGCCGGAAGGTCCCGCCGGCGGGGTGGAATTCCAGGAGGCGGTGGAGGGTGCGGGGCTCGGGGAAGCGCGCCTGGATCCGGCGCTCGGGCTCCTCCACGTTCCGCACGGCCTTGAAGCCGGCCTGGAGGGCCTCCCCCATGCGCTGGGCGGCCTTGCCCGTGGGGGCGGCGAAGGCGATGTCCTCCAGGCGCTCCCCCTGGCGCACCAGGGCCCGCAGGAGGGCCACGAGGATGGTGGTCTTGCCCGTTCCGGGGCCGCCGGTGACGAGGGCCAGCGCGTGGCCCAGGGCCTTCTCCACCGCCTGGCGCTGGGCGGGGTCCAGGGGCACGGGGTCCGTGAAGATGTTCTCCGGCACCGCCCCGGCCTCGGGCGCGGGCGTGGCCGCGACCTCCAGCAGCCGGTCCCGGAAGCGCACTTCGGCCCCGCGCATGCGGTGGGTGTAGAGGTGGCCGCCCTCCACCACCAGGGGCCTGGCGTCCGCCTCCGTTCCGGCCACCGCCGCCAGGCGGGGATCCTTCAGGAGGGCTTCCAGGTCCAGGCCGGGGCGGCCGCAGGCGCGCAGGAGTTCGGCGGCGGGGCTGCCCTCGGCGGGGCGCAGGGGCATGCGGGTGTGGCCCTGGGCCTGGGCCGCCAGGAGGGCCAGGGCGGCCGCGGCCAGGGAGCCCCGGTCCGCGTCCGGGAGGTCCCGGGGGACGAGGGCCAGTTCCAGGGCGTGGACGGCGTGGGCCTCGTCCAGGTTGTGGGCCCGGAGCACCCAGGGCAGGCCGGGAGGGAGCAGGGCCCGGGCGGGATGGCGTTCCAGGAGCGGGGCCTCAGGCATGGCGGGCGCCTCCGGCTGCGACGGGGATCAGGGTCCCGGTGGGCAGGGCCGCCAGCTCCTTTTCCCAGGACACCACGTCGTCCCAGGAGGGGCGCGCGGACCAGACGCCGGCCCCCGGCAGGCCCCGCAGGAAGACGTACAGGAACCCGCCGAAGCCGGCATCCCACGCCTCGCGGGAATCCAGGCCCAGGAACCTGCGGGCGGTGACGGTGTAGGCCTTCAGCTGCAGTTCGTAGAGGTCCTTCACTTTGGCGGCGAGGGGCTCGGGGCCGTAGCCGGGGAGGCGGTTGGTCTTCCAGTCGGCGAGGTAGGCCTTCCCCTCCCATTGGAAGAGGAGATCGATGGAGCCGTTGAGGAGGTCCGGACCACCGGGATAGGGGGTGAGGAAGTCCAGTTCCCGGAGGACGCGGGGGGCCTCGGCGACGACGGCGGCGCCACCCCCCGGAAGGGGCAGGCTCCCGGCGAGGGCCGCGTGGGCCCAGGCGGCCACGGTCTCCCGGTCCTCCCGGCGGAAGGGGGCCAGGAGGGGGACGGTGGCCGGGTCCTCCCGCCAGGCCTCCAGGCTCCGGCCCCGCAGGGATTCCAGGGGTACGGCCTCCAGGAGGGCGTGGACGAGGGTGCCCAGGCGGGCGCCGCCCGCGGGACCTTCGGCGTCGCCCGGACCCGCGGCGTAGGCGGATTCGGTGCGCTCCGCGGCGTCCTCGGGGGGGCGCTGGCCCCGGAGGCCCTGCTCCAGGGAGGTGTAGGAGAAGGACCAGAGGGGACGCCCCCGCCGCGCCAGGGCTGCGAAGTCGGGAAGGGCCGG
>DATGXY010000269.1:0-14737 GCA_035298525.1 Holophaga sp.
GTGGGGGAGGGGGGGCATGCCCGGCGGCGGCCCGCCGTCCGGGGGCAGCTCCAGGGAAACCAGGTGAAGGAGGGTCATGAGCAGACCCACCCACACCAGGCCGAAAAGGAAGGACTGAAGGAAACCCCGGCCCAGGGAGGCCATGGGCGCGTCATCCCCCGTCCACTGCCAGGGCAGGGGGGACAAGGCCAGGTGGGCGAAGAGGAGCACGAAGGGCGTCACCAGCTCGCCGGCCGTGATCCCCAGGTGGGAGGGGCCCAGCATCACCCGGAAAAGGCAGAACATGCCCCCGACCAGGAGGAGGATGCCGATGTTCGCGCGGTCCGTGAGCCGCTGGATCATGGAAGGGATGATCAATTCCTGCCGCATGGGGCCCTTTTCCCAAGGCCGCCGGGGCCGTGCCTCCATGAGACCGCAATTCCCGCCCAAGGGGGGAGACCTGCCGCCGAGCGTCGCGGAGGAACCGCCGGGCGGGATGGGCGCATGGCCCGGCGTGGCCCCCCGCCGCCCCTTTCCGGGGGGGGGCGGGGGCCCTCCCCGCGCCGGGCTGGGCTGAAACTGCCGGAATGTTTTCAATTGCACGAATGGCTTGGCTTGAATTGTCCGTAGCTGCGGCGCCGGGGCGGGGGGCCGGCGAGGGCCCTCCGCCGGGCGGGCCCGGGGCGACATCCGGCGGCGCGGGGGCGCCGTTGGGCGGGAAGGCTCACCAGCACTGCCTCCGGGGCCGATGGAAGGGGATCGCGGGATGGCCGGCGCCTTGCGTGGGGGTTCCCGGACCGTGTCCATCTTCCATGGGAGGCATGCATGAACATCACAGCCACGGGGTCGTCGAGCCTGACGGCCCTCTACCTGCAGAAGCTGCTGGGGAACACCTCCAGCGCTTCGGACCAGGAGGACGACGCCACCACGTCCGACCTCCTCAGCATCTCGTCGGCGGGCCGCAACGCCAGCACCCAGGCCAGCGACCCCTTCAAGGCGGACCTGGACAAGCTGGAATCCGCCATCTCCAGCGGGGACCTCGCCTCCGCCAAGTCCGCCTACGCCGCCATGGCGGAGCAGATGCAGAAGCACGGAGATGTCCCCTCCGACTTCAAGGCCATCGGCGACGCCCTGGACGGCGGGGATCTCACCGGGGCCACCACCGCCCTCTCCACGGTGAAGACGAACATGGCCGCCATGGCGCCGCCGCCTCCGCCCTCGGGCGGGAGCAACCCGCTGAAGAACGACCTGGACCAGCTGTCGACGCTCCTGTCCTCCGGGGACGCCTCCTCGGCCAAGAGCCTCTTCGACACCATCCTCCAGAAGGCGCAGGGGCTCTCCTCGGACGACACCGCCTCCGCCACCGACGCCCTCACCACCGCCCTGGCCGCGGGGGACACCACCACGGCCTCCACGGCCCTGGCGGAACTGCTGGCCAGGCTGCAGCAGGGCCAATCGACCTCCGCCCGCAGCATGGAATCGGTGGCCGCGGCGGCCTACCTCTCCGTCTCCACCAGCTGACGGAGACCTCCCGCCCCGCCCGGAGGGCGGGGCGGGAGCCCTTCCTCAGAGCATCAGCCCGCCGCCGCCGGCGGGGATGTAGGCGCCCGTGAGGTAGGCGCAGTCGTCGGAGGCCACGGCGGCGATGATGCCGGCGATGTCCTCGGGGGAGGCGTTGCGGCGCAGGGGCACGTGGCGGGCCGCCATGGCCTTGCGGTCCTCGGGCATGAAGCGGGTGGCGTCCGTGTCCGTCAGGCCGGGGGCGACGACGTTCACGCGGATGCCGTGGGGGCCCAGCTCCAGGGCCAGGGACTTGGCGAAGCCGTCCAGGCCGGACTTGGCGGTGGTGTGGGCGGAGAAGCCCTCGCCGGGGTGGCGGGAGAGGCCGCTGCTGACGGCGACGATGACGCCCCGGCCCCGGGCGATCATGCCGGGCACGGCCTCCTTGCAGGCGTGGAAGGCCGATGCCAGCTCCCCTTCGAGCTTCTGCCGGAAGCCCTCCCAGGGCATCTCCGTGAAGGGGGCCATGGGGAAGCTCATGTTGGCGTTGAGCACGAGGATGTCCACGGGGCCCAGCTTCTCCGCGGCCTCCGCGAAGAGGGCCTTCACCTGGGCGGCGTCCCGCGCGTCGGCCTGGACGGCCACGGCCCTGCCGCCCTCCGCCTCGATGGCCTTCACCACCGCCTCGGCCGCCGCCGCGTTCTGGGCGTAGTTCACCACCACCGCCGCGCCGCGCCGGGCCAGTTCCTTCGCCGCGGCCGCGCCGATGCCGCGGGCGCCTCCCGTCACGAGGGCGATCCTGCCGTTCAGGCCCATGGGTCCTCCTGGATTCCAGGGGGGATTCTACCCCGGCCCGGGGACCTTGCCTGGAGCGATAAAAAATTTATATTCGGATCGGGCCCCGGGACCGGTTTCCGGGGTCCGCCCAGGGCGGCCGGTCGTGCAGGTCGGCCTGGACGAAAGGAGCATCCGGCATGCGGACCCCATGGCTCATCCTTCCCTGTCTGGTGCTGTTCGGCAGCCCTCTCGCGGCCGAAACCGTCTACTACGCCAGCGATGCCTACTTCCACAAGAAAAGGGATTGTCCCAAGCTCAGCGGTTCCGTCAGGCACCAGACTTCCAGGGAATCGGCCCAGAGGGAGGGGAAGAAGCCCTGCCCCAAGTGCGTCGGCTGAACCCCGTCACCGGGCCCAGGACAGGCTGTCCCGCTTGGCCTCCCAGTGGGCGCCCAGTTCGAGGGCGATGGCCTGTTCGCACAGCTCCAGGGCCCCGTGGAAGTCGGCCAGTTCCGTGAGGGCCTGCACGCCCCGCTCCAGGGCCGGGGAGGCCTCCAGGAAGCGGCGGTAGCCGTGGCCGAGGCCCTCCTCCAGGTCGGGGAGATGGCGCAGGAAGGCCCGGACCGCCTCGGCGGTCCCCTCCCAGTCCTGGGCCTGGGCCCGCTCCTCGGCGAGGAGGGAGTAGGCGGCCCCCTTCACGGCGTTGGGCAGGGAGCCCTGCTCGGCCAGGGTGCGCTCCAGGTACTTCCGGCCCTGGTCCGATCCCCGGAGCCGTGCCTCGGCGTGGCCCGCGAGGAGATCGTCCAGGATCTCCCGGACGGACTTGGTGACGCGTTCGATCCGCTTGGCCATGGCGCTATCCCAGCAGGAGCTTGACGAGGGGGATCACCGCCAGGCTGCACACCATGCCCGAGTAGAAGGAGACCAGGGTGTAGGTGCGGCCGGAGTGGTGCTGCACGAAGGGCAGCATCACGTCCATGGAGGTGGCCCCGCCGATGTGGACGGGGAGGTAGGGGGAGATCCGCGCCGCCAGGGGCGCCGTGAGGATGGCGAACAGCTCCCGGAACACGTTGTGGATGAAGGCCAGCACCGAGAACACCACCAGGCCCTTCTGGGCGATGAGTACGGAGGAGAGGGAGTACCACCCCAGGCCCGCGTAGAGGAGGAGCCCCTGGCGCAGGGGGATCCCCCGCAGCAGCGCGAAGAGGGCCCCGCAGGCCAGGCTGCCCAGGATGTTCACGAAGGGCATGAGGAGCACGCCCGGGGGCAGCTCCCGCAGGTGGAGGCGTTCCAGCTCGGCGCCCAGGTCGAAGCCGATGACGACGGCCAGGAGGCGCAGCACCAGGTCCGCCAGCTCCTCCACGGGCAGGGCCGCGGCGGCCCGGGCCGGGAGCAGGGCGTACAGGAGGCAGCCCAGGGCGATCCAGGCCACATTGAGGCTCACGGCCAGCAGTTCGTGGAAGCCGCCGGCGGGGCCCGCCTCCGTTTCCCGGGGGGGACGGGGCCCCCGGCGCAGGAGACCGAAGGCCAGCTGGGCCAGGAAGAACACGACCACAAGGAGGGCGGCGCTGCCCACGGCCCAGGCCAGGACGGCGGGGTCCTTGGCGAAGAGCTCCCGGCTGCGGGCGAGGCGGAAACCCATTACGGCCAGGAGGGCGGCGATGGCGGTGCGCGTGGCGATCCGGTTGAAGGCCAGGGCCTTTCCATTCCGGCGCAGCAGCCACCCCGCCAGCGCGCCCCCCGCCAGGAGCAGGAGCAGGGCGAGCACGTTCATGCCTCCAGCCTACCATCCTGCTAGCCTTTCCTCATGAGCGCCCTGCCCGCCTACGAACGCGATCCCCATCTCCGGAGCCTGGATACCGAGGTCCTGGCCTGTGGGGACGACGGGCGCCCCTACGCCCTCCTCGCCGATACGATCCTGTACCCGGAGGGCGGGGGCCAGCCCGCGGACCGGGGCCGCCTGGGGAAGGCCCGGGTCCTGGACGTGCAGAAGCGGGACGGGGAGGTGCGCCACTACCTGGACGCTCCGGTCCCCCCGGGTCCGGTCCGCCTGGACCTGGACTGGGAGCGGCGCTGGGACCACATGCAGCAGCACACCGGCCAGCACCTGCTCACGGCGGTGGCGGACACCCGCTTCGGCTGGGCCACCCTGGCCTTCCACCTGGGGCTTGAAGTCTCGGACATCGAACTGGACGTGCCGGGCCTCGCCCCCCGGGACCTGGCGGCCCTGGAGGAGGCCGTGGCCGCGGAGATCCGCGCCGCGCGCCCCGTCACGGGCCGGCGCGTGGTCCAGGAGGATCTGCCGGGCCTGGGGGTGCGGAGCCGGGGCCTGCCCGAGGGGTTCACCGGGGACGTGCGCCTGGTGGAGATCCAGGGCGTGGACCTGAACACCTGCGGGGGCACCCACGTGGCCACCACCGCCGAACTGGAGGCCCTGAAGCTCCTGGGCACGGAGAGCCTGCGGGGGGGGACCCGCCTGTTCTTCGTGGCCGGCGGCCGTTTGCGCCGGCGCCTGGAGGCCCACGAACAGCGCAACGCCGCCCTCCGGGGCCTCCTGGGCGCCCCGGACGAGGCCCTGGCCGAGAGCCTGGAGGGCAGGCTGGAACAGCTGCGCCAGGCGGAGCGGAAGGCCAAGGGTCTGGAGGAGGAACTGGCGGGCCTCGTGGTGGAGAGCCTGGCCGCCCGGGAGGGCGCCCTGGCCGAGCACCACTTCGAGGGCCGGGACGCGGGTTTCCTGCAGAAGGCCGCCCGCCGCCTCATGGAGGTCGCGCCGGCCAAGGGCGTCTTCCTCACGGCCACGGCCGGGGGGCAGTCTTTCTTCGTGTTGGCCGCCGGTTCTGCCGCCGCCCTCGACGTGGCCGGGCTGGGGCGCCAAGTGGCCGAACTGCTGGAGGGCCGGGGTGGCGGGAGCGCCGGGTTCTTCCAGGGCAAGGCCGGCAATCTGGCGCGCCGCCAGGAGGCCGTGGCCCGGATCCAGGAGGCTGCCGCGTCCCGCTGAGATCCTGGCGTCCGCGCCGGCCTCCCATCCCGCTTTTCCCCTTCCAGCCCCGGCTGGTTCGCTGCGGGGATCGAGGGAATGACGAAGGATGCGAACCGCCCGGGTCAGGGGCGGGGGGCGGGCGAGAGGTGCGTGCGGGTCTTGAAGTGGGTGAACATGCCGTCCATGGGCGATCCCGGCCGCCCCTCCAGGGAGATGTCCATCCTCAGGTCCAGGCGCGAGGGCAGCCCGCCCGGCCGGGTCCGGTCCCGTTCCTGGGTCAGGGCCAGGTCCACCCAGATCCGGGAGAGGTCGTCCTTGAAGCGGGCCAGGGGCCCCTCCAGGGCCAGGTCCTGGGTGGCCTTGGCCTCCAGGAGCGCCAGGTCCCCCTGGAGGGAACGAACCTCATAGCGGAGATCCAGGGGCAGCGTCATACCCATCTTCCCCTTCAAGGACACGACCGTGCGCCACGTGGTTCCGGGCTGGAGGTCCCCGGCGGGGATGGGGGCCTGGAGGGCCAGGAGGGTGACCAGATGCTCCCCCAGCACCTTCGCCAGTTCCGCTTCCACCGGGTCGGCCGGAGCCTGTTCCACCTGGCTTCCCGCAGAGCCTGCCTGGATCTTGAGGCGGGCGCTCCGGAGGGCCTTGGCCAGGTATCGGGTACGTTGCTTGTCCCGGACGTTTCCCTTCAAGTCGAGCACCTCCACCTCCAGGCAGGGCGTCCCTTGGCCGTCCGCCATCCGGGAGGCGAGGAGGACGCGCATCTCGACGGCTGCCATCGGCTGGGTCCGTCCTTTCCCCTCCCGGATCCCTCCCGAGGCGGAAAGCCTGAGCCAGGAGGTCCGTTCCTCCGGTGCCCGGGCGGCCTGAGGGGCGGGGAGGGGTCCGGGGATGGGCCCGGGGGCCTGGGCCGAGAGGGCCAGGGGGAGAAGAAGCGGAGCGAAGGCGCGAAAGGCCGGCATGGGAAGGTCCAAGGCCGAGCCGGGGAACCGGTGAGGTCCGGACGTCGGCTTGGCTCCACGGATAATGCCGCCCCGAGCCGGAAGGTTCACGGGGGCCTTGCGGTCCGTCGTCCCCTCAGCAGCCGGTGCCCAGGTACTTGCGGAGCACCCCCTCCAGGGCCTGGGGGCGCAGGGGCTTGGTGAGGTAGTCGTCCATGCCGCAGTCCAGGCACTTCTCCCGGTCGCCGACCATGGCGTGGGCGGTGAGGGCGATGATGGGCGTGCGCCGCCGGCCCACCTCCCGTTCCCGGATCCTGCGGGTGGCCTCGTAGCCCTCCATCACGGGCATCTGGCAGTCCATGAAGATGAGCCCGTACGAGTGGGCCATGGCGGCGTTGAGGGCCTCCTGGCCGTTCTCCGCCACGTCCACGTTGGTGAAGCCCTGCTTCTTCAGCACCGCCAGGGCCAGGCGCTGGTTGACGGGGTTGTCCTCGGCCAGGAGGAGGCGGGGGGATTCCAGGTCCGGGGCCGGCGGGGCCGGGGCGGCGGCCGCGGCGGCCTCGAAGGCCCCAGGGGCCAGGGCCAGGATCTGGATCAGCTGGCCGGTGCGCACGGGCACGGCGAGCATCTCCTTGAAGCCCCGGGCGCGGGCCGCCTTCTGCTCCGAGGCGGAATAGCGGCTGGCGAGGATGAAGGTCCGCACCCGGGCCGCCAGGGCCGGGTCCTCCTTGAGGGCCTTGAAGAAGGCCCTGCTCATGGCTCCCTCGCCGAGGGCACCCAGCACCACGGCGCGTTCCAGGCCCCGCAGGGCCTCGAGCCCCTCGGGGGTGGGGGCCAGGTGCTCGGCCTTGAGGCCCCAGCCGGTCAGCTGGGCCCGCAGGGTCCGGTAGAGGTGGGGGGAGAGGCCCGCGAGGAAGACCGGTCCCACCGCATCGGCCGCCGGCAGGGCCCGGGCCTCCTCCAGGCTCTGGAGCCGGAGGGTGAACCAGAAGGTGCTGCCCCGGCCCGGCGCGCTCTCCACGCCGATATCGCCGCCCATGAGCTGGCAGAGGCGCTTGCAGATGGCCAGGCCCAGGCCCGTGCCCCCGAACTTGCGGGTGGTGGAGGTGTCGGCCTGGGAGAAGGACTGGAAGAGGCGCGACACGGCGTCGGGGGCCATGCCAGGGCCCGTGTCCTCCACCTGGAAGCGGAGCAGGGGCTGGCCACGGCCGTCCTCGGCCACCTGGACCCGCACCTCCACGTACCCCTTCTCGGTGAACTTGACGCCGTTGTCCACGAGGTTGGTGAGGACCTGGCGCAGGCGCACGGGGTCCCCCTTCACCCGCCGGGGCACCGCGGGCGCCACCTGGCAGACCAGTTCCACCTCCTTGGCATGGGCCTTGACCCCCAGGATGCTCAGGGCGTCGTCCATGACCTCCAGGAGATCGAAGTCGATGGACTCCAGGTCCAGCTTCCCGGCCTCGATCTTGGAGAAGTCCAGGATGTCGTTGATGAGGGCCAGCAGGCTTTCGCCGCAGCTGCGGATGGTCTCCACGTACTCCCGGTGCTCCCCTTCCAGGGGGGCGTCCATGAGGAGGCCGGCCATGCCGATGATGCCGTTCATGGGGGTGCGGATCTCGTGGCTCATGTTGGCCAGGAAGTCCGACTTGAGGCTGGCCAGCTCCAGGGCCCGGTCCCGGGCCTGGGCCAGCTCCCGGGCGGAGGAGACCAGGCGCTCCTGGTCCCGCCTGCGCTCCGTGATGTCCTGGAACATCCAGAGGAAGCCGTAATCCTCCCCACCCAGGCGGATGGGGACGACCTCAAGGGCGAGGTAGCGTCCGTCCCGGGCGGGCAGTTCCGTCACCTCCAGCCTCCCCCGCGCGGGGACGGAGGTGGCCAGCTGGAGGAAGGCCTCGGGCCGGCGCAACCTGGCGCCGCACTCCCGGAGAAGGTCCAGGGCCTCCCGGTTGATGTGGGACCAGGGGGATTCCTCCATGCGGAACAGGTTGCAGAGGGCCTGGTTGACCAGACCCACCTTCCCGTCGGGCGTTTCGACGAGGAAGCCGGACTGCACGCTGTCCATGAGGGCCACGAGCCGGGAGGTGATGAGGGTCAGGGCCTTCTTGTCCTGGACGGCCTCCTCCTTCAGGAGGTCCGCCTCCGCCGCCTTCCCGAAGGCCGCGTCGGCGGCCTCCAGGAAGGCCTCCCACCCCGGGCCGGAGGGCAGAGGGACCCCGGCCTCCTGCAGCGCCGCCAGATGCTGGGCGAGGGCGGGATGGGCCATGGTTCCCCGGGGGCTGGAGGGACTAGACGGCGACCGTGTCGGCCACGGCGCGGAAGGATTCGATCTGGTCGAAGTTCATGTACCGGTAGATGTCCCCGGCCTTGCGGTTCACGGCCTCCACCTGGGCCAGGTACTCCTCCAGGGTGGGGATGCGGCCCAGGAGGGCGCACACCGCCGAGAGCTCCGCGGAGCCCAGGTAGACCCGGGTGTCGATGCCCAGGCGGTTGGGGAAGTTGCGGGTGGAGGTGGACATGGCCGTGGCGCCCTTGCGCACCTGGGCCTGGTTGCCCATGCACAGGGAGCAGCCCGGGGTCTCCATGCGGGCCCCGGCCCGGCCCAGGATGCCGTAGTAGCCCTCCTCCTTGAGGACCAGCTCGTCCATGCGGGTGGGCGGAGCCACCCAGAGCCGGGCGGGGATGTCGCTCTGGCCGTCCAGCACCCGGCCCGCGGCCCGGAAGTGGCCGATGTTGGTCATGCAGGAGCCGATGAAGACTTCGTCGATCCTGTCCCCGGACACGGCGGAGAGGGGCTTCACGTCGTCGGGGTCGTTGGGGCAGGCCACCAGGGGTTCCTTGATCGTCGCCAGATCGATCTCGATGACGGCGGCGTACTCGGCGTCCTTGTCGGGCGCCAGGAGTTCGGGCTTGGCCATCCAGTCCTCCATGGCGCGGATGCGGCGCTCCAGGGTGGCCCGGTCCTCGTAGCCGTTGGCGATCATCCACTTCATGAGGGTCACGTTGGACCGCATGTATTCGATGATCGGCTCCTTGTCCAGGAGCACGGTGCAGCCCGCGGCGCTGCGCTCGGCGGAGGCGTCGGTGAGCTCGAAGGCCTGTTCCACCTTGAGGTGGGGCAGCCCCTCGATCTCCAGGATGCGGCCCGAGAAGGCGTTCTTCTTGCCCTTCTTTTCCACCGTGAGGAGGCCCATCTGGATGGCCTGGTAGGGGATGGCGTTCACCAGGTCGCGCAGGGTGATGCCGGGCTGCATCTCGCCCTTGAAGCGCACCAGGACGCTCTCCGGCATATCCAGGGGCATGGTGCCGGTGGCGGCGGCGAAGGCCACCAGGCCCGAGCCGGCGGGGAAGGAGATGCCGATGGGGAAGCGGGTGTGGCTGTCGCCGCCGGTGCCCACCGTGTCGGGCAGCAGCAGGCGGTTCAGCCAGCTGTGGATGACGCCGTCGCCGGGGCGCAGGGAGACGCCGCCCCGGTTCGTGATGAAGGGCGGCAGGGTGTGGTGGACCTTGATGTCCACGGGCTTGGGGTAGGCGGCGGTGTGGCAGAAGCTCTGCATGACCATGTCCGCCGAGAAGCTCAGGCAGGCCAGGTCCTTCAGCTCGTCCCGGGTCATGGGGCCCGTGGTGTCCTGGCTGCCCACGGTGGTCATGCGGGGTTCGCAGTAGGCGCCGGGGCGCACGCCCTGGCCTTCGGGGAGGCCGCAGGCCCGGCCCACCATCTTCTGGGCCAGGGTGTAGCCCCGGGCGGAGGCGGGGGGCTCGGTGTTGGGACGGAACACGGTGGAGGGGGGCAGGCCAAGGGCCCTGCGGGCCTTGGCCGTGAGGGCCCGGCCCACGATGAGGGGGATGCGGCCGCCGGCGCGCACCTCGTCGAAGAGCACGTCCGACTTGACCTTGAACTCGGCGATGACGGCGCCGCCCTTGAGGGCCTTGCCCTCGTAGGGGCGCAGTTCCACCACGTCGCCGGTCTCCATGGCGGAGACGTCCAGCTCCAGGGGCAGGGCCCCGCTGTCCTCCATGGTGTTGTAGAAGATGGGGGCGATCTTGCCGCCGAGGCAGACGCCGCCGAAGCGCTTGTTGGGCACGAAGGGCACGTCCTGGCCCGTCCACCACAGCACCGAGTTGGTGGCCGACTTGCGGCTGGAGCCCGTGCCCACCACGTCGCCCACGTAGGCCACGGGGCGGCCCTGGTCCATGAGGGTGCGGATGAGGGCGATGGGGCCCACCTTGCCCGGATCGTCGGGGACGATGCCCGGACGGGCGTTCTTCAGCATGGCGAGTGCGTGCAGGGGGATGTCCGGGCGGCTCCACGCGTCAGGGGCGGGGGAGAGATCGTCGGTGTTCGTTTCCCCGGTCACCTTGAAGATGGTGACGGAAAGGCTGGCGGGCACCTCCGGCCGGGAGGTGAACCACTGGGCCTCGGCCCAGGAGGCCAGCACCGCCTTGGCGTTGGCGTTGCCCGCGTCGGCCTTGGCCTTGACCTCGTCGAAGTAGTCGAAGATGAGGAGGGTCGTCTTGAGGCCCTCCGCGGCCAGGGCTCCCACCTGGGGATCCTCCAGGAGGGCGAGGAGGGGCTTGATGTTGAAGCCGCCCAGCATGGTGCCCAGCAGCTCGGTGGCCTTCTCCCGGGACAGGAGGGGGCTCTTCTCTTCGCCCCAAGCGAGGCGGGCGAGGAACTCCGCCTTGATGGCCGCCGCGTCGTCCACGCCGGCGGGCACCCGGTTCGTGATCAGGTCCACGAGGGTGGCCTCCTCCCCCTGGGGGGGCTGCTTCAGGAGGGACGTCAGCTCATGGGTCTGTTCAGGGGTGAGGGGCAGGGGGGGAATGCCGAGGGCGGCGCGTTCGGCGACATGTTGGCGGTAGGCGGCGAGCATGGGACCTCCTGTCCCAAGATACCGTCCCCGGGGCCGGAAGGTACGCCCTTTGCACCAATAAATGGCCCCTCCGAACGCGCCGCGCCCCGGAGGTCCGCAAGGCGAACAGCCGGGGCGCTTTCCGGTGGAACCGGGCTTAATAATTCATCCCAGTCCTAGAAGGACCAGCGGGCGTTCAGGGCCCAGATATCGATGGCGTTCTTGTAGGTGCCGCTGAGGTTCCCCTTGAAGTAGTCGGGGCCCACGGGGGTGCCGCCGGAGAGGTTCACCGTGGCGGTCTTGGTGAAGAGGTGGGAGTAGCCGAAGTCCACGGCGAAGCTCTTGGTGAACTGGCGGCTGACGCCGAAGGAGAGCCACACGCGGTCCGCGTCGGGGATGCGGGGGGTGCGGTAGGCGTCGTCCACCGCGCCCTGGTCCATGGCCGCGCCCACCCGGTAGGTCCAGCCGTTGCCGGGGTGGCAGGAGGCGCCCACGGAAACGAAGGTGGTGTCGTGCCAGTTCTCGGTGGTGTAGCTGTCGGGCTGGGTGGCGGGGTTCGCGAACTTGATGCGGAGCTCCTGGAACTTGGACCACATGGTGCGGTCGGCCTCCAGGCTCAGGGTGAAGGTGGGGCTCAGCTCGTAGTTGAGGCCGAAGGTGACGCAGGCGGGCAGTTCCACCTCGGCGGTGACGGGGCCGTTGGCCGTATTGGCGCTGAAGACGCCGTTGATGTAGGCCAGGGTGGCGGTGTGGCCGGGGTTCACCTGGGTGAGCCCGGCCAGCCCGGCGGCGACGGTGGGGGGGATATTGAACTTCACGTCGCCCTTGACCTTGGGCTTGATGCCGGACTGGTAGCCCAGGCCCACCCGCAGGGACTTGGATGGCTCATAGAGGACGCCCGCCTTGAAGCCATAGGCCCAGGCGTCGCCCTTGATGAAGGCGCTGCCATCGGCGGCCCCGGGGTAGACGATGGGCTGGCCGGTCAGGGGGTTGGTGTTGGAGAAGGTGGGATCGTAGACGGTGTAGGCGGGATTGGCCTGGATCTGGCGGATGAGGGCGTAGGCGGTGTAGCCGAAATCCAGGGCCTGGCTCAGCTCGGCCTTGGACTGGCGGGCCACGAAGGCGGCGCCGACGCTCCACTGCCCGTTCACGCGCCACGCGATGGTGGGGGCGATGTCCATGGTCTCCAGGTGGGAGCGAAGGGCGTGGTAGCGGCCGATCCAGTTGGCGTCGTACTCGGTGGTCAGGCCGTAGGGCACGTTGATGCTGACGCCCACCTTGAGGTCCTTGGACAGGGACCACATGGCGTACAGGGTGGGGGTGACGGCGCTTTCGGCGGCGTTCTGGTGGCTGGTGGAGCCGGAGATGGCGTAGAAGGGGGCCGCGCTGGGGATGGAGGTGCGGGTGGCGACGCCTTCGCTGAACTTGGCGGAGGGCAGGATGTTGCTGAAGCCGATCTGGAGCTGGGTCCCCTCGAAGCGGGTCAGCACGGCCGGATTGAAGAACATGGAGGTGAGGTCGCCCGAGCCGGCGGCCACGCCCGCGAAGGCCTGGCCCTGGGCGCCGGCACCCTGCTCACGCAGCTGGAAACCGGCCGCCTGGGCGCGGGGGGCCGAGGCAACGATCAGGAGAGCGAGCGCGGAAGCGGAAAGAAGGGCGCGGGTGGGTTTGGTCATGCGTGAAGCTCCTAGGGAAATCGCGAATTCGCGCTTTTTGCCGAATTGCGTACGGAAGCGTTCACCTTATCAAGAGGGCCCGGCCGGACCCTATGACTTAATCATTCCAGACAGCACTTTAATTGACCCGGAGTCAGTAGAATGATTCCTTAGACACCATGCGCCGAGCCCATCGCCCCGATCAGAAGGAAGTCCGCCGCCGGGCGATCCTCGCCGGCGCCGCGGGCCTGTTCAGCGAACGCCGCTACGCGGACCTGCGCATGGCCGACCTCGCCAGGGAGCTGGGGCTCGCCAAGGGCACGCTCTACCTGTACTTCCCCACCAAGGAAGCCCTCTTCCTCGCCGTGCTGAAGGACGAGATGGGCGCCTGGTTCCGGGGCGCGGCCGAGCGCCTGGAGGAGGGGGGCCTGAGGGGCATCGAGGCCGTGGCGGGGGCCCTGGTGGACGAGATGCTGCTCCATCCGCGCCTGCCCCGGCTCCAGGCCCTCGTCCACGGGGTCCTGGAGCAGAACGTCCCCACGGCCGAGGCCCTGGGCTACGCCCGCTTCCTCCACGAAGGCGTGACCCGCATGGGGGTCCTCCTGGAAACGGCGGTGCCCGGCCTGGTGGCCGGCCGTGGGACCGCCTTCCTGCTGCGCTTCTACGCCCTGGTGATCGGCGTCAGCCAGATGTCCTCCCGTCCCCCCGCGGTGCGGGAAGCCCTGCAGGAGCCGGAGCTGAGGGCCTTCGACTTCGATTTCGAGACGATCTTCCGCCCCGCCGTCAGGGAACTCCTCGCGGGCATGCTGGAGCCCGCTACCGCCTGAGCGCCGGGCCTCAGCGGCGGCGAAGGGCGTGGTAGGCGCCCATCCCCAGGCAGAAGAGGGCGGGGAGGAAGGTGATCGCGAACAGCAGGCCGCACCCGATGGGGTTGGGGTGGGGGTCGGGCCACAGGCCGAGGCTGGAAAGCGCGATGATGCCCAGGAGGGGGCCCCATCCCAGCAGGATCAGGCCCAGGCCGGCCCGGGTCCACCCGCTGGAGAGGAAGGGGCCCATCAGGCCTTTAAGATGGCGGCCAGGTCGCCGCCGGCGGGGATGATGCGGCCGGCCTTGATGACGTTCTCGAAGCCGCCCCGCACCCAGTCGCGGACGCGATAGAGGGTGGCGAAGGGGAAGGTGGGGCTGGCGGAACCCGTGCCGCCCACGATCTCGGCGCCGCGGCGGACATTGTCCGACATCCAGGAGGGGAGGGTCAGGTGGTAGGGATTGCGCACCACCTCGCCCTTGTGGAAGGAGACGGCCGCCACCAGGTCCGCCACTTCGGCGGGGGTGGATTCCACCATGAGATTGGGGTTCTCCATGGGGTGCCAGTACTCCCACTCCACGACGCGGCACTTGAAGGCGGGGCCCAGGGTGCGCAGGGCGTCCACCACCAGGTGGTGGGTGCCGGTGTGGGTGGCGTGGTGGTCCTGGTCGTGGGGCATCACGATCACGGTGGGGCGGTGGTATGAAATGATCTGGGCGATGGTCTCCACGGAGGCGGCCCAGCCGTCGGGGTTGGAGCTCTTGGTCTTGAGGTTGATGCTGGCGAGGCCGTTGGGCCGGGTGGTGATCAGTTCGAAGCCGAGGAAGTGGCAGGCCCCGTACATCTCCTGAAGGCGGGCTTCCTGGCGGTCGACGCGGCTGCCCTGGGTCACGGCCACGACGCAGACGCGGTAGAGCAGTTCACGGCGCAAGCGCAGGGCCAGGGCGCCGGCGATGGACTCGTCGTCCGGATGGGGGGCGAAGAAGAGCACCCGGGGGGCGTTGTCCATGAGGCGGGGGGCGGGCTCCGGGGGCAGCTCCCCCAGGGGCATGGCCTGGGCCTCCTCTTGGATCTTGACGAATTCCTCGATGTAGTGGGTGTAGGGGTGGCTCACGGTGCAAGCTCCTGTGCCGTCGGGATACCCATGAATACCACGCGTTTGCTGCTCACTACGCGGCGAACAGGTTCAATTTGCCGGGGCTGCACGCCGATGTTCTCAACCGAATTGTTTGCGGAAACAAAGTGATTGATCAT
>DATGXY010000270.1:0-14585 GCA_035298525.1 Holophaga sp.
CAGGGCGAGGAGGGCCCCCATGGCGGCCAGGTCCCGCAGGCGGGCCCGGGGGACGGGGGGCCCCGGCCGCAGGGCCTCCCAGGCCCACAGCAGGGTCGCGGCCAGGCCGAAGCGCAGGCCCAGGGCGGTGGCCAGCCCGGCCCCCCCGTTCGCGGCCAGGCGGTTGAAGAGGCCGATGGTGGCGAAGCTGCACCCGGCCCCGGCCACCAGGAGGAGCCCGCTGGTCCGGCCGGAGAGCGACCTCACCGCCGGCCGTGCATGAGGAGGAGGGCCTCCACCGCGGGCACATCCGCGGGGACATCCACCCCCAGGCTCAGGTGGGGGGTCCGGGCCACCCCGATGGCCATGCCCGCCGCCAGGGCCCGAAGCTGTTCCAGCATCTCCATGCGTTCCAGGGGATGGGGCGGGAGGGCGGTGAAGGCCTCCAGGGCCTCCGGCCGGTAGCCGTAGATGCCCAGGTGGCGGTGGTAGGCCGCCAGGTGCTCGGCCCCCAGCCAGGGCCGGAAGTCGGGGGCGAAGATGGTGCTGTTGCGCAGGTAGGGGATGGGGCTGCGGCTGAAGTACAGGGCCCGGCCCCGGTCGTCCATCACCACCTTCACGTTGTTGGGGTTGAAGAGTTCGTCCGCCCCGTGGAAGGGGCAGGCGGCGGTGGCCATGGGCAGGGCCGGGTCGTCCCGCAGGAGGGCCACCACGGCGCCGATGGTGTCCGGGTGCATGGCCGGCTCGTCACCCTGGAGGTTGAGCACCACATCGAAGGCCTCCCCCAGGCTCCGCCAGGCGGCGGCCACCCGGTCGGTTCCCGAGGGCAGGGCGGGATCGGTCATGACGACCCGGCCGCCGAAGCCTTCCACGGTGGCCTGGATGCGGGCGTCATCCGTGGCCACGACCACCTCGTCCACCCCAGGCGCTCGCTTGGCAGCTTCCCACACCCACTGGATCATGGGGCGGCCGGCGATGGGGGCCAGGGGCTTGCCCGGGAACCGCGAAGCCTGGAATCGGGAGGGGAGGACGGCGAGGGTGCGCATGGGGGCCTTTCGGGTCGGTTTGATCATAGCAAGACCGAGACGCCATGGGCCTTTCAGGTCCAAGACCCAGGACCGGCGCATTCCCGCGTGGAAAATTCCCCGCCGATCCTTCACAATCAAGGGTTTGGCACGCACGATCCCGACCCGGAGGTCCCATTGACTCGACGTTTCGCCATCCCCGTGGGCATCACCGCGACCGGCCAGTTCTACCCGGATCGCATCGTCACCAATGATGAACTGGCCAAGATGGTCGATACGAGCGACGAGTGGATCCTTACCCGGACGGGCATCCGCCACCGCCGCTGGGTCGCGCCCGGCACCGGCAGCTCCGACCTGGGCGTGGAGGCCCTGCGCATGGCCCTGGAAAACCGCGGCCTGAAGCCCGACGACCTGGACGCCATCATCTGCTGCACCGTCACCCCCGACATGTTCTTCCCCTGCACCGCGGCCCTCATCCAGCACAAGCTCGGCGCCACCAAGTGCTTCGGCTTCGACATGAACGCCGCCTGCTCCAGCTTCCTCTTCGGCATGTCCGTGGGCGCCGGCTTCGTGGCCAGCGGGACCCTCCGCCGGGTGGCGGTTGTGGGCTGCGACGTCATGACCTCCATCATGGATCCCAAGGACCGCAACACCGCCGTGCTCTTCGGCGACGGCGCCGGCGCCGTCATCCTGGAGCAGGTGGAGGAGGGCCACGGCATCCTGGACTTCGAGAACAGCATCGACGGCGCCGGGGCCCCCTTCCTGTGCATGAAGGCCGGCGGCAGCGTGATGCCCGCCACCGCCGAGACGGTGGAGAAGCGCCTGCACTACATCTACCAGGAGGGCAAGGAGGTCTATAAGAACGCGGTGCGGGAGATGGCCGAGGTGAGCCGCCTCATGCTGGACCGCAACAACGTGGACCCCAAGGACCTGGCCCTGTTCGTGCCCCACCAGGCCAACCTGCGCATCATGGACGCCGCCGCCAAGCGCCTGGAACTGCCCCCCGAGCGCATGGCCTGCAACATCACCGAGTACGCCAACACCACCAGCGCCACCCTCCCCACCGCCCTCCACCAGTCCCTGGAAAAGGGCATGGTGAAGAAGGGCGACCTGGTGGTCTTCGCCGCCTTCGGCGCGGGCTTCACCTGGGGCGGCATGCTCATGCGCTGGGCCGTGTGAGGATCATCGCCGGGGCCCTCAAGGGCCGGCGCCTCCAGGCGCCCCCGGGGACGGACCTGGTCCGCCCCACCTCGGACAGGGCCCGCGAGGCCCTGTTCTCCATCCTGCAGAAGTGGCCCCAGGGGCCCTTCCTGGACCTGTACGCGGGGACCGGGGCCGTGGGCCTGGAGGCCTTCAGCCGCGGCTACGGCCCCGTGACATGCGTGGAGCGGGATCCCGCGGCCCTGGCCTGCCTCCGCCGCAACGCCCAGGGCACGGCCCTGGCCGTGCTGGCCCAGGACGCCGCCCGGCTCCGGCCGGCGTCCTTCGGCGGGCTGGCGGTGGTCTTCGCGGACCCCCCCTACCGGGACGCGCCCTCGGCCTGGGCGGCCCTGGCCCCCCTGGCCAAGGCCTGGCTCGCCCCGGGCGGGATCCTCGTCTTCGAGGCCCCCGCGGGCGTGGCCCTGGCCCCGGCGGAGGGCCTGGAGGCCCTGGGGGAGCGCCGGTACGGGGCCGCCTCCTTCCACCTCTTCCAGGCCTGATCCGGCCGATTTCCCGCAAAGGCCCGTCCCGCCGGGCTCGGCTTTGGATAAAATGCCGGGATGCCCCGCCTCTCCATCCGGACCAAGCTGAGCCTGCTGATCAGCCTCGTTGTGCTGGTCTTCGGCCTGTTCAACCTGGTCCTCTTCCCCGCCACCACCCGGAGGCAGTTCCGGACCCTGGCGGAGACGGCGGCGCGGGACACGGCCGCCACCGCCGCCGCCGCCCTGGCCCCGGCCATGGACCGCCACGACCTGCAGGAGATCCGCCGGGTCCTGGAGCGCATCAGCTCCGCGGGGGACTTCAGGTTCTTCGTGCTCTTCGACGCCCGGGGCCGGGTCCTGCTGCGGAGCCCCGGGGCCCCGGCCTGGGCGGACGGGGAAGGGAAGGGACCTGTAAGGGGCCACGCCTTCACCCGGTCCGCGGAAGCCACCGTGGTGGGCCGGGCGGAGGTGCCGCCCCTGGCGGCTTCAGGCAGCCCCGCGGGCGTCCTCCTCCTGGCCTTCGGCACCGGGACCATCGACCAGGTGGTGCGGACCAATTTCTACAGGGCCCTGGGCGTGGGCGGGCTGGCCTTCCTGGCCTCCATCGCCCTGGCCCACCACCTGGCCAGCCTCTACGTCAAGCCCCTGGCCCGGCTCACGGACGCCGTGCGCAAGGTGGCCGAGGGCAACCTGGAGACCCCCGCCACCGGGGTGGACAGCGCGGACGAGCTGGGCGTCCTGGGCCGCAGCTTCGAGGCCATGACCCAGCGCCTCCGGGTCTCGCGGGACGAGATCGGGCTCCAGAACAAGCTGCTGGAATCCAGGGTCCAGGAGCGCACCGGCCAGCTCCTGGAGACGATCTGGGAACTGGAGGAGATCCGCGCCAACCTGGAGCGCCTCGTCCAGGAGCGCACCCGGGGCCTGGAGCACTCCCAGGCCGAGCTCAAGGCCTGGGCCGGCACCCTGGAGCAGAAGGTCCAGGAGAAGACCCAGGAGCTCACCGAGGCCAACGCCAACCTCCTGACCAGCCTCCAGCGCCTGCAGGAGCTGGACCGGGTGAAGAGCGAGTTCCTGGCCAACATGAGCCATGAGCTGCGCACCCCCCTGAACGCCGTCATCGGCTTCTCGGGCCTCCTGCTCCAGGAGCGGGAGGGGCGCATCCCCCCCGAGGCCCGCACGGACCTGGGCATCATCCACCAGAACGGCCGCAGCCTGCTGGGCATGATCGACAGCATCCTGGACCTGTCCAAGTTCGAGGCCGGGCGGTTCCAGCTGGAGCTGGCGCCCATGGATCCCTTCCCCGTCCTGGAGGAGGTGGCCGCCCTGGCCGGGGGCCTCATCGGCAGCAGGCCCATCCGTTTCGAGCTGCAGCGGGAGGGGGCCGGGCTCGTGCACGGGGACGCGATCCGCTTCAAGCAGGTGATCACCAACCTGGTGGGCAACGCCATCAAGTTCACCGAGCAGGGCGAGGTGTCCATCCGGGCCGTCACCGGGGGAGGCCGGCTGGAGGTGGCCATCCGGGACACGGGGATCGGCATGAGCCCCGCGGAGACGGAGCGGCTGTTCAGGCCCTTCCAGCAGGTGGACGGCAGCATCACGCGGAGGTTCGGCGGCACCGGCCTCGGCCTGGCCCTGAGCCAGCGCCTGGCCATGGCCATGGGCGGCCGCATCACGGTGGAGAGCGAGAAGGGCAGGGGGAGCACGTTCACCCTCACCCTTCCCCTGCTCGCGGAGGAGGAGGCATGACCCGACCGAAGATCCTCTGCATCGAGGACAACGCGGTGAACTGGCGCCTCGTCCAGCGCCTGCTCTCCCAGGCCGGCTACGAGATGCACTGGGCCGAGGAGGGCCTCCAGGGCTTCGAGATGGCCATGGAGATCCGCCCCGACCTCGTCCTCCTGGACATCAACCTGCCCGGCCTCTCCGGCTTCGAGGTGGCCACCAAGTTCAAGCAGCAGGCCGAACTCAAGCCCATCCCCCTCGTGGCCCTCACGGCCCGGACCCAGAAATCCGACCGGGAGACGGCCCTCGTGGCCGGGTGCGACGGCTTCATCCCCAAGCCCCTGGACCCCTTCACCTTCGTCGACCAGGTGGGGGCCTTCCTGCAGGGCCAGCGGGAGCACCTGGAGAAGGCCCGGGAGACCCAGGTCCTGCGCCAGTTCAGCGTCCAGATGGTGGAGCACCTGGAGGCCCAGCTTCTGGAGGCCCGGGAGGCCAACCGCAAGCTCATCGAGGCCCAGGACGCCCTGGAGCGCCGGAACGCCAGCCTTTCCCGGCTCCTGGCCCTGAGCCGGGACATCCTCACGGAGCGGGATCCCCAGGCCCTGCTCCTGCGGATCCTCTCCGAGGTGCGGGCCGAGGTGGCCGCCACGGGCCTGACCGCCTACCGCATGCACGGCAGCGGCAGCTACTACGAGGGCCACCGGTGGAACGGGAAGGGCTTCGACCCCCTCCCCGTGCTCCCCGTCGGGCACGCCTTCGTGGGCCGCGCCTGGTCCGCGGGGGCCGCGGGGGTCCTCCCCTCCGAGGTCCTCCGCTCCAGCCGCCTCTGGGAGGAGGGGCTGGACCTGGGGTTCTGGACCCAGGCCTCGGAGGCGGCCCTCCTCGTCCTGAGGACGCACCAGGAGGGGGAGGAGATCTCGGGCTTCTGGATCCTGACCCGGCCCGCGGACCGTCCCTTCGCGCCCGGCGACCTGGAGATGGCCAACCTCCACGCCAGCATCGCCCTGGTGAGCCTGGAGAACGCCGAGCTCATCGTCAGCCTCAACAACAGCACCCGGGCCCTGGCCTCCAGCTACGAGCGCATCGAGGGCGCCTACCAGGACCTCCAGAACGCCCGGGCCGACCTGAACCGGCGCGACCGGCAGGCCCTCCTGGGCGACCTCTTCACCAAGATCGCCCAGCGCCTGGCGGCCCCCGTGCAGAGCCTCCACGCCCAGAGCCAGGTCCTGGACCACATGCCCGCCTGGGGCGGGGAGGGCATGCCCGAGGCGCATCCCCGCGCCCTGGCCGAGATCCGCGAGGCCGTGAGCAAGATCGACGGCCTCCTCAAGGCCCTCATGCGCCGGGTGGGGCGGGAGGGGCCCAGCAAGCCCGAGTGGCTCGACCTCCACGATCTCATCCAGCAGGAGCTGGAACTCCTGCAGGCGGAGGGGGTGATCCCGCCCGAGGTGTCCGTCGCCCAGGACCTGCGGGCCCGGGTGCCCCTCATCTTCGGGGTCTACGGGGACTTCGCCACCACCCTCCTGAACCTGGTGCACCACGCCCTGGGGGGGCCGACCCCCTCCGCGACCCTGGACATCCGTTCCTTCCGCACGGAGGACGCCTTCATCCTCCAGGTGGCCGACGAGGGCGGCGCCATCCCGCCCATGGAGCTGGAGAAGGCCTTCGAGCCCTTCCCGGGCCTCCACCAGCAGGCGGTCATGGGCGTCCGGAGCCCCGGGGAGGATCTGGCGGCCTGCAGGCAGTTCCTGTCCGCCTACCAGGGCGATGTCACCATCGCCAACCAGGGGGACGGAACCGTCGTCCGCATGACGATTCCCCTGAAGTAGGCCGGCAAAGGAAAGGGGCCCCGGTCTCCGGGGCCCCTTCCTTCCGTCAAGCCGTTCCGGCTACTTGAGTTCCTTGAGGAACTCCTTGACCTCGCCGGCCTTCTTCCCGTTGGGGGCCTTCTCCAGGTAGGTCTTGAAGGCCTCCTTGGCGGCCTTGAGGTTGTTGAGGCTGAACTCCACCACGCCCTTCAGCCAGTAGCTGTCGGGGAACTTGGGATCGGTGGCGATCGCGCGGTCCACGTGGGTCTTGGCGGCCTTGTAGTCGCCGTTGTTGAAGGCGGCCACGCCGTCGTTGTAGGCGAGCTCGGGGCGGGGGCCGATGAGGGCCTCGAGGGCGGCCTGGTACTTCTTGGTGTCCTCGGCGTTGCCGGTAGCCTTGCTCACCTCGACCAGGGCGTTGGCCAGCATCTGGTCCTTGGGGTTGCGCTCGAAGGCGCTCTTGAGCAGGGGCGCGGCCTTGGCCAGCATGTCCTTGTTGACGGGATCCTTGCGGCCGACCTCATAGAGGGTGATGCCGCACACGCGCTCGGCGATCACGAGCCGGCTCTCGGTGGCCTTGCGTTCCTCGCCTTCCTTCATGGTCTTCAGGGCCTCGCGCAGGTCGTCGACGGCCTTCTCCATGTGGGGGCGGGCCGCGGCGAACTCCTGGCGGTTGTAGAATTCCACGCCGGAATTGAAGGCGGTGGAGCCGGACATGGACTTGAGCTCGCTCTCGGACATGCCGGCCTGGCCGCGCTTCGCGGCTTCCTCAGCGGCTTCCTGGGCGGTGAGCATGGTCCATTCGCGGGTGAGGGTGTCGGCGAGGGGGATCTTGAAGGATTCCTTGATGGTCTGGTAGCCGGGGGCGGAGATCTCGCAGTCGAACTCCTTGGGCTCGAGGCCCACCTGCATGAAGGAGCCCTTGGAGTCCACGGCCAGGACCTTGTCCCACTTGATTTCCTTGCGGCTGATCCTGAGCACGACCCCGGGGACGGGCTTGCCGTCCTTGCCCAGGATCTTGCCCGCCAGGCGTCCCGTGCTCTGGGCGGCGAGGGATACGCAGGCGAAGGGGATCAGAATGGCCGGGAGAAGATTTCGCATAATGCCTCCATTTACCATCATGGTCCCATTTATCAGAGGCTTTGAGAAGTGGGCTTGGGTGAACTGTGATACGCTTCGGGCAATCTTCGGAGTGCCCATGAACGCCGCGGAAGCATGGCCGTCCCCCTACGCGCTGACGTCCGTTCTCCGTCTTCTTGGTGGCTTGAAGGCAACTCTTTCAAAAAGAATAATTGTGGGCGCAGCGTGCCTCGGTTTCCTCCTGGGCGCGCCCCTGTGGGGCAAGGTTGAACCGGCCCCCCAGCCCGCCCACCTGGACATCCAGCCCGCCGTGGCCCTCGCCCATTGCGCCGAGCGCCTCAAGACCGCCTTCCAGTCCGGGGATCCGGTAGCCGTCCAGGCTGCCGTCCAGGACGTGGAACTGCTCCGCCGCACCTACGGGACCATGGACGTGCTCCCCCTGGTGGAGGCCATGACCATCTACGCCCGGGACCTGGGCCACCGGGGCAGCCCCGCCTCGGGCGTGAAGGTCCTGGACACCGTGGAGCGGTGGTCCCCCCGGAACCCCGCCCTGCTGGGGGCCAGGATCGCCCTCTCCCGGCAGCAGGGCCCCCAGGGGTGGCTCTGGAGCCTCGCCGATCTCCTGGAACTGACCCGGGCCCGCCTCGTCGAACCCGCCCACCGCGGCCTCTGGATCCTCCAGCACGTGGCCTGGCTGCGGGTGATGGCCGCCCTCCTCCTGTGGGGCTTCGCCCTCACCCTCGGGCTCCGGTACCGCCGGGTCTGGCGCACCGTCTGGGAGGACCCCCTCCGCCACCACGCCATCAATCCCGACGTGCTGGCCCTCATGGGCGCCTTCATCGTGACCCTGCCCGTGGTCTTCGGCCTCGACCCCGGCGTCGCCGCCATGCTCTGGCTCTTCCTCCTGGCGCCCTTCCTCCTGGGGGCGGAGATCAAGGCCGCCCTCGCCATCATCCTCCTGCAGATGGTGCACCCCGTGCTCACCCTGCTGGAGCCCCTGGCGGCCCCGATCCCCAAGCCGAGCCTCGTTTCGCTCCAGCTCCGGCCCCAGCCCCTCCCCATCGATCCCCGGATCCTGGCGGCCCTGCCGGCCCGGGACCGGGAGTTCCTCGAAGGCTGGCGCCAGCTCCAGTTCCAGGAGTGGGCCAAGGCCGCCGCCACCTTCGAGGCCCTGGCCAAGCGGGGCGGTGACCGGGCCGAGGTGCTCACGAACCTGGGCGTCGCCCGGTACCAGATGGGGAACCTCCCCGGGGCCCAGGCCTGCTTCGACGAGGCCGCCACCCTCGCCCCCGGGCGGGGGGAGATCCTCCTCAACCAGAGCGTCATCGCCTTCCGCCAGATGGACGGGCCCCTGGGCTTCGCCAAGCAGGAGGACGCCCGGCGCCTGGCCCCGGAGGTGTTCAATCGGATCCTGGCCGCCAACCAGGCCCGGAACGACCAGCGCACCTTCGCCCTGCCCCTGCCCGACACCCCGGCGCGGGTGAACGCCCTGGCCCAGGCGGCCCTGGCCCAGCGCACCGACCCCTCCGGCCACGGCAACCAGCTCTACACCATGATCAACCTCCTCCTGCCCCTGGCCGCCGCCGGCGCCTTCTACCTGCGGCTGGCCCGCAGCATCGGGCAGGCCCACCCCTCCCAGTGCACCCGCTGCGGGGATCCCTTCCACACCACCGATTCCCCCGACGCTTACGTCTGCTCCAAGTGCCACCATCTCTTCGTCCTCAAGGACGGGCTCCACGGCGAGAGCCGGAAGCGCAAGGTGGAGGAGGTGGCGTCCTTCCAGCGCTCCCAGCGCTGGATCCACCGCGCCCTGGCCATCCTCCTGCCCGGCACCGACCTGATCCTGGCGGGCGAGACCCGCGCGGGCCTGGTGGAGTTCTCCGCCGTCTGCCTCGCCGCGGGCGTGGTCCTGGCCACGGCCCGGCCCATGCGCTACCCCGGGGAGATCCTGAACGATCCTGCCACGATCTGGCTGCCTTTGGGCCTCACGCTCCTGGCGGTGCTGTTCCTGCGCTCGTGGCTGAAGCTGCTGCCGAGGAGGAGCTAGCATGGCACTCGAAGGCTCCCTCCGCGATTTCGACCTGTTCTCGCTCTTCAACATGATCAAGACCCAGGGCAAGAGCGGGACCCTCGTCCTCAGCCGCGCCCAGGAGTTCGTGAAGATCTTCTTCGACACCGGCGAGATCGTGGGCTGCGACTCCAACCAGGTGCGCATGGAGGACCGCGTCGGCGCCATGCTGGTGCGCCTGGGCCGCCTATCCGGCGACGAGCTCCTGGCCATGATCCACCGCCAGAAGCAGACCCTGAAGCGCATGGGCACCCTCCTGGTGGAGTCCGGCCGGGTCTCCCCCCAGGATCTGCAGGACGCCCTGTTCAACCAGGCCATGTCCATCATCTACCGCACCTTCCGGTGGGTGGAGGGGGACTACCGCTTCGATTCCATCCTCCCCCCGGAACTGGACCGGGAGAACTTCCCGCCGATCCCCGTGGACACCGTCCTCATGGAGGCGGCCCGGATCATGGACGAATGGCCCGAGGTCCAGCGCCGCCTTCCCGACAACGCCCTCCCCCTGCGCAAGACCGAATACGGCGAATCCCTCCACCTGGACATCGACAAGGACCTCTCCACCGTCCTGGAGGGCGGGTCCATGAACGTCCAGGGCTCGGGCCTGAGCCACGAGCAGGAGACGGTCCTCACCTACTTCTCCACCCCCTGCAGCGTCCAGGGCGTGCTCCAGATCAGCCGCTACGACGAGCTGGACACCTGCAAGCTCATCGCCGACCTCCTGGAGCGGGGGATCCTGGAGGTCTCCCCCGAGTCCGTGGAGGAGCGCCAGCCCTTCGTGTGGGCCATGCCCCAGGCGGCCCTCAAGGAGCCCGCGGAGCCCCGGGGCCCCTCCCTCCTGTTCTGGCCCGCGGTGGCCCTCTTCCTGGGCTTCCCCCTGGCCTTCTACGTGCCCCGGGGCCCCGCCTCCTTCAACGAGGGCCTGGCCAGCTTCCAGCCCGCGAGCGTCCGCCAGGTCCTGGACCCCGATACCCGGGTGCGCCAGGCCTGGGCCTTCCGCATGGCCTCCCCGTCCGACGGGGGCCGGGCCATCGCCAAGGTCCTGGGATGCCTCCTCGAGGACAAGTCGGCCGTGCCCGACCTGACCCGGTTCCCCAACCCCATGACCCCCACGCCCCCGGAGAAGTCGGTGGCGATCCCGGCGGAGCAGTAGGGACCCTGCGCGGCGCGCCCGCCGTCCCCCCGGTGGGGGAACGGCGGGCGCGTGTCCCGCGTCCTGCCTACTCGACCTCTTCCCTGGGCTTCCGGGGCTCCGCGATCCAGGCCACGAACACCGAGATGAAGTAGAGGGCCTCGAGCACGACGCCGAAGAAGATCGTCGTGACGATGACGTCGCCGGGCGTCAGGAAGGCGCTGATGACGAAGATGGCCAGGGTGGCGTGGCGCCAGTACTTGAGCAGCCAGCGGGCGGTGAGGATCCTGAACCGGGCCAGGAAGAACACGAGGACCGGCAGCTCGAACATGACGCCCGTGCCCACCACCGTGTAGATGAAGAGGTCCAGGTAGTCCTCCAGGTGGAGGTTCGTGCGCAGGCCGGCCTTCAGGGCCTCCTCGAAGAGGATGTTGCCCAGGAACTTGAAGGCGTTGAAGTAGGCGAAGGCCGCGCCCCCCACGAAGCAGGCCGAGGTGGCCACCACGAAGGGGATGGCGAACCGGCGCTCCCGGGCGTAGAGGCCAGGCCTGATGAAGCCCCAGACCTGGGCGAAGAGGAAGGGCGCCGCCACGAAAATGGCGGCCCACAGCGAGAGCCGCATCAGGGAGAAGAAGGGCTCGGTCAGGCTCGTGTAGGCGAAGGGCTCGAAGACCGTGGGGATCGGCTGGTGCGCCGCCTGGGCCTGGGCGATGGCGTGGGACTTGAAGCTCAGGTAGAAGGGCCGCTGGGCCCAGGTCATGAGCTGGAAACGGTAGTAGTAGGTGAGCGCGAAGGCCCCCACGACGATGAGGAGGCTGCGGATGATCCGCACCCGCAGTTCCTGCAGGTGCTCCCAGAAGGACATCTGGTCGGGGGGCGAACTTGTCATGGGCAGGGGAGTGCCTTGCGGCTACTGCTTCTTCTCGCCGCCGGGGGCGTCGTCCTTGACGGAGTCGGTGATCTCCCGGCTCGCCTTCTTGAACTCCTGGATCCCCTTGCCGAGGGCCTTGCCCAGCTCGGGCAGCTTGGAGGGGCCGAAGAAGATCAGCAGCAGGATGCCGATCAGAAGCATTTCGGTGAGGCCGAGGTTACCCATCTTGCGTTCTCCTGAAGGGCCGTGGAGGGCCCGGGCGCCCTTCGCGGGCCACCCACGCTACCAGGGTGGCACGGTCGGGGCGGATTCGGTCAACCCTGTGCGGGGGTCGCAGTTGCGCGGCCCAGGGAATGGTAGGTCCAGCCCGCGGCGGCCATGGCCTCGGGCTTGAACAGGTTCCGGCCGTCGAACATGACCCGGGAGCGGAGCCGGCGGCCGGCCTCCTCCAGGTCCGCGGCGGCGTACTGGGGCCATTCCGTGGCCACGAACAGGGCGTCCGCGCCGTCGCAGGCGGAAAGGGGATCCTCGGCGTAGGTGACGCGGTCGCCCACCTTGGCGCGGACGTTGGGCATGGCCTCGAAGTCGTGCACCACCACCTGGGCGCCCAGGGAGGTGAGGCCCTCGATCAGCTCGAGGGACATGGCCTCCCGGATGTCGTCGGTGTGGGCCTTGAAGGCCAGGCCCCAGAGGGCGAACTTCCGGCCCTGCAGGGCGTGGGGATCCCCGGCCTCGCAGGCGTAGTGGGTCTTGGCCTTGAGGGTGAGGACCTGCTTCTGGTGGCGGTTGGCCTCGACGGTGGCCTCGAGGGCGCGCAGGGGCTTGCCGTTCTCGCGGCCCACCTTGAGGAGGGCCTGGAGGTCCTTGGGGAAGCAGGAGCCGCCGAAGCCGGGGCCGGGATTCAGGAAGTACTTGCCGATGCGGTGGTCGCTGCCGATGCCGGTCTTCACGTATTCCACGTTGGCGCCGACGCGCTCGCAGAGGCCCGCGATCTCGTTGATGAAGCTGATGCGCAGGGCCAGCATGGCGTTGGCGGCGTACTTGGTCAGCTCGGCGCTGGGGGGATCCATGCGGAGCCAGAGGCCCTTGCTGGCCTCCAGGAAGGGCGCGTAGAGGCCGTGCATGACCGCCTCGGCGTGCTCGGTGCGGCAGCCGATGACCACGCGGTCGGGGCGGAGGAAGTCGTCGATGGCGCAGCCCTCGCGCAGGAATTCGGGGTTGGACACCACCTCGAAGGCCCGGTCCGTGCGGGCCGCGATGGCGGCGGTGACACGAGCGGCCGTCCCGACGGGAACGGTGCTCTTGTCCACCACGATGAGGGGCTTGGCGTCGGCGGGGCGGACCGCCATGGCGTCGCCGAGGGCGCCGGCCACGGCGAGCACGTACTGCAGGTCGGCGCTGCCGTCCTCGCTCTGGGGGGTGCCCACGCAGATGAAGGCGGCGTCGGCCTGGGCGATGCCGTCGCGGAGGTCGAGGCTGAAGGTGAGGGTGCCGGAGGCCTGGTGGCGGGCCAGGAGCTCGTCGAGGCCGGGCTCGTAGATGGGCGAGATCCCTTCGCGGATCTTGGCGACCTTCGGCGCGTCGTTGTCGACGCCGAGGACGCGGTGCCCGGCCTCGGCGAAACCGGCCGCCGCCACGAGGCCCACATAACCCGTACCGATCACAAGAACATTCATTGACGTCCCTCCTGAACTCGATCTCACGATTCAAGCCTAATCCGTGGATTGTATCCGTACCCCCAGCGCCCGGCTAGCCTTGATAGAATCGGTGCAAGGAGGAGTCATGCCGTACGTGGGCCTGATGACGGGACAGGGCGTCAACCTTTGGGAAGTGGTGCTCCACTCGGGCGCCGTGGCCCGGGCCGTCCTCGTCGTCCTGGCGGCGTTCTCCGTGGCCAGCTGGGTGATCATCGTCCAGAAGGGCCTCGTGCTCTCCCGCAGCGGACGCGCCACGGAGCAGTTCCGGGCCGCCTTCCGCAAGGCCACCGACTGGCGCGAACTGAAGCAGCGCTGCGGGGACTACCCGCTGAGCCCCCTCGTGGGCCTCTTCACGGCCGGGTTCTCCGAGGTGACCTACCAGCTCCGGCCCACGGCCGGGACCCAGGGCGCCAGGCCCCAGATCAAGAGCATGGAGGCCGTGGAGCGCGTCCTCCAGCGTGCCTCCGTCGTGGAGATGGGGCGCATGGAGAACTACCTGGGCATCCTGGCCACCATCGCCGCCGTGAGCCCCTTCGTGGGCCTCTTCGGGACGGTGTGGGGCATCATCGACGCCTTCCACGGCATCGGCACCGCCGGCAACGCCAGCCTCGCCACCGTCGCCCCAGGCATCTCGGAGGCCCTGGTGGCCACCGCCCTGGGCCTGGTGGCGGCCATCCCCGCGCTCATGGCGTACAACTTCTTCCAGGGCCAGCTCAAGCGCTGGCAGACGGAGCTGGACGACTTCTCCCTCGAGTTCATCAGCCTTTCCGAGCGCAACTTCACCTGATGTCCTGCGGAACGCGCACCCCCGTCCTCTGGCAGCGGCAGCCCCGGCTTCCCCTGCCGGTGTCCCGGTTCCTCTCCGCGCGGGTCCACGCGGCCCTGGAGGACCCCGCCGACCGGGCCCTCCTGGCCTGGCCCGCCGTCCTCGGCGCCCCCGGGATCCGGGCGGCCCACCCGGAGGGCCTGCCCGAGGCGATCCTCCTGGAGCAGGCGGCGCCCATGCTGGCGGGCCTGTCCGTGGACCCCCGGGAAGCCTGGCGGGCCTGCCTGGAGCGCTTCCCCGACACCGCGGACCGGGGCCCCGGCGGCTGGGTGCCCCATCGGATCTGGGATCCCCTTTCCGCCCTGGTGAGCCTGAGGTGCGGCGTGACCCTCCTGGCCCTCCTGGGGCTCCCCACGGGGGAACGCTATGGCCTGGCCGCGGGGGTCTCCCTCTTCAACGCGGCCCTCTTCCACGAGTGCCACGACGCCCTCGAGCCCCTCTGGACGGAGGCCGCGGGCCCGCTGCGCTCCGGCCTGCAGGGCCTGATCCTCCTGGCGGGGGGCTTCCACCACATGCAGGTCCAGAACGCCCCCGGCATGGCCGGCCTGTGGGAGGACGCCCGCGGGGTCCTGGGCGCCGCGGGCCGCGCGCTGGAGACCCCCTGGGGCACCGTGGGCTTCGGCCCGGCCCTGGACGCGGCGGGGGACCGGCTCCGCGCCATCGATATCGGATCCGGGGAGCGGGGCGAGGAACCCCCC
>DATGXY010000271.1:0-2246 GCA_035298525.1 Holophaga sp.
GAGGGGGCTGGACTTGGTGCGGAGGCGGCCCTCCAGGGTGTCGGCCTCCGGCTCGGGGGGGGCCACGGGGGCCTCCGGGGCCGGGGCGGGGGTCACCTCGGCCTTGGCCGGACCGCCGGCCGGCTTTTCCCCGGCGGCGCCGATGCGGGCCACCACGGTGCCCACGGGCACGGTGGCGTTCACGTCCACGAGGATCTCCAGGACGGTGCCGGCGATGGGGGCGGGGATCTCGGCGTCCACCTTGTCGGTGGAGATCTCGTAGAGGGTCTCGTCCTTGCCGATGGTCTCCCCGACCTGTCTGTGCCACTTGAGGATGGTGGCTTCGGCGATGGATTCGCCCATCTGGGGCATGACGACATCGAATGCCATGTTCGGCTCCTAGCAGGGGAGGGGGGGCGTCCGGCGGTGGTGCCCCGTGGAAAGCTGGAAGGCGTGGGCCGTCTCAAGCAGGGCCACGTCGGAGAGGGCGGGGCCGATGAGCTGGAGACCCACCGGAAGGCCCCCGGAAAACCCGGCGGGCATCGAGAGGGCGGGGAGGCCCGCGAGGGCGGGCGTGACGGTGTAGACGTCCGTCAGGTACATGGCCAGGGGGTCCTCCGCACGCTCCCCCAGGGGGAAGGCGGGGGTGGGGCACACGGGCGTGGCCAGCAGGTCCACCTCCCCGAAGGCCGCGGCGAAGTCGCCCGCCACGAGGGTGCGGGCCTTCTGGGCCCGCAGGTAGAAGGCCTCGTACCAGCCCCGGCTGAGGCAGAAGGTCCCCAGGAGGATCCGGCGCTTGGCCTCCAGGCCGAAGCCCGCGTCCCGGGTGAGGGCGAGGGTCTCCACGAGGCCGTCCCCTTCCGCCCGGGCGCCGTACCGGAGCCCGTCGAAGCGGGAGAGGTTGCTGGAGACCTCGGCGGTGTTGAGGAGGTAGTAGGTGTCGATGGCGCAGGCGGTGTGGGGAAGGGAGACCTCGACGGTGCGGGCCCCCAGGTCCCGGAGGGCCGCCAGGGCCTCCAGGGCGGCGGCCCTGACGCCATCCTCGATGCCCTCGCCGAAGCACTCCCGGGGCAGGCCGATGCGCAGGCCCCGCAGGTCCCGGGGGGCGAAGGCCCCGGCGGGGGGCAGGTCCCGGCTGGTGGCGTCGGCGGGGTCCCGCCCCGCCATGGCCAGGAAGCCCGCGGCCAGGTCCAGGGCGCTGCCGGCCATGGGGCCCACCTGGTCCAGGGAGGAGGCCATGGCCGTCACTCCGTGGCGGCTGAGGACGCCGTACGTGGGCCGCAGGGCGGTGAGATTGCAAAAGCTGGCCGGAAGGCGCACCGAGCCCCCCGTGTCCGAGCCCAGGGCGAAGGGGGCGTAGCCCGCGGCGACGGCCACGGCGGAGCCGGAGCTGCTGCCCCCGGGCACCCGGGTCCGGTCCCAGGGGTTGCGGGAGGGGCCCTGGGCGGCGTTCTCGCCGCTGCTGCCCATGGCGAACTCGTCCATGGCGGCCTTCGCCACGGGGACGGCCCCCGCCTCCAGGAGGCGGCGCACGACGGTGGCGTCGTAGGGGGCCACGTAGCCCCGGGTGATGCGGGACCCGTTGCCGGTGGGCGTTCCCTTCCAGTTGAGGTTGTCCTTCAGGACCACGGGGATCCCCAGCATGGGCCCCCGTTCCCCCCGGGCCAGGCGCGCATCGGCCTCCCGGGCCGCGGCGAGGGTGAGATCCCGGTCCACGTGGGCGATGGCGTTCAGGTCCCCGTCCAGGGCGGCGATGCGGTCAAGACAGCGATGGGCCAGGAAGGCCGCCGACAGGTCGCCCGCGTCCAGTCCTTCCCTCCAGTCCGTCAAGGAACATGGGTCCATGCCCGTCTCCCGCATGTCCTGGATTGTGCCACCAAACGCGATCTTGAGATAGATTCTCTTTGGAATTGGCAGGCCCGCATGGACTTGCGTGGACGGTTCCGCGCTTGTCGGCATTCGGCCGCACGCGATTGTCCCCTTTCTTTTTCCAAAGACTCCTGAGTTAATAGGCGCAGACCCTTCGGCACCAGACCGTTTCCCGCTCTCCGATCCCGACCGGACCCCTGATGAATCCTTACGAAGTTCTTGAAATTTCGCCCGGCTCCCGGCCGGAGGAGATCAAGGCGGCGTATCACCGGCTGGCCAAGCAGTGGCATCCGGACCGGTTCAATGGGGCCGCCAAGGCCGAGGCCGAGGGCCGGTTCCGGCAGCTGGCGGAGGCCTTCAACATGCTCAAGGATACGGCTCGCCGGGAGGAACCCCCG
>DATGXY010000272.1:0-1893 GCA_035298525.1 Holophaga sp.
CCAGCCGCTGAAGGCCCTGCCCCGCCCCCGCCAGGGCGTCCAGGGTGATGAGGGCGCAGGGGAGGGCCAGGGCGTCCAGGATCCCGTCCACCTCCTCCCCCGAACGCACCAGCAGGAAGGGGGCCAGGGCCGCCAGCAGGCTGAAGGTGCACAGGGTCGCCACCTTGCGGGCCCCGTACTCCGTGGGGGCGGCGGCCAGGATCCCGGGCAGGAAGGTGAGGAACCACAGGGCGACGGCCCCCAGCCCGGGCCCATGGACGGCCCGGGCCCCCCGGAGCCACCGCGCCAGGAGGAACAGGGAAAGGATCCCCGCCGTGAGGAGGGTGAGGTCCACGGGGAGCCGGGCCAGGACGGGATCCGCCTTCATGTCCCCCGCGAAGAGGAAGGCGGCCAAAGCCAGGAGGGCGGGAGCCGGGAAGCGGGGCCTCACCGGGCCCTCCCGGCGGCGTCGTGGCGGCGGATGGCGTACCAGGTGATCCAGCCGTAGAACAGGTACGAAAGGGTCCCCGTAAGGGCGAAAAGGCCCACGGCCCTCTGGGCGTCCCAGCGCAGCCGCCAGGCCGTCAGGATCCCCCCCAGGAGGAGGCAGGACCGGAGCAGTTCCCGGGCCAGGGCCAGGTCCTGGCGCTCCAGGACCACCAGGGCGCTGGATACGCAGGCCCCCGTGAACTGGGCCAGGGCCATGGGGGCCATGGCGGCGGTGAAATGGCCGGCCCGGCGCCAGGCCTCCCCGAAGAGGGCCGGGAAGAGGGTCCACCCCGCCAGGGCCGAAAGCCCCATGAGGGGGAGACCCAGGATGAACATGCGGGCCACCGTGCCCCGGAAGAGGGGCATGAGGCTGCCCGCCTCCCGCGCCTGGGCGCTCTCCCCGAAGAACACCTGGGCCACGGATTCCCCGATGATGGCGCTGGGCAGGGCGAAGACCCGCTGGGCCAGGGTGAAGCAGCCCGCGTCCGCGGGCCCGTAGGCGATGGCCATGAGGAGGCCGGGCAGCCGCAGGTTCAGGGTATTGAGGAGGGCGGTGCCGCTGGAAAGCAGGGGGAAGGCCCGGTACCGGCGGGCGGCGGCCAGCAGGTCCGCCCCCCTCACCCGGCGCAGGCGGTCCCAGTCCCGCCCCCAGTCCAGGGCCGCCAAGGTGCGGGTGCCATTGGACCGGCCCACGGCGTCCCCCACCAGGAGGCCCGCGGCGCCGGCGCCCAGGGCCCCGGCCCCCACCTGGATCCCCAGCTGGGTGAGGCTCTGGGTGAGCCGGGTGCGGGCGATGCGGTCGTAGCGTTCCTTGCGGATGGCCCAGGCGTTGAACACCTGGTACAGCCCCCCCCCGAGCACGCTTACGGGCACCAGCCACAGGAAGGGCCCCAGGCGGGGCTCCCCCATCCAGGCGAGGATGGGCCGGCGCAGGAGGTGGATCACGAGGCCGCCCCCCAGGGTGGTCGTGGCCACCAGGAGGATGCATAGGAGGAGGAGGCTGGCCGCCTCCCCCTCCCCCTTGGGCAGGGGGAGGGCCTGCTCGAAGCGGAGGGAGGCCACCGTCACCAGGAGGCTCACCAGGGACACGTACACGGCCAGCACCCCGAAATCCGCCGGCGAGTAAAGACGCGCGAGGACCGGGGAGCAGGCCACGATCATGCCCTGGGCCAGGGCCGTCCCCCCCGCCACCTGGAGGACCTTCCGTCGGAACCCGGCCAGGGCGTCGGGGTTCACGGACGGCGGCCCCCCAGGAGATCCGCCAGATCCCCGGCCACCCGGTCCACCAGCGCCTCGTCCATGCCGGGCCACAGGGGCAGGCTCAGCACCTCCGCGCAGGCGGCCTCGGACTGGGGGCAGGCGACCCCGGCGTAGGCCTCCCGGTACACGGGGAGCCGATGGCAGGGGACGGGGTAGTAGACCACC
>DATGXY010000273.1:0-11814 GCA_035298525.1 Holophaga sp.
GGGGGGTGCGCCTCCAGCCAGGCCGCGGCCCGGGGTTCCTTCCGGGCCAGCCTGGCCAGGATGCGCCGGGCGGCGCTGGCCTCCGCCGTGTCCAGGGGAGCCTCCGCCATGGCCAGGGCCGCCTCCGCCGCCTCCGAGATCCTTCCCTGGGCCAGGTGGATGCGGGCCGTGCGCTCCCGGCAGGGAGGGACCCCCCCGCGCTTGAAGCAGGCCAGGGCCCGCTCCGGTTCCCCCTTGCGTTCCCAGGCCCGGCCCACCTCGGCCAGGAGCCGCCGCCAGCGGCGCTCCCCCCGGATGCCGGGGCAGGCCTCCATGGCCAGCAGGGCCTCCGTGGGCGGGCCCAGGTCGCCCCCCGCCTCCAGGGACTCCCGCAGTTCGCCCAGGCCCCGGAGGGCGTCCACCTCGTCCCGGGTGCGGAAGGCGCGGTCGGCGGGGTCCAGGGGGTAGGCCTCGTACCGCACGTGGCCCAGATCCGCCACCACGAAGTCCGCCAGGCCCTGCTCCCCGTTCCCGAAGAAGAGCAGGAGCATCAGGTCCGCCCAGGCCCGCTCCAGGGCCGAGACGGCGGGGACCCGGGCGGACCCCGGGGAGCGTTCCAGGAGGAGGGCCTCCAGGTCGTCCCGGCCCGCCTTCCGGGGGAAGGGGATCCCGGCCTCCCGGAGCCGCGCCTCGATCTCCGGCCGCCTCAGCAGGGGGGCCAGGTCCCCGGGGAGGGCCGCCTCCTCCGTGGCGGCGAACCCCGCGGCCCGCAGCTCGTCCAGGGCCGGGCCCGGGTCCCCGATCTCCGGGTAGGCCAGGCCGTCCCGGCGCACCCAGGGGCCCCGCCGGGTCAGGAGGCGCACGTAGAGCATACGCGCGCCGGGGCCCAGCGCGCCGAAGGCCCCGAGGAGGTCCGCCTCCCGGGGCCGCAGCAGGTCCGCGTGCCGGGACCCGACATCCTCCAGCACGGTGCGGAAGTTCCGCAGGTAGTACGGCTCGTCCATGGGCCCATTATCCCCCGGGTCCGGAACACCGGGCCCGGGGGGGGCGGCCCGCCCTCACTTCCTGACGACGAGCTCGTCCAGGGGGAAGCGCACCTTGGCCAGGGAGGCGTACTTGTCGTCCCCGTCGCGGTAGCCCGCGGGGCACGCGCACACCGTGCGGTAGCCGGTGCCGGCCAGGCCCAGGATCTCGTCGTAGCGGGCGGGGTCCAGGCCCTCCATGGGGCAGGTGTCCACGCCCAGGAGCGCGGCGCTGGTCATGAAGTTGCCCAGGGCGATGTAGACCTGGCGCACGGCCCACTCCTGCACGTGGGCGGCGCGGGGGCCCGTGACGAGGGTGCCGATCATCATGTTGCGGTAGCCCTCGAGGGCGGCGGGGTCGCCGCCGCGCACCTCCACGATGCGCTTCAGGTAGTGGTCCACGTCCTCGGCGCTGAGGGTGTCCTTGGCCAGGAACACGACGAGGTGGCTGGCCTCCTCCACCTGGGCCTGGCCCCAGGAGGCCTCCTTCAGGCGGGCGCGGACGGCGGGGTCCTCCACCACCAGGAATTTCCAGGGCTGCAGGCCGAAGGAGCTGGGCGTGAGCACCAGGGACTCCTCCAGGGCGGCCCAGGTGTCGGCGGGAATCCTGGCGGCGGCGTCGAACTTCTTGGTGGCGTAGCGGCGGCGCTGGACGGCAAGCAGGTCCTGGGCACTGAGGGTGGCGGCGGTCATGGGTCGCTCCTTTCGATAGGGGTTGCGGCGAACAGGTCCGCAAGGGAAAATTAGGATGCCTGCTCTCTTTTTGATAGTAGGCACCTTTCCGGAAGGTAGGAACCCCATGGTGCGCAAGGCCTGCCAGGCATCCCCCAACGTCCTCAGCCCCCAGTGTCCCACCCGCATGGTCCTGGACCTCATCGCGGACAAGTGGACGACGCTCGTGATCTACCTCCTCGCCCAGGGCACCCGCCGCTACGGTGAACTGCAGCGGGAGGTGGGGGGCATCAGCCAGAAGATGCTCACCCAGACCCTGCGCAAGCTGGAGGCGGACGGCCTCGTGCGCCGCGTCGTCTACCCCGAGGTGCCCCCCCGCACCGAGTACTCCCTCACGGAGCTGGGCGCCACCCTCCGCGAGCCCCTGGGCGCCCTCTGCAAGTGGGCCGTGGAGCACCTCCCCGACGTGGAGAAGGCCCGCAAGGCCGCCGCCCGCCACAAGGCGAAGGCCGGCCCCGAGTCCCTCACCGCCTGAAGGGCGCCTACAGTCCCTTCTTCGAGGTCTGCACCCGGTGGCCGCCGTAGATGCCCCGGTGCCCCACGAGCACGTACGCCAGGAAGCCCGTGAGCACCAGGGGCCCCGCGAAGGCGGCGCCGAAGAGCTCCACCCCCATGATCACGGAGGCGACGGGGGTGTTGCTGGCCGCGGCGAAGACGGTGACGTAGCCCACGGCGGCGGTGAAGGGGACCGGCATGCCCAGCAGGGGCGCCAGGGCCGCCCCCAGGAGGGCGCCGATGACGAAGAGGGGGGTCACCTCGCCCCCCTTGAAGCCGAAGCCCAGGGTCACGGTCGTGAAGAGGAACTTGAGGGCGAAGGCCCAGGGCGCAACCGGGGCCTCCGGGAACAGGACCTGGGGCAGCCAGTCCGTGCCCAGGTTCAGGTAGTCCCGTCCGAAGAGGAGGGCCAGGAGGACCACGGCGCAGCCCCCCGCGAAGGCCCGCAGGGAGGGGTGGGGCAGGACGCGGCGGGTCCAGGCGGCCAGGGCGTGGGTGGCCTCGGAGAAGGCGCCGGCCACCAGGGCCGCGGGCAGGGCGAAGGCCAGGAGCTTGAGGCCCAGGGCCCAGTCCAGGGCGGGCGCCGCGGGCATCCAGTGGGGATGGTGGCCCCCCAGGAGCCGGCAGACCCCGTCCCCGGCGAAGCTGGCCGCGGCGCACACCAGCAGCCCCTCGTAGCGCAGGTGCCCGATGGTGATGACCTCCATGCCGAAGACCGCCCCGGCCGCGGGGGTCCCGAAGAGGGACCCGAAGCCCCCGGAGACCCCGGCCATGAGGAGGAGGCGCTGGCGGCTGGCGTTCAGGCCCAGCCAGGACCAGCCCAGGCGCTGCGCGCCCGCGGCCAGGCGCCCCACGCCCGTGGCCAGGCCCGCCCCCATCTGGATGGCCGTGCCCTCCCGGCCCGCGCTGCCGCCCCCCAGGTGGGTGAGAAGGGTGCCCGCCAGGACGAGGGGGGCCATGCGCACCGGCACCCGCCCCCTGAACTCCACCACCTCGTCCAGGATCAGGCTTCCGCCCCGCTCCGCTTCGCCGCCCCAGCGCTGGTAGATCCAGGCCGAGAGGGCGCCCAGGAGGGGCAGGGTGTATAGGAGCCAACCCTGGGCCTTCTGGAGGGTGATGGCCCGGTCCAGGAGGTGGAGGAAGAGGGCCGACGCGCAGCCCGCCAGAGCGCCCACCAGGGATCCCAGGGCCAGGTCCCAGACCGTCCTATCCACCCGCCAATTCCGCATCGCCCGCCTCCACGCAGGAAACTCGCAGGCGCCATCAGCCATCGGGGCGGTTACAGGGCGGACACCATCGCCACCCGCCCATTCAAGCACGGATGGGCACGGATGGGCGAGCGAAGGAACTTGGGAAAGGGGAAGAATCTGACTACGCTGGTCGGATAACCGTTCGCACCCCTGGATGGCCCGATGCTTCCTCCTTCCTTCGCGCGCCCCTTGATCCTGGCCCTGGCCGCCTCCCTGGGTCTCGGGGCCCAGAGCGCGGCCGACGGCGCGGCCCTCCAGGCCCAGCTGGATCGCCTCCGGGTGCTGGGCACGGTGCTGTACGTGGCCGCCCATCCGGACGACGAGAACACCCAGGTGCTGGCCGCCCTGGCCAAGGGCCGGAAAGTGCGGGCGGCCTACCTTTCCCTCACCCGGGGGGGCGGGGGCCAGAACCTCATCGGCACCGAACTGGGGGAGCCCCTGGCGGCCCTGCGCACCCAGGAGCTCCTGGCCGCCCGGCGCATCGACGGGGCCGAGCAGTGGTTCACCCGGTGCGTGGACTTCGGTTTTTCCAAGACTCCCGGGGAATCCCTGCGCATCTGGGGCCACGACGCCGCCCTGGCGGACGTGGTCTGGGTGATCCGGAAGGTGCGCCCCGATGTGATCCTCACCCGCTTCACCCCCGAGCCCGGGGGCACCCACGGCCATCACACGGCCTCAGCCATGCTGGCCCTGGAGGCCTTCCGGGCCGCCGCGGACCCCGCGGCCTTCCCCGAGCAGCTGAAGGCCGTGCGCCCCTGGCAGGCCCGGCGCATCCTCTGGAACAGCTTCCGGCCCAAAGAGGCGGGCGCCACCCCCCTGGACCCGGGCGCCTATGACCCCCTCCTGGGCCGCTCCTACGCGGAACTGGCGGCGGAAAGCCGCAGCCAGCACCGGTCCCAGGGCTTCGGGGCCGTGCCCGCCCGGGGGACCCGGCCCGAGACCTTCGAGCCACTGGACGGCCAGCCAGCCCCAGCGGATCTCCTGGAGGGGGTGGATCTCAGCTGGAACCGGGTGCCGGGCGGGGCGGCCGTGGACGCCCTCCTGGTCCAGGCCCGGGCCGCCTTCCGCCCGGAGGATCCCTCCGGGGCCCTCCCCTTCCTCCTCCAGGCCAAGGCGGCCCTGGACCGCCTGCCCGATGATCCCTGGAAGGCCGTGAAGGGCCCAGAACTCCTGGAAGCCATCCGCTGCGCCGCCGGCCTCTGGGCCGAGGCCACCGTGGACCGGCCCTCCGCCGCCCCCGGGGACGCGGTGCCCGTGACCCTTTCCATCGTTGCCCGCCTGGCCCCGGACGTGGTGCTCCTGGGCGCGGACCTGGACGCCCCGGGCCCCGGACCCCGCCCCCTGGCGCCCAACCGCCCCCTCATCGAGACCCGCACCCTGGCCATCCCCGCCGGCGCCGCCCCCGCGCCGGATCCCGGCGCCGCCGCGCCCCCCTCGCCCCTGGCGGGCCTGCCCGAATCCCCCGCGGCCTTCCAGGCCCGCTTCCGCCTGGCCTGCCGAGGCGTGGCCTTCGAACTGTCCGTGCCCGTGGTGCACCGCTTCCGGGACCCCGTCCTGGGCGAGCGGCGCAATCCCTTCGTGGTGGTGCCCCCCCTCCTGGTGAACGTGCACGAGCCCGTGCAGATCCTTCCCGGGGCCGAACCCCGCACCCTGCGCCTGGACGTGGCCGCGGGCCGGGGCCCCGTCTCCGGCCGGGTCCTCCTGGCCCCGCCCCCGGGCTGGAAGGCCGAGCCCGCCGCCTTCGACGTGTCCCTGGCCAGGGCCGGGGACGAGGCGCGGCTGGAGACCCGCCTCACCCCGCCCCCGGCCCCGGGCGGGGGGGAGCTGGCCATCCGGGTGGACACGGGCGCGGGGCCCGTCCCCGCCCTTTCCCGCAGGCTGGTTGACCACCCCCACGTGCCCCTGCAGACCCTGCTGACCCCCGCCCGGGCGCGCCTGGCCCGGGTGGATCTGCGCATGGGGGGCCGGCGCATCGGCTACGTCATGGGCTCGGGGGACGGCATCCCCGACATGCTGCGGCCCCTGGGATACCGGGTGGACCTGCTGGGCGACGAGGAACTGGCCACCGCCGATCTCTCCGTGTACGACGCGGTGGTGGTGGGGATCCGGGCCTTCAACACCCGGCCCCGCCTGGCCCAGCTCAAGGCGCGGATCCTGGACTACGTGGCCGGGGGCGGCACCGAGGTGGTGCTGTACGACACGGACCAGGGCCTCGTCACCCCGGCCCTGGGACCCTTCCCCTTCACCGTGGGCCGGGAGCGGGTCACGGAGGAGGACGCGCCCATGGACCTCCTCCTCCCCGGCCACCCCGTCCTGGCCCGCCCCAACCGCATCGGTCCCGCCGACTTCCAGGGCTGGGTGCAGGAGCGGGGCCTCTATTTCGCCCGGGACTGGGACCCGCGCTACGCCGCCCCCCTGGCCTGCGCCGACGCGGGGGAGAAACCGTTGGCCGGGAGCCTCGTGGCCGCGCGGCACGGCCGGGGCTGGTACGCCTACACGGGCCTGGCCTTCTTCCGGCAGCTACCCGAGGGGGTCCCCGGGGCCTACCGGCTCTTCGCGAACCTCCTGGCCCTGAAGGGGGCGCCATGACCGGCCGCGATATCCGCTGGGGCCGGGTCTACGTCCTCGTCCTCCTCAACCTGGTCCTCTGCGTCGTCCTGATGCGGGCCTTCGGGAGGATCTTCTCGTGAGCCGCCTCGACTGGGCGGTCCTCGCCGGGTGCCTGGCCTTCGTGGTGCTCTTCGGCCTGTGGAAGAGCCGGGGCCACCGGGACGCCGAGAGCTACATCCTCAGCGGCCGCGACGCGCGCTGGTTCACCATCTGCCTCTCCATCATGGCCACCCAGGCCTCTGCCATCACCTTCCTGTCCACCCCGGGCCAGGCCTACGCCGACGGCATGCGCTTCGTGCAGTTCTACCTGGGCCTGCCCCTGGCCATGGTGGTGCTCTCCGTGACCTTCGTGCCCCTCTTCCACCGGCTGAAGGTCTTCACGGCCTACGAGTTCCTGGAGGAGCGCTTCGACGCCAAGACCCGCACCCTGGCCGCGGGCCTCTTCCTCCTGCAGCGGGGCCTGGCGGTGGGCCTCACCATCTACGCCCCCGCCCTGGTGCTCTCGGTGCTCCTGGGCTGGGACATCCGGGTCAACCTGGCCATCGTGGGATCCCTGGCCATGGTGTACACCGTGGCCGGGGGCACCCGCGCGGTGAGCTGGGCCCAGAGCTGGCAGATGCTCATCATCACCTGCGGCATGGTGACCGCCGGCTGGATGGTGGTGCACCGCCTGCCCCAGGGCCTGGGGGTCCGGGACGCCCTCCACGTGGCGGGGAGCCTGGGCCGGCTCAACACCATCGACTTCTCCTTCGACATCACCAACCGCTACAACCTCTGGTCGGGCCTCATCGGCGGGTTCTTCCTCTCCCTCTCCTACTTCGGCACGGACCAGAGCCAGGTGCAGCGCTACCTGTCCGGCTCCAGCGTCGCCCAGAGCCGCATGGGGCTCCTGGCCAACGGGCTCCTCAAGGTCCCCATGCAGTTCCTCATCCTGCTCCTGGGGGTGCTGGTCTTCGCAGCGTGCCAGTTCTCGCCGCCCCCCGTGTTCTTCAATCCGGCCCCCGTGAAGGCCGCCCTGGAGGGGCCCCAGGCCCCCGAATACCGCCGGGTGGAGGCCGAATGGGAACGGGCCGCGGGGGACCGCGCCGCCAAGGCCCGGGCCTTCGCCGAGGCCCGGCGGAACGGGCCGGCCGAGGCGGAGCGGAGCGCCCTCCTGGACGCCGACCGCAGGGCGGCGGAGGTGCGCAAGGAGGGGGTCGCCGTCCTGAAGAAGGCCTCCCCCGGCTCCAACCCCAGCGATGTGAACTACGTGTTCCTCTGGTACGTGCTCAACGCCCTGCCCGCCGGCGTCGTGGGCCTGGTCCTGGCCGCGGAGTTCTCCGCGAGCATGTCCAGCATGTCGGCGGAGATCAACGCCCTGGGGGCCACCACCCTGGTGGACCTGTGGCGCCGGTGGCGGAAGGGGTCCACCGTGTCCGAGGTGACGGTGTCCCGGGTGGCCACCCTGGCCTGGGGGCTCTTCGCCGTGGGCTTCGCGGAATACGCCAGCCGGCTGGGCTCCCTGGTCGAGGCCGTCAACCTGCTGGGCTCCCTCTTCTACGGCACCATCCTCGGCATCTTCCTGGTGGCCTTCTACTTCAAGCGGGTCCGGGGGGGCTCGGCCTTCTGGGCGGCCCTGGGCGCGGAGGGGGTGGTGCTGGCCTGCTTTATCCTGACCCCCATCTCCTTCCTCTGGTACAACGTCATCGGCTGTCTGCTCGTTATCGCCTTCTCCCTCCTGATCCAGGCCCTGACCCGTGACATTGACAAGGCCCCCGCCGGGGCCTGAAAATCGACCCTGCATGTAGAGCGCCCCCCGGAAGGGGGGTCGGCAACCGAGCAAGAGGCTGCGGTGCCCTGGACCCACGGGACCCATGCGCAGGAGATCCAACCTGAAACCCATCGGAGAACGCAATGTCGAATGAATTCCTCTTCACCTCGGAGTCCGTGTCCGAAGGCCACCCCGACAAGGTCGCCGACCAGGTCTCGGACGCGGTGCTGGACGCCCTCCTGGCCCAGGACCCCCGTTCCCGGGTGGCCGCCGAGACCCTGTGCAACACGGGCCTCGTGGTGATGGCCGGCGAGATCACCACCCACGCCGTCGTGGACTACATCCAGGTGGCCCGCAACGTCATCAAGGACATCGGCTACGACAACACCGACTACGGCATCGACTACCGGGGCTGCTCGGTCATGGTCTGCTACGACAAGCAGAGCCCCGATATCAGCCAGGGCGTCTCCGAAGGCGAGGGCCTCTTCAAGGAGCAGGGGGCCGGCGACCAGGGCCTCATGTTCGGCTTCGCCTGCGACGAGACGGACGTGCTCATGCCCGCCGCCATCCACTACGCCCACCGCCTCATGGAGCGCCAGGCCTCCCTGCGCAAGTCGGGGGCCCACCCCTGGCTCCGCCCGGACGCCAAGAGCCAGGTGACCCTGCGCTACGTGGACGGCCGCCCCGTCTCCGCCAGCCACGTGGTCCTCTCCACCCAGCACGCCCCCGAGGTGCCCTACGAGACCCTTCGCCAGGTGGTCATCGACGAGATCATCAAGCCCGTCATGCCCGCCGAGTGGCTCCAGGACACCCAGTACCTGGTGAACCCCACCGGCAAGTTCGTGGTGGGCGGCCCCCAGGGCGACTGCGGCCTCACCGGGCGCAAGATCATCGTGGACACCTACGGCGGCAGCGCCCCCCATGGGGGCGGCGCCTTCTCCGGCAAGGATCCCTCCAAGGTTGACCGTTCGGCCGCTTACGCCGCCCGCTACGTGGCCAAGAACATCGTTGCCGCCGGCCTCGCCTCCCGCTGCCAGCTCCAGCTGGCCTACGCCATCGGCGTGGCCCAGCCCGTGAGCGTCATGGTCACCACCTTCGGCACGGGCAAGGTGGAGGACGCGGTCCTGGAAAAGCTGGTGGCCGAGCACTTCGATCTGAGCCCCAAGGGCATCATCACCATGCTGGATCTCCTCCGCCCCATCTACCGCCAGACCGCCTCGTACGGGCACTTTGGCCGCACGGGCGACTTCCCCTGGGAGAAGACGGACAAGGCCGCCGTCCTCGCGGACGCCGCCAAGGGCCTCGTCGCCCGGGTCTGATCCGGACCCCTCCAAGCCACGGCGCAGGCGGCCACCGCCTGCGCCGTTCGCTTTGCCTTCGGATCAGTTCGCGGCGGGGACGGGGGCCGGGGCATGGACGGCGCAGGGCTCCTTGGGCTCGCTGCCCGCCACGAACCAGGCCTCCACGGCCTTGGGGCAGGCGTCCGTGGCCATCTGACCGGTGGCGGGATCCACGGTGACCTTGATCGCCCCCTCGGGGGCCTGGAATTCCTCCGGCTCCGCGGATCCCGCGGCCTTCTTCATGAAGCGCTCCCAGATGGGCGCCGCCACGGCCCCCCCGGTGAAGCCCCGGCCCCCGGGGCGGGGCCGGTCGAAGCCCACCCAGACCCCGGTCACCAGGTGGGGCGTGAAGCCCACGAACCAGGCGTCCTGCTGGTCCTCGGTGGTGCCGGTCTTGCCGGCGCAGGGGCGCTCCAGGGCGAAGGTGCGCAGGGCCTTGGCCGTGCCGTGCACCAGCACGTCCCGCAGCATCCAGGCCGTCACGAAGGAAGCGCCGGGGGAGAGGGCGGGGGAAACCGCCTCGGGCATCTCCGTCCAGGCCCCCGTGCGCAGGTCGTGCATGCGCAGGATCACCCGGGCCCGGGCCAGGTTGCCGGGATTGGCGAAGGGGGTGTAGGCCTGCACCAGGTCCTTGAGGGTCACCTCGCTGGTGCCCAGGGCCAGGGAAAGGCCATTGGCCTCCTTCAGGGCAAGGCCCGCCCGGGCGGCGGCGTCCTTGAAGGCGGGGATGCCCACCCGCTCCAGGAGCTTCACGGCCACCACATTGCTGGAATGGGCCAGGGCCTCCGCCAGGGTGGGCTCCCCCAGGTGCTCCCCGGCGAAGTTGCGGGGCTTCCAGGGCCGGCCCCCGGGGCCGGGGTAGGCCACGGGATCGTCGTTCCACCGGCTGAGGGGGCTCATGCCCTGCTCCAGGGCGGCCGCGTAGAGGAGGGGCTTGATGGCGGAACCGGGCTGGCGCTGGGACACGAAGGCCCGGTTGATGCCGCCGCCCTGGCCCTCCGCGTCCCCCACGGCGGCCAGCACGTCCCCGGTGAGGGGATCCATGGCCACGAGGGCCCCCTGGAGATCCGGGGCCAGGCGGCGCACCCCGTCCTTCAGGGCCTGCTCCGCCTGCTTTTGCAGGCCCAGGCTGAGGGCCGCGAACACATCCAGGCCGCCCCGTTCGGTGGCGTCCTCCCCCAGCAGGGCCACGACCTGGGCCCGCACCTGGGCCAGGTACGAGGGGGCCTGGGCCGGGGGCTGCACGGCGGCGGGGTGCTTCCAGAAGTCCACCTTCCGCGCCTCGGTGATGAGGCCCAGGTCCTGCATGCGCTTGAGCACCACGTCCCGGCGCAGGGCCACGTCGGCGGGCTTGCCCGCGGGGTTGTACCGCCCGGGGCTCTTGGGGACCCCCGCCAGGAGCAGGCATTCCCCCTCGGTGAGGGCCTCGGGGTTCTTGTCGAAGTAGAGGCGCGCGGCCTGGGCGATGCCCCAGGCCCCGTTGCCGTAGTAGATCTCGTTGAAGTACATCTCCAGGATCTGGTCCTTGGTGTACTTCTTCTCGAAGTCCATGGCCATGCGGGCCTCCTGGAGCTTGCGGTCCAGGGTCCGCTCGCTGGATAGGAAGCGGTTCTTGATGAGCTGCTGGGTGATGGTGGAGCCGCCCTCGGCCATGCGGCCCTTGGAAACGTCCCGCACCAGGGCCCGGGCGATGCCCCGCAGATCGATGCCCCCGTGCTCGTAAAAGCGGGCGTCCTCCACGGCCAGGAGGGCCTGGCGCAGGAAGGGGGGGATGCGCTCCAGGGGGGTCCAGTAGCGCTTCTGGGGCTGGATGCGCCCCACGAAGCGCCCGTCCCGGTCCATGACGGTGATGGAGGCGGTTCCGGGGGGCAGAAGGGGGAAGCGGGCGATGGCCTCCTGGGCCGCGGCCGGGATGGCCAGGACAAGGGTCAAGCTGACAAGGAGGAGGGATCGGCACGGCATCCCCTTACTTTAGCGGGTCAGGGGGGTCCCAGGCCCGTGAGGGCGGGCCCGTTGAGCACCTCCCCCCGGGCGCTGAAGCGGGAGCCATGGCAGGGGCAGTCCCAGGTGTGCTCCCCCGAGTTCCAGGCCACGATGCCCCCCAGGTGTGGGCAAACGGCCGAACATTCGTGGAGGATCCCCTCCGGATCCCGGTACACGGCCACCTTGGCCAGGCCCCGGCGGAGGACCGCACCCGCCCCCGGGGGGAGGATCTCCTCCCCGGGCAGGTCCCCCGGGGTCACCCACTGGGCGTACTGGAGGGCCACGTTGGCGTTCTCCCGGGCGAAGGCGGAGACGGCCCGCAGGGTCTTGCGGGCGGGGTCGTACAGGGGGGCCCAGGGGTTGGGCAGGCCCACGAGGAGATCCGTGAGGAGGATGCCGGCGATGGTGCCGTGGGTCATGCCCATGCCCGAATCCCCCGTGGCCACGAACACATTGGGGGCGTCCAGGGGATTGGGCCCGATGAAGGCCAGGCCGTCCACGGGCTCAAGCACCTGCCCGGACCAGCGGTGGGTCACGGGACCCAGGGCGGGGAAGCGCTCCAGGGCCCAGGCCTCCAGGCGCAGGTAGCGCTGGTCCGCATCGTCCGCCTGGCCCGTCTTGTGATCCTCGCCCCCCACGATGAGGGCATCCCC
>DATGXY010000274.1:0-1999 GCA_035298525.1 Holophaga sp.
GGTGATGGCCGCCAGGAGGCCGCCGGCGTAGAGGGCCAGGCCCAGCCACGCCAGGGGGGCCCCCTCCAGGTGCGCATCGCCGCCGACGGGGTCGTGCGGGTGGTGGACGGCCGGGGCATGATCCGGCTCCGCCTGGGTCTCCCGGGCCGGCCCCTGCGGGCCTGGCGGGACGGGGGCAGGCCCGTGGAGGATCTGTCCGCCATCCAGGCCTTCGGCACCGAACCGCCCCTGGCCCGGGGCCTGGGCGCCCTGCCCGTGGGGGCCCCGGACTTCCGGCCCGCCCTGGAGGGGCTCCTGTGGATCCTCTGCGACGACGGCCGCACCCTCACCGTCGTCCTCCCCGCCACCACCCGGGTGGTGTACCTGCCCCTGCCCACCCTGGAGGGCCGGGAGCTGACCTTCCACCCCGACCGGCTGGAGATGCGCGAACCCGGCGCCGGATGCTGGAGCCTGCCCTGGCTCACCCTCCTGCCCCAGTTCATCCAGCTGGGCCAGGCCGGCCCCGCCCGGTCCACGGGCACGGCCCTGGTGCCCTTCCCGCGGGATTAACCAAGGACGGGAAGCGGGGGGGCCGGGCCGGAGGTCCCGGGGGCTTGGCAAGCTTCTCGCTACGGGGAAGGCATGGAAAGGAGGCCACCATGCTCTCCAGGCGAAGCCTTACCCCTTTCATCCCCGCGTTCCTGCTCCTCTCCCACCTGGCCCTGCCGGGAACGGCGGCCTGGGCCCAGCAGGCCCTGGGCGATCCTTTCTCCGATTCGGAAACGTATCTGGGCGAAGACCCCGGCCGCTACGCCATGGTCCGCACGGTGGAGGGCGCGGTCACCCTCTTCAAGGACGGCTCGGCCGAGACCCTGGAGCGGGGCCTCCCCATCGCCGAGGGCGATGTGGTGGAAAGCCATGGACGTGGCGTTCTGCAACTGGGCGACGGGACCCTGGTGGCCTTCGGGCCCGGGACCCGCCTGCGCATCCAGGTGCTGGACGCCGAAGGCCGGGACGGGCGCATCGTCCTGGCCCTGGAGCGGGGCCGCCTGCGCATTCGGCGCCCCGTCCGCAGCGACGCCTCCCTGCGGGTGGAGACGCCGGCCGGCGCCGCCTCCCTGGAGGAGGGGGGCCGGGGCGATCTGAGCCTGGAGACGGACGAAGGCGGGCGCACCCTCTTCCGCATCCACGGGGGGCGGGGCGTATTCGCCAATGGCCAGGGCACCGCCCGCCTCTTCGCTGGGGAACGGCTGACCGTCTACGGGCCCGGCGACGGCCTGGACCGGGTGGCGGATTTCAACAGCTACGCCCTGGACGGCTTCGACGCCTGGGCGGGGGATCTGCTGGCGGTCCGGCCCGGGGAGGCCGCCCTCCACGTGCCCGCCTCCCTGCGCTGGTACGCGGGGGACCTGGATAACGCGGGCAGTTGGGTCTACGTGGACGAGGAGGCGACCTGGTGCTGGCGCCCCCGGGGTGTGGACGCGGAATGGCGGCCCTACCTGCGCGGGCGCTGGGGCGCCTTCCGCGGCGGGCTCACCTGGATCAGCCACGAGCCCTGGGGCTACGTCACCCATCACCATGGCCGCTGGGGCTGGTCCGGCGCCTTCGGGTGGTACTGGATCCCCGGCGCCGCCTACAGCCCCGCCTGGGTGGCCTGGGGCGGCGACGGCGCCAGGCTGGGCTGGGCCCCCCTGGGCCGCCATAACCGCCCCAGCGTCTGGACCGGCGGCGCCCCCTGCTGGCATGTGGTGGATGTGCGCCACGCCGGCGCCCACGATCTCTTCCGGCACCTGCGCGCCGAGCGCCGGGGCTTCGAGGATCGGAGCTGGGGCTCCCGGCCCTGGCATGGCGGCCGCCTGCTGATGGCCCGGGGGGAGTGGAACGATCCCGACCGGCTCCGCCAGGTCCTGGCCCGGCCCGAGATCCTCCGCCAGCGGGAGACCGCCTGGCACGGGTCCGCCCCCGGCCGGTTCCGCCACCCGGAGCCCCCCCGGGTGGACCCCCCCCGGGTGGACCCCCC
>DATGXY010000275.1:0-12550 GCA_035298525.1 Holophaga sp.
GGCCGCGGCCGCCCCCGCCCCGGCCCACGCCCCCGCGCCGGCCGCGGGTCCCGCGGCCCGTCCCCAGGCCAGCGTGGACACCGGGAACCTGGACCTGCTCCTGGACATCGAGCTGCCCCTGATGGTGCGCATGGGCCAGACCGAGATGCAGCTGGGAGAGCTCCTGAAGCTCACCCCCGGCTCCATCCTGGAACTGAACCGGGCCGCGGACGCCCCCGTGGAGCTGCTGGTGAACGGCAAGCTCATCGCCAAGGGCGAGGTGGTGGTCGTGGACGGCAACTTCGCCTTCCGCATCACCGAGATCGAGAGCACCGACGCCCGGATCAGGAGTCTCGTCTAGACTTCATGTCCGGGCTCCGCCCGGGCATGAAGTGGGGGTGTGGGGGGACGAAGAGCGACCGAAGGGAGCGGGCGGTCCCCCCACAGGGCATTTCAGAGCGTGTCCTTCCGCGCCGCGCGGCGGGCCAGGACGAGGTGCCCGAGCAGGAGGATGATGCCCGCCCCGGCCAGGACGCCCCGGAGGAAGTCCAGGAGCCCCGGCCCCGGGTGCCCCAGCCAGCCGTGGCGCTCCAGCATGGGGAGCAGGTTGGCGCCGGAGACGCAGGCCAGGCCGATGGCGAAGAAGGGGGTCATGCGGGAACGGGCGCGGTCGCCCATGGTCAGCCCCTCAGCCGGAACCAGGCCATGGCCGCGACCTTGGTGGCGGCCATCACCACCAGCACCGTCATCAGGTCCCGGTGCAGGCCCTCCCCCTTCGCCAGGCCGCGCATGAGGAAGACGAAGAGGGCCGCCGCACCGGTCATGGCCGCGTGGCTCGTGGCCTTGTAGCGGTGCAGGATGAAGCGTTCGTCGAACATTCAGGACTCCTTGAGGGTGAACAGGTCCTCCACCGCCAGCCCGAAGTGCCGGGCCAGTTCCATGGCCAGGGGCAGGCTGGGCACGTAGCGGCCCTGCTCGATGGAATTGATGCTCTGGCGGGAGACGCCCACGGCGTCGGCCAGTTCCTGCTGGGTGAGGCCCCGGTCCGAACGGACCTCCCTCACGCGGTTCTCCAGGACGGCATGGGCCACGGGGGCTCCTTGATGTAAAACCAACTTGACATCCAGGATGGGTCCGCCCCTCCGCGGTGTCAAGCCCGCTTTACAAATTCCCGGTCCCGTCCGGGTGTGGCGCCGGCGCCACGCCCCGGGCCACACCCCCGCACACGCTACGCGGCGATCGCGCCACATTGTCAAAATCCTGCAAATGCCCTTGAATGGGAGGACCAGGCAGGAGCCCCCATGTGCGGAATCGTCGGATACATCGGAACCCAGGCCGCGGCCCCCATCCTCGTGGACGGCCTTCGCAGCCTGGAATACCGGGGGTACGACAGCGCCGGCATCGCCCTGAGCGCCGGTGACGGGCGGTTCCGCGTCACCCGGGCCTCGGGCAAGCTCAACAACCTCCAGGCCCGGGTCGACATGGCCGACCCAACCTCCCTGGGCATCGGCCACACCCGCTGGGCCACCCACGGCCGGCCCACGGAGGCCAACGCCCACCCCCACCGCAGCCCCGACGGGCGCGTGGTGGCCGTGCACAACGGCATCTTCGAGAACTTCCTGGAGCTGAGGGCGGAACTCACGGCGGCGGGCCACGCCTTCGCCACGGAGACGGACACCGAGTGCCTGCCCGTGATGGTCTCCCACCTCATGGCCGGCGGGACCGCCTTCGCCGACGCCTTCCGCCAGGCCATAGGCCGCATGCACGGCATCTACGCCGTGGCCTGCATGCACGCCTCCGATCCGGATCGCATCCTCGTGGCCCGCAGCGGCCCCCCTCTCGTCATCGGCCTGGGGGAGGGCGAGAACTTCATCGCCTCCGACGTGATTCCCCTCCTGCGGCACACCCGCCGGGTGATCTACCTGGAGGACGGGGACCTGGCCGAGGTGACCCGGGAAGGCGTGGCCATCACCCGCCTGGACGGGACCCCCATCCAGCGCCCCGTCTTCAACGTGCCCTACGACCCCGTGGCCGCGGAGAAGGGCGGCTTCAAACACTTCATGCAGAAGGAGATCTTCGAGCAGCCCCTGGCCGTCTCCAACACCCTCCTGGACCGCCTCCCCACGGAGGCCGGCGATCCCCTGCCCCTGGACCTGCCCTACACCCTGGACGAGCTGCGCGCCATCCGGCGCATCACCATCCTGGCCTGCGGCACCAGCCGCCACGCCGGCCTCGTGGGCCAGTTCTACATCGAACAGCTGGCCCGCATCGGCGTCGAGGTGGACTACGGCTCCGAGTACCGCTACCGGGACCCCGTGGTGGCGGAGGGCACCCTCGCCATCGGCATCACCCAGAGCGGCGAGACCGCGGACACCCTGGCCGCCCTCAAGGAGGCCGCCTCCCGCGGGGCCCGGACCCTGGCCATCTGCAACGTCATGGGCGCCACCGCGGCCCGCCAGGCCGAGGCCACCCTCCTCACCCACGCCGGCCCCGAGATCGGCGTGGCCTCCACCAAGGCCTTCACCACCCAGCTGGTGGTCCTCCTCCTCCTGGCCCTGCGCCTGGGCGAGGCCCGGGGCACCCTCGCCCCCGGGCAGCGGGACGAGATCGTCCAGGCCCTGCGCGAGCTCCCCGCCCTGCTGGAACGGGTGGGCGGCATGGACCGCAAGCTCCACGCCTGGGCCCAGAAGTGGCACGAGGCCACGGACTTCCTGTACCTGGGCCGGGGCCCCCTCTACCCCATCGCCCTGGAGGGCGCCCTGAAGCTGAAGGAGCTCAGCTACATCCATGCCGAGGGCTACCCCGCCGGCGAGATGAAGCACGGGCCCATCGCCCTCATCGACCGCCACCTGCCCATCGTGGCCGTCATGCCGAAGGACGCCCACCGGGAGAAGGTGCTCTCCAACCTCCAGGAGGCCGCCGCCCGCGACGGGCGCATCCTCGCCCTGGTGGAGGAGGGGGACACCGGCCTGGACCACATCGCCGAGGACGTGCTGGGCCTTCCCAAGGTGAACCCCTGGCTGGCGCCCATCCTCTACGTGGTGCCCCTGCAGCTCCTCAGCTACCACATCGCCGTCATCCGCGGCTGCGACGTGGACCAGCCCCGGAACCTGGCCAAGAGCGTCACGGTGGAATGAGGCCCGCCCCCCGGGGGGGGCGGGCCCGGTCCCTCAGCGCACCACGCGCCAGGCGCGGATGCGGGGCATGTTGGGGGGCGGGTTGCCGGGAATGGAGCCGGTCCCGATCGTCCCCGTCCCGGTGGCGCCGTTCCTCACCTCGCCGGCCTGGAGCACGCCCGCCAGGCCCACGCTGGCCAGTTCGCTGGGGATATCGTTGAACTGGATCACCCAGCCGCTGGTGCATTCGGAGCCGGTGGGCGCGGCGGCCTGGGCACCGCTGTTGTAGACGGGAGCCAGCACGTCGCACATGCGCCAGGTGGCGCTGGAACCGGAGCCCGAGCACGCCGTGGACGAGGCGTCCGGCGTGTACGACGTGAAGAAGAGCACCTTGTTGAGCACGATGGCCGGGGTCACCGTCTTCTGGTAGGCGTACCGGTCCGAGGTGCTCACGTAGGCGGACTTCTGGGTGCCCACCGTGTAGTTGAGGTAGTACCCCAGCTTGGTCTTCAGGTAGTAGCTGCTGTGGGTGGAATCCACCGCCGTCCCGGAGGAGGAGGAGATGGAGGTGAGGTCGGCCAGGTCGTCGTCGGTGAGGCCCTTGGAGTCGATGGCCCCCAGGCTGCCCGTGATATCCGCGCTGTCCTGACGGTCCAGGACCATGACGAGCCGGTTGCGGTAGCTGGTGCCGCCGCCGCCGGGATTCACGGAATCCAGGTCCATGGGATCGTTCCGGTCCCCCGTCCCGAAGACCACGCCGAAGGCGGGGACGATGGGCTTGGGGTTCACCGTGCGCGCGATGGGGAAGCCGTAGGGCAGGTTGAACACCACGGGAGGCACGCTGACCACGGTGCCGGCGTTCTTGGGGGTGTAGAGCCGGCGGATCCCCCAGGCGTCCATGTTCATGGTGTCCGTGCGCGAACCGCTGGTGGCCACGGCGCCCAGCACGTAGGCGCCCCCGGAAGTGTCCGTGAAGTAGACCCGCTGGGTGGCGTAGCTGCCCGCGACGGCCTCGACGGGGGTCACGGACGCGGGGATGCAGCCCATGGAGGGGAAGTTGGTCTTGAGGGTGGCGTCCTTGGCGAAGTCCCAGGCCCGGACGACGGAACCGTCCCGGACGTTCAGGGCCACCACGGAGCGGCCCAGCACCGTTCCTGACCCGTACCCCGGCGGGGTGGCCGAGGTCGCGGCGGAGAAGGCGGTGTCCACCTCGGGGGTGGAGAGCCCGCCGCCCACGAGGAACACGTCCGTGAGCGTCCCGCTGTACTTCACCCGGGAGACCGTGGGCGTGCTGGAGCTGAAGCCGAGGGTCTTGAGGGTGACGTTGGGGCTGGTTGCGTCGGAGGGGCTGATCTCGTCGGGGCGGATCTTCCAGGACACGCGCAGCTGCGAGGGATCGTTGCCGGCGAAGGTCAGGCAGTAGAGGCTGCGGCCCCCCTTGCGCAGGCCCACCAGGATCCGCACCACGTCGTTGCCGTCCACCACCCCGTTGGGGGTTCCGGCCTCGTTGAAGTACAGGGTCGGGCTGCCGTCCATGAGGTAGCGGTGGGTGGATCCCGAGCGCCAGGCCTGGATGCCCCCCAGGAAATCGGGTGGCAGGAAGGCCCACAGCTCGTCCACGGCCCCCTCCACGACGCCCTGGACGAGGGGCCGGCCCCCGACCGTCTCGGTGGCCTTGGGAAGGCCGCTGACCTCGCCGAAACCATGGAGCAGGCCCTGGTTGTCGCCGACGACGATGAGGCGGAAGTGGATGTCGGTGAGGGAGGACTTGTACGTGGAATAGAAGGTGGCCAGGCTGCTGCCGGAGGGGATGGCCGTGACCGGGAATTCCAGGATCACGGGGGTGCTGTTGATGATGTCCCCCATGAGGTCGGACCGGACGCCCGTGATGGAGGAGGACGCGGAGGCGTCCGCCTGGGCCGCCGTATTGGCACCCATCATGAAGCGGATGAGGCTGCGGCGCTCCGCGTCGGAGGAGACGCCCAGCATCGTGTTGGTGATGGAGGTGCCCAGGCTCTCGTTCCAGGTCAGGAGGGTGTTCGTGAAGGTGCCGGAGGTGGAGCCGGGGGTGAGGGTGTAGATGTTGCGGTTCTTCCAGCCGCGCGCGGCCAGGGAGTCGGCGGCGGACCAGGCGGCGTTGCCCGCGTTCAGGCCCGAGGTCGCGGCCAGGGGCGTGCCGTTCTTGTCGAGCACGCTGATCTGGTTGCCGGAGACGCCGAGGCCGGACATGAGGAGATCCCCCGTCCACACCGCGCCCTGGTTGGTGATGAAGGTGCCGATGTAGGTCTGCTTGCCCACGCTCAGGCCCACGAGGGGGGCCACGGGGGCGCCCATGGTGTTGGTGGCGGTCCGGGCCAGCCCGAAGGCCAGGGTGAGGGCGTCGGAGAGGCCGTCGGGGTCCTTGCCGTCGAAGTAGAAGGGGTTCGCGAGCTTGTCGCTGGCCGTGCTATCGGAGGGGTTGTAGGCCTTGGGGGGGTGGTTGTTGATGTCCCAGGGGGTGGTCCTCTTTTCCCACCCGTAGAGGGCGGCGGCGTACATGGCCTTCTTGGCCCCGTAGGTGTCGCCCAGCTTGCCCTCCAGGCTCACGCCGATGGTCATGGTGCTGATCCGCCGCTTCACGCCCGAGGGCCGGGTGGTGATCACCCACGGCACCTTGATCTTGGCGGCGTTGTAGGTGTCCGTGGGCATGTTGGAGGTGGTGCTGGAATCCGGGTAGTGGGCCGCGATGCCGGCGAGGGTGTAGAAGTTGTTGTAGGACTTGTTTCCCTTGATGTAGCTGGGATTGGCCGCGACGGCAAGGTTGCCCGCCGAGACGCCGGTGGCGTAGGGATCCCCGGACCCGCCGGCGTCGGAGGCCGCACCGTCCGAGAGGATGATGAGGAAGCTCTGGGTGCAGGAGGGCACGTCCTTGGGGAAGATGCTGTTGCCGGTATTGGAATCGGCGAACTGGGCGTAGGCGTTCATGACGCCGTTGGTGAGCGGGGTGCTGTTCGCGGCCCGCATGGTGATGATGTACCGCAGGCGCTCGTCGGGATTGTTGGGGCTCGTGGGCTGCGTCAGGTGCAGGAGCTGCCGGTCCCCGGGGTTGCCGTCCTGGTTGTTGGAGTTGTAGGAGGAGGGCGGCGTGGTGCCGCCGGAGCTGTCAGGATCCCCGTAGAAGAAGCGGATGGCCCATTCCACGTCCAGCTGGTTGTCCACCCAGGTCTGGATGAGGCAGCGCTTGATGGCCTGGAAGCGGGTCATGCCGGGCAGCTGGTTGTTCCAGGCGGCCCCCCCTTCCCTCACGTCCTTGACGGCGTACGAGCCCCCGTTGGTGCCCGTGTAGGCGGTGATCCCGTCGTCCGTGGCGTTGCGCACGTCCTGGCCGAAGGCGATCCACATCAGGTAGTCGCCCCCGTAGTTGAAGCAGCCGATCTTGCCCTTGGCGTTGGTGGCCCCGGTCCAGGGCTGCAGGATGCCGTCGTTGCCGTCGAAGCCCTGGCTCCAGATCCCGTCCACCTCGTACCACTGGGCCTTGCTGGTCTGCTGGCCGTTGGAGTCGGGCACCTTGTCGAAGATGTAGGTGTGCTGGGGATGCTTGTTGGTGACGGCGTCCGCGTAGTTGCCGTTGCCCCCGCTGGGCCACTGGGGGGCGGGGCTGAGGGTCCGGTTCTGCCCCTCGTAGTAGGGCACCGCGTCGAAGAGGGCCCAGGGCAGCGGGAGGTCCACCACCCGGATCTTGTCGCTGGTCTTGATGTCGGTGGCGGCCAGGGAGGTGTAGTTGCCGCCGGCGCCTCCCGAATAGGGCCGGGGCTTGATGCTCAGGTTCCCCACGGCGTACGTGCCGATGGTCCCGTCGGAGCGGGTGTAGTTGTAGTTGACGGCGCTGGATCCGGAGGCGAAGGAGAAGCGCACGTGGCTGGCCCGCTGCACCCACAGCTTCACGTTGGTGCTGTTCACGTCCGAATAGACGACGGGGTCCCCGTTGGGCTTGATGAGGAGGCCGTTCTTGAGGCCGTTCACCACGCTCCCGGGGCTGGCGTCGATGGCCTTGCCCGAATGGAAATTCACCCAGACCTGGATGGACGAGCCCGATCCGCTGGAGTAGACGACGGGCACGACGCGGTTGTTGATGTCACCGGAGGAGATTCCCCACACGTTGTTGTGGATGCTCTGCCCGGTGTCGCCCGCGCTGGACGTCGTATCCGCGTCGGCATAGTAGTTCCGGCTCCAGTAGACGCCGTTCATGGAACCGGAGTTGTCGATGAGGGTGATGATCTCAGGCTTGGCTGAGGCGGCCTTGCCGCCGGTGTACACGTCCAGCACGTCCGTCTTGCAGGCCTGGAGGCGGGTATCCAGCTGGGCCCGGGCGGGGACGGCCAGGAGGGAGAGGGCGAGGGCGAGGATCGCTCGATTGGGCTTCATGGCGGTGCCTCGGGGTCAGGGGGTGGAGGTGACGTACATTTCGCGGGTCGCCGTGTACCTCATGTACGAGGACGTCCCGGTGGGCACGCTGGCCTTGCCGATGCCCTGCACCTGGTAGAGGTTGGAGTAGCGCCCCGTCCGGGGCGTCGCGGTGCCCGCGGTGCTCCCGCTGCCGCCGGCCCCGCCGGAGATCTCGGCCACGTCGGACTTGCCCAGGTAGCGCACGGTCACGTCGAAGCTCTGGACCGTGGCGAGACCCGCCTGCTGGAAGGCCGTGCCGGTGCGCGTGAGCACCATATCCGAGTTCGTGGACCGCTCGTTGGAGGTCAGGCGGATGGCACGGTCCCAGGGGGAGCCGGAACCGTCCACGAAGGAGGGGTTCAGGAGATAGGCCGTCGTCTGCCAGAGGCCGGTGGTGTTGAGCTGCTGCATGGCCTCGGTGAGCTTCTCGCGGTCCCGGCCCGTGGCCTGGGCCAGGTTGTCCCGGTTGGACCAGAGCAGGTACCAGTCCAGGCCGGCCTCGGAGGCCTCCGAGGCCCGCGCGGCCTGCCAGACCGTGCCCGAGTTGGAGATCTCCAGCAGGGCGTTGCGGCTCATGGCGAAGGTGAGGGTGGTGAGCAGCACGAGGAGGGAGAGGACCACCAGGATGGTGATGGCACCACGCTGGGGGTCCTGGGGCGGTTTCACCGGATTCTCAGGTGCCATAGGCGAAGTTCCTTGGGGAGACGAGGACGGTCTGGGTCCGGGTGCGGTAGGCGCGGGTCGTGCCGGTGGTGGCGTACTCGCTGCGGCGCATGGGCGTCCGGGACGTGATGTCGATGCGGATGAGGCAGGTGATGGAGCGGAACCAGTCGGGGCGGAGGGGGTCCGTGATGGAACGCAGGCCCGGCAGGCCCGAGGTGGCCAGGGTGGCGTTGGCGTTGGTCCGCATCGTGGCCCAGTCCACCGTCCCGGTCCTGGGCCGGGCCCAGGTGGCGCCGCCGTCGAAGGACAGGTCGATGCGGAAGCCTTCCACGTTCTCGGCCACGATGCGGGCGGGGACCGCCGTCCAGTCAACGGTGCCCGCGGTGGGGTAGTCGGCCTGCTGGCGCACGAGGCAGGGGATGCGCACGGCGGGATGGGCGGGGTCCAGCCCCACCGCCTGCACCGAGTAGCGCACCAGCTGGGCCGGCCTCACGAACATGACCGGCACGTGGGCGTTGTGGGCGAGGGCGATGCCGGGGCTGGGAGGGGTGAGGGAATAGCGGGACAGGGCCGTCACATCCGTCTGGAACACGACGGGATTGGCGCCCCCGGCGATGAGGGGGTGCTCCCACTTGCCGTTCTCCCCGCTGTCCAGGATGACCATGACGTCGTTGGCCTTGAGGTCGGTAGGCGCGCCGTACTGGAAGTTCACCGTGGCGCTCGTGGGCGCGGAGGTGGGCACCCCGCTGGCGGGGATATCGTTGCCCAGGGTGTCGGCGGCCCACTCGCCCCGGGTCTGGAGGGGCACGTCCTGGAAGAACTGGATGACGTCCGCGGTCACCGTCTCGTCCTGGGTGGCCCCGGGATCGGTGTCGCTGACGCGCTTGGCGCCCGTGACGGTCTGGTCCAGGGCCAGGGTGAAGAGGCCTTCGGCGCCCGACAGGATGTAGGCGGGCAGCGCCCGGTCGGGGAAGACCAGCCCGGCCTGGGAGAAGTCCTCCCGGACCTGCTCCAGGGCCCAGCGGTTGCCCCGCTGGGCCCCGATGGTCTCGTTGACGGCGGCGAAGCCGGTGGCTGAACTGCGGAAGACCGTGGCCAGCCCGGCCATGAGGATGGCGGTGAAGGCCACGGCCACCATGAGTTCGACGAGGGAGAAGCCCCGGGAGGCCCGGTCAGTAGCGCACATATCGGCTCATGCTCAAGGTCCGGGCGACGCCGCCCTCGGTCCAGTTGACGTTGACGACGAATTCCTGGGTCTGGGCCGCGGAGGCCGGCGCGGTGCCGGGGTAGGCCAGCCGGGCCCAGTTGGCCGTGAAGATGGGCTGCCGCTTGAGGGGATCGGGAACGAGGGCGGCCAGGTTGTCCACGTCCGTCCCCGCCGCGTCCCTGACCATCAGCCCGTCCACGTTGAAGCCGCCCACGACGGCGGGATCGGTGGCGGTACCGGGGCTGGCGGAATACACCGCCGTGAAGGCCGGCGTCAGGGAGTTCTGCTTGGCGAAGTAGCTGTGCTGGCCCTCCACCTGGATCTGCTGCAGGACCTGCTCGGCCACGTACGCCGCCGTGACCCGGCCCCTGCCCCCGGATGAGGCGGAGACGGAGGCGGTCTGGAGGGCCCCCAGCCCCAGGAGCCCGATGCCCACGATGAAGGCCGCCATGAGGAACTCGATGAGGGTGAAGCCTCCCTGGGAGGCCCCGCGCCTCACAGCCGCACCCACGGGGAGGAGGCGTTGGGGCGGTAGTAGCGGAGCATGGAGCCCGAGGCGTTGAGGAGGAGGACCCCCACGGCACCCTGGGGATCCGGCGCGCCGCCCCGCGCTCCGACGACGGCGATGTAGCCCTCGGCGCTCACGGTCCCGTTGTTGTTGATGGTCCAGGTCCGGGAGGGATCGGCGAGGCTGTTGGTCCAGAGGGAGGTGGAGAAGACGGCCCCGCCGTCCACGGCCACGTTCTTGAGGCTGGCCTTGAGGCTCGCCACGGCCGCGGTCGCGGCGGTGGTGGCGCCGGTGGGGTCCACCTGGCTGTGGCGCGCCAGGCGCGGCTCCGAGGCCAGGGACCAGCGGCCCGAGGAAGGCCCGTACGTGAGGGTGAGGGAGCTGTTGACGATCACCGGGCCGCTCGCCGTGGCGGTCTCATAGACGAAGGTGGCGTCGGCGCCACTCCCCGAGGGGGTGACCGTCACCGGCTGGCCCGAACCCCGCGCCAGGCTCCGGGCGTCCGCCAGGGCCCCGTGGAGCGCGTTGAGGGTGCCCTTCACGGCGGGACCTGTGCGGTCCATGGAGGTGAAGGTGTAGGTGAGGGCCAGGGTCGAGATGATCGCCAGGACCAGCAGGATCTCGAGGAGGGCAATCCCCGCCTCCCGCCTCCGCATGGCATTTCGGAAAACAAAGGACATGGAAGGATCCTCTCCGGTTTCCGCCCTCCCTTGGGGAAAAGCGGCCCCCTCCCGAGAAAGGAAGGGTTGATCTTTGGAATTGTCGGAAATCCACCAACCCAAACCACGCTTTGATGGCGTGCCGAAGGACGACCGCCCGATTCATGCAGGGAACGGCATATTCCAGGGGTCGATATGCACAATTCTTGGGATGAGCCTCACTGCAGGCCCAGGATGCGATTCAGCTCCCGGGTCCCCATGCGGGTCGCCACGTACTCCCGACCGTCCGCCAGGAGGATCATCCGCTTTCCGAAGCGGAGCACCCGCAGACCCCGCACCCCTTCGGGCCGGGCAAGGATGGTGCGGTTGAGGCGCACGAGCCGCACGCCGTGAATGGCTTCCTGCACCTGGTTCAGGGAGCGCCAGCGGGTCTGGAACTCACCGGAGGCGGTGCAGGCCCAGACACTGGCCCGGTCCAGCTTGAAATGGGAAACCTTCCCCAATTCCAGCAGAAGGGTGCCTGTGCCAGCGAGCACGGGAATGCGCACCGCCGCCTGGGCCGCGGAGGAGGACTGGGAGAGGCCCAGGCGCTTGCGCACCCGTTCCAGGGCCTTCTCGATGCGTTCCTGGGAGAAGGGCTTGAGCAGGAAGTCGGTGGCCTCGAAATCGAAGGCGGGCACCGCGAACTCGGCCCCGCTGGTGACGAGCACGATGGGCAGGCGGGTCGAATATTCCGCCAGGATCTCCAGGCCGCTGGCCCCCGGCATCTTCACATCCAGGAAGAGGGCATCAGGCAACTCGTGGCCCTGGAGCCATTCCACCAGGGAACCGCCGTCGGGAAACCGCCCAGCCACCACGCATCCCGACTTTTCAAGACATCGCGCCAGCCTCAACAGACTGAGCGATTCATCGTCTGCAATGGCGATCCTGAGGCTGTTCGTGGGGGTCTGGGTCATGCGGTTCTCTTGTGAAAAGCATACATCGGCGGGAGCCGCCGCATCCGTGCCTTCGGGGCGTGCAGCTTGGCCGCACGGATGTGCAAATCCCTGCAGAACCGTTTCGTCCGGAGTACCCTTGGACATGCTCGATTTCCCCGTGACCCGGCGGACCTTCGCCTTTGCCGGCCTCTGGACGGTGGCCGGGGTCCTGGGCTGGCTCCTCCTGGTGCAGGGTTCCCTCATCCTCTTCGCCCCCCGGGGACAGTGGCAGTGGCCGGATGTGTACCAGGTGGAAGTGGTGGAAGTGGACAAGGATTCCTCCGACGCCTTCCTGCGGGACGTGCAGGTGACCATCGGTGGCGAGCTGGAGACCATCACCCTGCCCCGGAAGGAGGCCCTGGAGTTGCATCCCCATGACAGCTTCTGGGTGCTGGACAACTTCTGTTCCACGGGCATCCGCGCTCCCCAGTACCGTCTGACCCCCTGGCGCCTCCTGGCCGAATACCCCCCCCTCCTCCTATCCCTGATCCTCTGGATCATCGTCCGCCTGCGCCGTTCCAGGTGGGGCCTCCCCCCCGATCCCGCCGATATCCCCCCCTCGGAACGCAAGGTGTACCGGGACGATTTCCACGCCCGGGCCCAGCGCCACGCCGACCCCGGCAATCCCCCCTCGACTTCCGGCCCCGGTCCGGTATAATGGTCTTTCGCTGACACTTGGCGCGTAGCTCAGGGGTTAGAGCACTACCTTGACACGGTAGGGGTCGGTGGTTCGATTCCACTCGCGCCAACCAACAAAGACAGGGCACCCGGCAGGGTGCCCTTTCCTTTTTGCGCGATGGGGTCGAACCACCGATCGGCGATGGCGCGCAGGTAGGGAAAGGCGGGGCACGCCTGCGTGACCCGCCGGTCCGCCCCCGGCGGATTCCCGTGCGCAGCCAGCGCCGCGGGGCGGAGCCGGGGTTCGATTCCACTCGCGCCAACCAACAAAGACAGGGCACCCGGCAGGGTGCCCTTTCCTTTTTGCGCGATGGGGTCGAACCACCGATCGGCGATGG
>DATGXY010000276.1:0-2352 GCA_035298525.1 Holophaga sp.
GGGGGGGGGCGGCGGCGGCGGCGGCGCGATGGCCTCGGGGGCCGGGCCGGGGTCGGAGACCTGGGTGGATTCCAGGAATTCCACCAGGGGGATGGACCCGCTGGAGGAGCCCGGGGTGGCGGCGGGGGCCGCAGGCGGCTCCTCCATCTCCGCCAGGATGTCCCCGAAGAGATCCTCGGCCGTGAACTTGCGCTGTCCGGGCCCGAACCCGTCCAGGCAGGACCGGAGGGTGGCGGGCCAGGCCTGGATGGCGGTGTCCCGGCCCAGGCGGTGGAAGTTGCGCGTCTGCATCCCGGCCTTGGCGGCCCACTCCGGATCGGTTTCGGGTCCGCCCAGGGCCACCAGGGGAAGGCCGGGACGGCGATCGCAGAGGCCCCGCAGGAGTTCGCGTCCTTCGTTGGAGAGGACGGCCGGGTCAAAGAGGGCCAGGTCGGGCATCAGGCCTTCGGCCCCCGGCGGCAGGCCGAAGGGGCCCTGGACCCATACGACCCTCCAGCCGTCTCCCCCCATCACCGCGGACAGGTCGGGGGCCCGGAAGGATTCGCCATCCACGATGAGGAGCAGGGAAGGGTTCATATGTACTCGTACGGATTGGATTATGCCATCCGCCGCCCGGCGGGGCCACAGGGGACGAAAGGAAGGCTGGCAATGCCCGGCCGGCGATGCTAGCCTGGAGGACGGCCCTGGCGACGGTTTTGCCGTTTCCCGGTGCGAATTCACGGCGAAAGGAGGTGTCCCTGCATGCCACTGGTTAAAATCAAGGAAGACGAGACGTTCGAAAACGCCCTGCGCCGCTTCAAGCGCAAGTGCGAGAAGTCCGGCATCCTCTCCGAGCTGAAGAAGCGTCAGCACTACGAGAAGCCCAGCGCCAAGCGCAAGCGGAAGATGCTTGCCGCCCGCAAGAAGACCCTCAAGCGCCTCGCCCAGGAGCGCCGCCTCATGGGCTGATGCCCCTGAAGCGCAGGAAAAGGGCCCGCCGAAAGGCGGGCCTTTTTCTTGCGCCGATGGGCAGGGGGGCCCCGCGTATCCGCGCAGCGGATACCGGGAAGAAGACCCTCAAGCGCCTCGCCCAGGAGCGCCGCCTCATGGGCTGATGCCCCTGAAGCGCAGGAAAAGGGCCCGCCCCAAGGCGGGCCTTTTCATGCGCGGACATGGGGCACGGCGCCATGAGGGGATCGCAATTCCGGGTAAGATGGAAAAGCCCGCCACGGCGGGCCTTTTTCGTGCCCCCATGAAGACCCATCCCTCCGCCTCCGAACTCGAAGCCGTCGAATACCCCACCCTCTCCGCCCTGGTGGCCAGGGGGGCCCGCACCCGCACGGCCCGGGAGGGCCTGGGGCGCATGCATCCCTGGGACGGCCAGTGCGGCCTCCGCCGCCTCCGGCAGATGGAACTGGGCCCCACCTGGGCCACGGACCCCTCCGCCCTGCCCGTCTCGGCCTTCGACGAGGCCCTGGACGAGATCCTGAACCCCGCCGGCTGGCCCCTGCCGGAGCACTGGAGGCAGCTGCGCCTGGGCCTGGCCTCCCTGGCCACCCTGCTTCGCACGGTGCGGACCCTGGAGTGGCCCGCGGACCGGCCGGCGCCCGAAGGCACGGAGCTGGGCATCGACCGCCTCCAGGTCACCGCCGATCTCCTGCCGGACCCGGGGCCCGTGGCCGACCATCTGGGCCGCTGCTTCACCGACGACGGTCAGCTGGATCCCATGCGGGTGCCCGGCCTGGCGGAGCTGCACCGGGCCCGCCAGCGCTGCTTCCAGTCCATCCAGAACCGCCTGTCCAAGATCCTGCGGGACTTCCCGGAGGCCTTCCAGGAATACAACATCGTGGAGCGCAACGGCCGCTTCTGCCTGCCGGTGCGCAACGAGCGCCGGGGCATGGTGCCCGGCCTCGTGCTGGACCGCTCCAGCAGCGGCGCCACCGTGTTCGTGGAGCCCTTCGAGGCCGTCTCCATGAACAACGATCACGTGGAGGCGGACCGGGAGTACACCCAGGCCGTGCAGGCCTTCCTGCGGGACCTGCTGGATTCGCTGCGGGCCCGGCGCTTCGACTTCGAGCGCTGGCACCGGTTCCAGGCCGAGGCCGACGAGGGCCTGGCCCTCCTGCGCTGGGCGGCCCTCTGCGACGGCACCCTGCCCGATCTGGGCCAGGACCGCCTGCACCTGGAGGAGGCCCGCCATCCCCTGCTCCTGCCCAACGTGCGCGAGGCCCTCGGCCTGGAGGCGCTGGGCCACGAAGCGGTGCCCCTGACCCTGGAACTGGACCGGGAGCGCCCCGGCGTCGTCATCTCCGGCTCCAACACGGGCGGCAAGACCGTGGTGCTCAAGACCGTGGGCCTCCTGACGGCCCTGGC
>DATGXY010000277.1:0-7062 GCA_035298525.1 Holophaga sp.
GAGGCCGTCCCGGCGGATCCGGGCCAGCACGTCATGGCTGGCGCCCCCGGAGACCATGGGCAGGTGGCCCCGGGTGCCCAGCACGGCGAAGTCGCCCGCGGCCAGGGTGGTGGGTCGGCCCCGGAAGAGAAGGGGCGCGGCCTGGTAGCGGTCCGCGGCCTCCACCGCGGGATCGGCGGCGAGGGCGTCGGCCTCGGCGGCGGGGATGCGGTGGCGGCTCCCCGCGCCCCCGGAACCCAGGGGGGCCACGTACACATCGGCCCGCAGGCTGTCCCCGATCCAGCCCTCCACCGTGGATTCGAAGCTGCGCACCATGACGCCCATGCCCACGGTCATGCCCACGGCCACGGCCATGGCGGCGGCCGCGAAACCGTGGCGCCCCGTGGGCAGGCGCAGGGGCCGCAGGGCCAGGCGCGCCCGCCAGTCCCGGGCCCGGGATCCCAGGGCCCCGAGGGCCGGCAGCAGGGCCACCGAGGCCAGGCTCCCCCCGAAGATCACCAGGGCCGAGCCCAGGTACGCGTGCCACAGGGTGCCCTGGGGCAGGCGGGGGAGGAAGGCGGCGCCCATGCCCCCGGCCAGCATGCCCAGGCCCAGGAGGGACAGGAATCGCCAGGGCATGGGCCGGGCGGAGGCGCCCCGGGCCAGGAGCTGGACGGGGGGCGTGCCCGCGGCCCTGCGGGCGGGGATCCAAGCGGCGGCGAGGCAGGTGATCAGGCCCAGGGCCAGGGCGGCCCCCGCCTCCCCGGCGCCCAGGGCCGCGTGCCGGGCCGAGGCGGCCCCGTACAGGGCCTCCATGGTGCGGGCCACGAAGCGCACGGCCCCCTGGGCCCCGGCCCATCCCAGGGCCACGCCCAGGAGGCTCCCCAGGCCGCCGAGGATCGCCGCTTCCAGGAGGACGAGGGAGAGGACGGAACGGGGCGGGCAGCCCAGGGCGGCCAGGGTGGCCCAGGTCTCCCGGCGGCGGTTCACGGCCGCGTCGAAGGCCTGGAAGAGCAGGTAGGCCCCCACGGCCAGGGCGATGAGGGAGAGGACGGTGAGGTTGAGGCGGAAGGCCCCGCTCATGGCCCGGCCGCTGCTGGCCCGCTGTTCCGCGTCCTCCAGCACCCAACCTTCGGGCAGGCGCGCTGCGATGGCCTCCCGGGAACAGGTGCGGCCCGGCCAGGGGCCCAGGTCCAGGCGGTCCAGGCGACCCGGCCGCCCCAGGAGGGACTGGCCGGCGGGGAGATCCACCACGATCAGGGTGCCGGGGGGCGCGGGCCGGCCCGGTGGTTCCGGCAGGATTCCCGCCACCCGCAGGGTCACGGGGCGGCCGTCCACCAGGCCTTCCAGGCGGCTCCCCGGGCCCAGGCCCAGGCTGCGGGAAACGAGGACCCCCTCCAGGTCGGGGGGGCCGGCGCTTTCCTCCCCTTCGGTCCCTTCCCCGCCCAATCCCACCAGATCCGTGGCCAGCACCTGGAAGGAGGCCTCGTCCCCCTGGCGGCTGAAGGAACCCTCCAGCACGGGGCGGATCCACAGATCCCGGCGCAAGGGCTCCAGGGCCCCCAGGGCGTTCTCGTCCAGATCCCCGAAGCCGGCCCGCACGGTGTACTCGGCCCCGGTGCCCACCCCCCGGGCGAAGGCGTCGAAGCTGGCCACGGCGGCGCGGTTGGCCAGGCGGATGGATAGGAAGACCGCCACCCCCAGGGCCACGGCCAGCACCGTCAGGGCGGCCCGGGCGGGTTCCAGGCCCAGGGGCCGCAACACCAGGCGCCCGGCGAGGCTCCTCACCGTCCGTCCTCCAGGATCCGGCCGTCCTTCATGCGCACGACGCGGTGGCAGGTGGCGGCCGCCGCCTCGCTGTGCGTCACCATCACCAGGGCCGTGCCCGCCTGTTCCGTCAGTGCGGCCAGGAGGGCGAGGACCCGTTCTCCCGCCTCGCTGTCCAGGTTGCCCGTGGGCTCATCGGCCAGGAGGCAGGCGGGACGGGCCGCCAGGGCCCGGGCCACGGCCACCCGCTGCATTTCGCCGCCGGAGAGTTCCCGGGGGAAGGCGTGGGCCCGGCCGGGAAGCCCCACGGCCTCCAGCAGCTCCTCCGTGCGGGCCTCCAGGGCGGGCCGCTCCCAGCCCAGGAGCTGCAGGGGCAGTTCCACGTTCTCCCGGGCGGTGAGGGTGGGGATCAGGTGGAAGAACTGGAAGACGGTGCCCAGGCGGGAACGGCGGAGCTCGGCCAGGCGCGCCGGGGAGGCGGCGCCGAGATCCTCGCCCTGCAGGCGCACGTGGCCCTCGTCGGGCCGGTCCAGGCCCCCCAGCACATTGAGGAGGGTGGTCTTGCCGCATCCGGAGGGCCCCAGGAGGGCGAGGCGCTCCCCGGGGGCCAGATCCAGGTCCACCCCCCGCAGCACCCAGCGTCCCCCGTAGGCCCTGCCGACGGCCCTGGCCTCCAGGAGGCTCAATGGGCGGACGCGTAGGTGAGGGTGTACACCACGGGTTTGGGCAGCTTGGTGCTGGCGACCGTGACGGTCAGGCTCAGGCGGCCGGTGGCCGGGTCCACGTGGAAGACGTTGGTGCGCTGGCCGTCCTCGGCCTTGTAGGTCTGGAGCAGATCCGGGCCCTGGGCCCGCATGGAGATATCGAACACGTCGCCGTCCTCGCGCTTCCACTTCACGGGGGCGCCCGAGGCGGGCATCACCTGGGGCTGGCGCTCGTCGTAGGTGACGGAGAAGCTCTCCCCCGTGCGCTCCACCTTCACCCGCTTGTAGGCGGGGTTGGTCTTGCGGAGGCGGCCCCGGGCGATGGGGCGGACGATGAAGCTGGCCTCCTTCACGGCGGTCTCGATGGCCGCCTCGATATCCGGGGTCTTTTCCAGGGTCCAGGTGCCCAGGGGGGCCTGGGCCGCGAGGGCCGGGCCGAGGAGGAGGAGGGGGGCGATGCGGGACACGGGGCCTCCGGGGTGGTGCATCCACCTTACACGCCTTGCCCCCGCCGTGGGGGTCCGGAGCGGTGGTAGGTTGGAAGGAAAGCCCAGGAGCCCCATATGGCCTTCTCCCTGCTCCTCGCAGCCGCCCTCGCCCAGGCCTCCCTGGCCCCGGCGCCCCCCGCGCCGGTCCCCACCCTGGAGGAGACGCGCCGGGCCATGGGCATCCCCTCCGCCGGGGACCGCCGGGGCCAGCAGGACGTGGTGGGCTTCGCCTCCACCGCGGCCCAGATGGCCAAGGTGTGGGAGCTGTCCGCGGCGCCCCCCGCGCCGGAGGCCTTCGGGCCCCTCCCGGCCCCCGGGGTCAAGGGCCTCATCTGCCCTCACGACGACTACCTGTACGCCGGGCGCGTGTTCCGCCGCGTGGTGCCCCTGGTGCGGGCCCGGACGGTGGTGCTGGTGGGCGTCTTCCACAAGTACCGGCGCTACGGCGCCCAGGGAGCCCTGGCCGTGGACCCCTACAAGGTCTGGCGGAGCCCCGGCGGGGACATCCCCGTCTCGCCCCTGCGGGACGAACTGCTGGCGGCCCTTCCCCCCGGGGACGCCACCCGGGACCCCGCCCACGCCGACAGCGAGCACTCCCTGGAGGCCATCGCCTACTGGCTGAAGCACCAGGACCCGGGGGTGGAGATCCTGCCCGTCCTCCTCCCCTCCGCTCCCTTCGAGCGGCTCTCGGAGCTGGCCTCCCGCGCGGGCGGGGCCCTGGCGGCCGCCATGCGCAGGCGGGGCTGGACCCTGGGCCGGGACGTGGCCGTGGTGATCTCCTCCGACGGCATCCACTACGGCGACGACTTCCGCTACGCCCCCTTCGGCTCGGGCGGACCCGGGGCCTACCTGCAGGCCATGGAGCAGGACCGCCGGATCCTCACGGGGCCCCTGTCGGGGCCCGTCTCCGGCGCCTCGGCCCGGGCCTTCTTCGAGACGGTGGCGGACCCGGCCCGGCCCGACACGTACCGCATGCCCTGGTGCGGGCGCTTCTCAATCCCCTTCGGGCTCCTCCTGATGGAGAGCGTGTCGAAGGCGCTGGGGACCCCCGCCCCCGCGGGGCGCCCCGTGGCCTTCGGGGCCTCGGTGGACGCGCCCGAGCTGCCCGTGAAGGCCCTGGGCATGGGGGCCACCGCCCCCGCCAACCTCTACCACTTCGTCAGCTACCCCGGCGTGGCCTACGACTGAAGGGCCTCCAGGGTCGCCGCCAGCGCCGCGCGCAGCGGCGCCGGGGCCTCGCCCCGGAAGGGGTGGGCCGCGCCGAAGGTGTGGTCGCCTCCGGGGATGACCACGAGGCGGGCCCCGGCGGCCTCCAGGCGGCGGCCGTGGTCCAGGGGCACGGCGGGGTCCAGGTCCCCGTGGATGGCGGTGGCGCTCCCCCCGGCGGCCTTGAGCCGGCGCAGGGCGGCCTCCACGTCCAGGGCCTCCCGGTGGGCCTCGTAGTCCTCCAGCAGGGCCCGGCCCAGGCGCATGACCTGGCCCGTGCGGGCGTTCCGGGCCTCCACGAATCCCCGGCGCAGCCAGGCCTCCCGCTCCCCCAGGAACCCGTGGAGGCCCTCGAGGCTGGCCAGGGAGGCCCAGGTCACCACCCTCTTCGCGCCCTCCGGGGCCAGCAGGGCGATGGCCCCGCCCCGGCTGTGGCCCAGGGGCGTGACCTCGAGGCCCCGCAGTTCCGGCAGGTCCCGCGCCGCCTCCAGGACCGCGCGCAGCTCGGCCACCTCGCGGGAGAAGGTGTTGGCCTCGAACCGGTCCAGTTCCGTGAAGGCCTCCGGATCGGCCCCGATGCCGTTGTGGCTGAAATTGAAGCGCAGGCAGGCCACCCCGGCCTCCGCCAGGCGCGCCGCCACCCAGGGCCAGCAGCCCCAGTCCATGAAGCCCTTGAAGCCGTGGGCCAGCACCACGGCCCGGGACGGGTCCGGGGGCGCCGTGAGGCGGGCGCGCAGGGGCCGGTCCAGGCCCGCCAGCTCCAGGTTCCGCTCGGCGACGCGCATCTTGACCTCCCGGGGGATCGGATCCCATCCTGATCCCTTCCACGCTACCCCCGCGGGCCGTTCCTGTCTGCCGCGCCCCGGGCCCCCGGCGGAGACCCCATGCCCGGCGCACCCAGCCCCTTCCTCGAGATCCAGAAGCTGCTGGGCTTCCTGGTCATGCCCGCGGGCCTCGTGTGGCTGGCCCTCCTGGGTCTCGCCCTGTGGCTGGGCCGCCGCCGCCAGTGGCTGCCCTTCGCCTTCGCCCTGGCCATCTGGGCGGCCTACGGGGTGGCCGGCAATCCCTACGTGGGCGGCGCCCTCATGGCCTCCCTGGAGCGCCGGGTGCCCCCCCTGCCGGACCCGGCCCCGCCCTTCGACGCCCTCTTCGTGCTGGGGGGCGGCACCGAGGTGGATCCCGCGGGCGGGCCCCAGCTGGGCGGCTCCGGGGACCGGGTGGCCCAGGCCGCCCGCCTGTGGCACGGAGGCCGGGTGCGCACCCTGGTGGCCAGCGGCTGGTTCCGGGACACGGTGGCCGGGGCCCGGGACGGGGGGCAGGACACCCGCGCCCTCTGGCGCTCCCTGGGCGTGCCCGACGCCGCCATCGTCGTGGTGGGCGAACCCTGCTGGATCACCCGCGACGAGATCGGCGCCTACGCGCGCCTCAAGGCCGCGAGGGGCTGGAAGCGCACCGCGCTCATGTCCTCCGCCTGGCACCTGCCCCGGGCCATGGCCCTGGCGGAAAAGGCGGGCCTGGACGTGACCCCCGTGGGGGCGGACTGGCGGGGCCGGGACCGGGCCTTCCGCCTGGACGGCCTCGTGCCCCAGGAATCGGGCTTCATGCTCACCCAGCGGGCCTGCTGGGAATGGCTGGGGAGGGCGGTGGGCCGCTGAGGCCCATCGGGACCTGGGAACGGAGGCCGTGTTGGCCGCAGGACCCCTTCGGGACCGGAGCGCCAGGGGCGCGGGTGTCCCCGGAGGGATCATGTATCGACCGAACTGCCGGGGGAATCCGGGCTGGGCAAGCCGTGTCCTGAAATCCATGGGCCTCCTGGTGATGCTCCCGACCGCCTGGGGTGGGCTCCTCGCCGAGGTTCCCGACCTCCGGCCAGATGAAACGTTGAAGTTCGGCGAATGGCTGGTTTCGGAAAACGGGCAATTCCGCATGGGTTTCGACCGGGGCGGCGATCTCGTCGTCGAGGCCATCGGCCCCGTGCCCCCCGGCGGTTTCCCGCCCATCCGATTCTCCCCCAGGGCGGCCCGGCCCGGTTGGTCCTTCCACCCGAAGGCACCCTCAGGCCCCATGCGGAAGGGGGGGCCTCCGCGATGCAAGGACGGTTTGATCGACGGCGGCGGGACGACGGTCGTGGTCGAGGACCGGATGCCGCCTCCCCTGCCGCGGATCGAGGTGCCGCAGGATGCCATCGATGCCCTCGCCAGGCCTGTTCCGGCGCAGGGCCCTACACCCGGACCCACGCGCCGGGGAAAGGCCAAGGCCGGCGGGCGGAAGGGCCATCCCTGATCCGGGCCGGGCTCAGGCATTCGGCCCGGCCTGGGAAAGTCGGGCCGGAACAGGCCCCAGGCCGCTCAGGCCCCGATGGGCCCCTCCAGGACCGCCAGGGGCTCGGGCCCCGCCAGCACCTCGCCTGCCGCCACGAGGATCCGTCCCACCCGACCCTCCCGGGGCGCGGGGATCTCGAACTGCATCTTCATGCTTTCCAGCACGAAGATCACCTGGCCCCGCTCCACGGCGTCCCCCTCGGCCACCAGGACCTCCAGGATCCGGCCGGCCATGGGGGCCCGCACCTCCCCGTCCCCGGCGTCCGCGTTCCCGGCGGGCTCCAGGTCGGCCTGGGGGTCCTCCAGCACGAGGGTCTCCCCCTGGAAGGCCAGGGCCATGCGGGCACCGTCCAGGCGGCAGGCGCTGAAGGGCAGCTCCTCCAGGCCCGGCGTCAGGCGTGAGAGCACGGGGCCCTTCAGCCGGAAGCGGTGCCCGCCCGGGTCCCTTTCCACCTGGAAGGCCTCCGGTTCCCGGGTGGACCCGAAGAGGAGGTCCCGGCAGCCGGCCTGGGCCCGGAACCGGTCCACGGGGCCGCCCCCGGCCGGCCCGGGGCTGCCGAAGGCCCCGCCCAGGGCCTCCCGGAAGGGGGGGCTATC